>NZ_KE992095.1:0-843 GCF_000466425.1 Capnocytophaga sp. oral taxon 863 str. F0517
AAATTCATAATTCCCCTCGCACTATTTAGAGTGCTCTATAGGCTTGAAAAACGCTTATCTCTATAGTGTATAAAGGAAAATAGTAAGGCAATTCTTTTGTATTATTTTGATTAGTAAGTTGTTGGAATTTTAACAACACATTTGATACATTACCCATTACCTAAATTATATCTCCCATTTCTAAAAAAATGATATTATTAAATTCTTTATCCTGACAAAATTCTTTTACACGTTCTGTGCATAATAATAGATTTGTATTCTGTAAAGTGAAGAAATCATAATTATTGATAACCTCCTTATCAAAGAAGATTCCTTTACCTTTTTCACGAGGAATTATTTCCTCTCCTTTTAATTCTGACACTCCAATTAATTCTATTCTTCCTCTTTCTGTCTTAACTAAAGAACTTTGGGGAAGACAATCAAAATATGTAGGGCTAAAAAAGGATTTTAATGCAATGTCTTCTTGTGGTAGCCATTTCAGTCTTTTAGGATTTTTTGCTTTTAACTCTCTTTCAGTCTTATTAATCTTTACATCTACCCCCTTAATATCTTTAAAGTTTTCTTGTAAAAGATTAAAGACGGATAATTTACATATTTTAATGCCATAACAAAATGTAAAATCTCCGATTTTATTCCCATTACTACCCCAACTATCCCACCAAACATCTAGCAAATTGATTTCTTTAATATTTTCTTTACTACTAGGTCGAAGAATAGCGTATTCTTTTTCTATGTAACTTGTAAATTTATAAACTTTCATTCTGTACAATCTTTTTTATTTTTTGGATTATATTTATCAATACCGAATTCCCCGCTGGCGCAAGCTTGCAGTTTGCGCCCAAT
>NZ_KE992095.1:943-3422 GCF_000466425.1 Capnocytophaga sp. oral taxon 863 str. F0517
CATTATAGGTTTTAAAAACGCTTTTCTCAATGGTAGGTAAAGGAAATTAGTAGGGTAATTCTTTTGTATCATATTGATTAGTAAGTTATTGGAATTTTAACAACACATCTGATACATTACCAACAGAGATAAACCTACCTATTGAAAATATTTCTTTCTTTAGGAAATACAGGCAAAGGAGCTACTTTTCCTACTTTTTTAAGAGCAAGCCCTTTGATGTCTAACTCATTGATTATATTTTCGAGTTCTTTGGTACAGTATAACATATTAGTGTAGAGAGCATCTCTGAATAGTATGTTTTCACCTGCTTCTTCATAAAAATATAAATCATTGTTTCTTGTTAATTCCCCTAATTTTATAGGACTTATCCCTTCAAAGTTGATACTTTTTACTATATTTAGAATGTTGATAAAAACAAAATCCTTTTTTACATTAATAATTTTAAAAGGTAACAATTCTGCTTTTACATTAGTTCTTTGTACAAAGAGAATAGCTTTTTCTTTTTCCATTACGAACAAACCACCACATATACGGGCATCAAACCCATCTCTTTTCCCTTTGTTATCATAGTTTTTGTACACTTCTCCTTGTTTCTCTTTCCATGAACCTATTAATGGCTGTCCGTTAAGAGTGATATATTCCACCTTTTCTCCTATAATTGTAAAGGTTTTGTACGCAAAATCATCAGTTAATTGATATATATCCATATTTACCATATTACGTTATTAAACAATAAATCATTTCTAATATTCTCTAATTCTGCCCGAACGTACCCCCGCTGGCGCAAGTCACATACTCGCTTCCAGTATTCAGCGACTTTAGCTTGTGCCCAATTCAAAATTCATAATTCCCCTCACACTATTTAGAGTACTTTATAGGCTTAAAAAACGCTTTTCTCTATGGTGGGTAAAGGAAAATAGATTTTTGTCTTCTTTGTATTTTACTGATTGTAAAGCTATTAAATTTTTAACAACATGTCTGATACATTACCTCCCCTGTATAATCTTTTTATTAATCATATATATATAAATCTAAGTCAATTGAAGCATTCAATTTGTATAATAATTTAACAATATTATTATCAAAAACTATTGCTGGTGATGGTTCTTTATTTGTTTCTACTTTGAAACGCATTATAGATTTTAAATTGTTCTTGTGTATAAATGAGGATATTTCCTCAATTCTTGGGCTTACAATTTTTTCAAGAGGCTTTAAGCTATCTCCTATATAAAGAGATGTAATATCTTTAAATGAATACTTCCAAAAAGTATCTGTACTTACTCTAAATTTCAGCTTATCTCCTTTGTAAGCAAAATCAGTAGGGGATATGTTTATTATTTCAGAAAACTCATCTATGTTAAACATATCTCCATAAATAATAAAAGTTAATTTAATACTAGTCATATGGATAATCTGTATATGTATCTATAGGATCTCCTTTTCCTCCTTCCGCTAGCGCAAGTCACATACTCGCTTCCAAGTATTCAGCGACTTTAGCTTGTGCCCAAATAATTTCCCTCGCACTATTTAGAGCGCTTTATAGGTTTTAAAAACGCTTGTCTCTATGGTGGGTAAAAGGAAATAGTAGGGCAGTTCTTTTGTATTGTATTGATTAGTAGGTTATTGGAATTTTAACAACACATCTGATACATTACCACTTTAAACAAGTATTATACACTTCCGGAAACTCACTTACTGAATATATCTCAGGAGCATAGCAGAGCTTTTCTATTTCCTCTTTTAATGATTTTTTAACAACTAAGGCATTTTGATAGCAAAAATAATCATCAGGTAATACATTTCCTAAAACAAAAATATTCCTATCAGTAGGCTCTTTTAAGTGTAAATCAGGATAAAGAAAAATATTCTTTAAACCTCTTGCTGCTATTTTTGAGTTCTCATTAAAGGCAAATAATTCGTTATCAGCCCTACAGAAACGCAATAAATAATAGGGTTGCTTAGCAATATTCTCGCCTTTGGTATTTACAATACTTAATCTTGCTTTTTCATATTGAGGATTTAAACCATTCTCTATCAGAAGATTTAACAATCTATCAGAGAATATTTTTATATCTCTGTGAAATCCCAAGAAATCAAACAACACTTCTTTTTGGCGTTTTACCACTAAAATCAATTCTTCAGGCAATTTGTATTTCTCTTCAGGAGGAAAAGAGAAATACATAGGAGAGTATTTAATCCATTCTCCACGTTTGATTTTAGTTGGATTTTTAGGGTAGAACTCCTCTGTAATAGTTGTCATTACAGTAGCAGGAACTCCTTTAGGTAATGTATTGGGGTTTGAATAAAACCATATAAACAATTCTTTCATAATACTTATTTTATGATAATCTTTGACAACCACTTCCTGTTGTCCTTTGTCCTATGTTAGATTTTAATTCGTTTTGATAATCAATTATTTTTTGTTTAGCTCGCTGTCTTGCTTCCCCCCCACTGGCGCAAGTCACATACTCGCTTCCAA
>NZ_KE992095.1:3522-12701 GCF_000466425.1 Capnocytophaga sp. oral taxon 863 str. F0517
TTCAGCGACTTTAGCTTGTGCCCAATTCACAATTTCCCTCGCACTATTTAGAGCGCTTTATAGACTTAAAAAACGCTTGTCTCTATGGTGTATAAAGGGAAATAGTAGGGCAGTTCTTTTGTATTGTGTTGATTAGTAGGTTATTGAAATTTTAACAACACATCTGATACATTACCCATTACCCAAGTTCTTAATATCATAGGCACGAGCTACAAGAAACGCACCAGCGAGGGTACCTAATTTGAAAACAAAACTTTTTTAAGGCTTATCTGTGAGATTTTTTACTTTCCTCTTGATTTTCACCGGTGTTTGTCTCCTATCTATTTCGTATGTGCCTATGCGTGAGGTGCGTACATACACTTCTTTACCTCTTATTTCGGCTTCAATCTTGGCCGTTTTATGTTGGTGTTTTAGTAGTGTATAGGGGTATCCTTGGTTGAAATTGCCTTTCAGTACTACTGCTGTACCCTCTCGCAGTACCGTTAGTTCGGTAGGGTCGCCGGCTTTCTTCTTGGTAGTATAGCGCATTGGCGCCATCGGCGAGCGAATACTGTCACGCTCTAAGGCGATGAGTATATCCCCCTCTTTAGCTCCCAAACGTTTGGCTGTAACGGTATCATTTTTAAAGCCTGCTATACGCATACCCTTACCTTTATAGGTATAGTCGTATTTAACCCCCAAGTCGGCTTTGTTGTTTTGTATCTTCACTTCAGGATAAAGGGTATGCCAAGGGGCGCGTTCCTGGTCGAGGGCGAGTGTTTGCAGCTGTAGCCATCCTATCCGGTTGATTCTGCTAATGTCAGAGGTTTCCCAGACAATATGGGTGAGCGGCTGACGGCTATGGCTATTGATAAAAGTCACTATACCTGCTTGCTCTTGGGGTAGATAGCTCAGAAAATGGTCACCTATAGGGATTTTAAAAGTGATATTAGGGTTTTCTTTCTGTAGGAAGTCGATAGAAGGGGTGATCTGCTCCAGAGGATAGAGGCTATCGCCGGTGGTGTTGAGTATATATAGTGGTTTTTGGTTCATATTGCAGGGGAATAGCTCCTCCTCGCCCAGCATACTGGCTACTTTTAGGCTGCCATTCATCGCAATAAAGCCCGCAAAAAGGTCGGGATGTGTCATAGCGAAGTAATATACGCCTGACCCCCCATCAGAAAAGCCTGATAAGAAGATTCTATTAGGGTCAATAGGATACTGATGCTGTACGGCGGCTATCTCGTCCAACACCATCTGCTGACCTACATGGTCAAACCACGCAGCTCCTTTTTGCCCAAAAGGGAAAAGCAGAAAGCAGTCGGCAGATTCTGCTATCGCTACTAATGGCGACTTGCGTGCGTAGCCTTCGGGATTGGCATTCACCTGGGGGGTAGCCACCGCCCCGTGTAAGAATACCAATAGAGGTTTGGGTTTAGCCCCTTCACTCTTAGGTGTATAGACCACGTATGGGCGGGAATTGCCATCTGTACAAAGCTGCTGAGCGACTTTGAAAGTCTGTGCTTGTAGGGTAATGGTACAAGCTAAAAATGTTAATATAATAATTCGATACATAGTTTTAGTTATTGATTCGTATTATCAGCTATCAAACAAGACAAATATTGGCGACAAATATACAAAATAATTCGTATATTTGCCCTTAATTTTTCACTTTATTATGGCAGACGATCAAAAGATTATCTTTTCCATGAATAAGGTCAGTAAGACCTATTCATCTACCAACAAACAGGTGCTTAAGGATATCTATCTGAGTTTCTTCTATGGGGCTAAGATTGGTATTCTGGGGCTCAATGGGGCGGGTAAGTCGTCCCTACTGAAGATCATCGCGGGGATAGACAAGAACTATCAGGGCGAAGTGGTTTTTGCCCCTGGCTATACAGTGGGTTACTTAGAGCAAGAACCCAAATTAGACGAGGAAAAAACGGTTATTGAGGTCGTTCGCGAGGGGGTAGCCGAGACGGTGAAGCTCTTGGAGGAGTTCAACCACATCAATGACCTTTTTGGCTTAGAGGAGAACTACTCCGATCCGGAGAAGATGCAAAAGCTGATGGACAAGCAGGCGGAGTTACAAGACAGGATAGATGCGCTGAACGCTTGGGAGCTTGACAATCAATTAGAAGTGGCCATGGATGCCCTCCGTACTCCTGATCCTGATACCCCTATCAAGGTACTCTCCGGAGGGGAACGCCGCCGAGTAGCGCTCTGCCGCCTGCTATTGCAACAGCCTGATGTATTGCTCTTGGACGAGCCTACCAACCACCTGGATGCCGAGTCGGTGCTATGGCTCGAGCAGCATCTGCAACAGTATGCAGGTACGGTGATTGCCGTGACCCACGACCGTTATTTCTTGGACAATGTAGCGGGCTGGATCTTAGAGCTTGACCGTGGAGAGGGAATCCCATGGAAGGGCAACTACTCCTCTTGGCTGGATCAAAAGGCCAAACGCCTTGCCCAAGAGCAAAAAGCGGAAACCAAGCGCCAGAAGGTACTCGAGCGCGAGCTTGAGTGGGTACGAAAAGGCGCCAAAGGGCGCCAAGCCAAACAGAAAGCGCGCTTGCAGAACTATGACCGCCTACTGAGTGAAGACCAAAAACAATTGGAGGAAAAGCTCGAAATCTATATCCCTAATGGACCTCGCCTGGGTACCCAGGTGATAGAAGCGCGCCATGTAAGTAAGGCTTTTGGGGAGAAGCTCCTCTATGATGACCTGAACTTTGTCCTCCCACAGGCGGGTATCGTAGGGGTGATAGGCCCCAATGGTGCCGGGAAATCCACTATCTTCCGTATGATCATGGGCGAAGAGAAGCCCGATGGAGGGGAGTTCCTCGTAGGAGATACCGTAAAAATCGCCTATGTGGATCAGACCCATAAGAATATAGACCCTGAAAAGAGCATTTGGGAGAACTTCTCCGAGGGGCAAGACCTTATCCTCATGGGCGGTCGCCAGGTGAACTCGCGTGCCTACCTAAGTCGCTTTAACTTCTCCGGTAGCGAGCAAAACAAAAAGGTAGCCACCCTTTCTGGAGGGGAGCGCAACCGATTGCACTTGGCTATGACACTGAAGGAAGAAGGCAACGTGCTACTCTTGGACGAGCCTACCAACGACCTGGATGTCAATACACTACGTGCTTTGGAAGAAGGCTTGGAGAACTTTGCTGGCTGTGCGGTAGTAATCTCCCACGACCGTTGGTTCTTAGACCGTATCTGTACCCATATCTTAGCCTTTGAAGGTGATTCGCAGGTGTATTTCTTCGAGGGTAGCTTTTCCGAATACGAAGAAAATAAGAAGAAACGCCTTGGCAAGGAGGTTACCCCCACCCGTATCAAATACAAGAAGCTCACCCGATAGCTAAGTCCCTCTCAAGTAAAAAAGGTATCGCCAGCAGCGATACCTTTCTCATTAAATAAAAAACAATAAACTCAATTAAAACTCTACTTTGATAATTACGACCCCATTGGCACCTTTTTCTTTGAAGTCGGTTGTACGAGGGGCTCCTTTTTTGAAAACGGTAGTGGAAACAATCTTTTTAATTTTGGCCAACTCCGCTTGTGGGTAGTCCATCACATCCTTATAGTTGATCAGTACTAAAGGATAGTCCTCGGTACGTTTCTGATTTTTATTGATATAGGATTGGTAATCTCGAAGGGACTTTTTGATTTTAGCCTTTAGGTTGTTGTCCAATAGCTTTTCTCCTCCTTGTAGGGCACCCGAAGGGGCGGAAGAGGTTGTGCTGGTTGCTGTATCGGTCGTTTCGGTATTGACCACGCGCTGTCCGGTACGGAACTCCTCAGAGCGGCGTTTTTTCTCCTCTTCTTTTGCTTTTCTTTCGGCCTCTTTTTTAGCGTTGTACTCGGCTACTTCTTGTGCGTACTTACGCTTGGCCTCTTCCTCTGCTTTTTTCTTGGCCTCTTCTTCAGCTTTTCGCCTATCGGCTTCTTTCTGTAGGGCGAGTTTGCGCTCGAGTTCGGCCTTTTCTTTGGCTGCTTTTTCCTTTTCTAAGCGTGCTTTTTCCTTTTCATATTCTGCATTTTTCTTGGCTATTGCCTCTTTTTCCTTTGCTTTTTTCTCGGCTTTTTCTTTTTCAGCTTTTTGCTGAGCGGCTAATACCTCCTCATAATTGGCATCAAAGATAGGCTTTCCCTCTGCCTTACCGAAGTCATAATTGAAATAGAAAATAGGACGGCTGTCCTTGGTAGGCTTCCCTTTGCCGAAGTAGGCACACCAAGAAGGGTTGATTCTTAGGTAGTAGCCCCAGCCCTCGAAATAGCGGGTATAGGTATAGTTTTTGAAGTCGAACAGCTTGGTCGAAAGGTTGTAAGTACCCACCTTGAAGGTGGCGCTGCTGGTTTCTATATACTTGATTTTGTTGTTTTTATCTACCCCTAAGGCATAATCTACCTTATCCACATTGGTTTTCTCCTTTCTTAGAAATCCAAGAGGGGTTTCGAGGGTTTCATTCAGGTGGTTATCCTTCCAAGAGTCATTGAGTTTGGGCTGTGCCCATCCCAATGCTGTGGCACTAAGGCACAAGAGAGTTAAGAAATGAGATACTTTCATGAGTTTGATAATAAATTTGTTGATTAAAACTATTGTGGGTGCAAATATACAAAAAATAATAAGAAGAAAATAAAAACTTTGTTTTTTAGCCAAAGTTTTTTAGCTAAGACAGGGACGAATAAAGCTGTCCAGCTGGTCGAACTCTATCAGAAAGGCATCGTGCCCATGGATGGAGTGGATCTCATGGTAGGTGACTTGCTTGCCCAGCTGCTGTAAGGCCTCATAGGTGAGTCTGTTCTCCTGAGGGACAAAATACAAATCGGTATCGGTAGCGATGATGTGTATCTGGGTGGTAACCGGTGCCATGACCTGTTGGAAACTTCCCCTATCCTTGCAGATGTCAATGGTTTTAACCAACTGATTCATGAGCTTATAAGCCTCAAGGGTAAAGCGGTTTTGGAGTTTTTCTCCATGATGAAGCAGCCAAGTCTCGGTATTGAAGCGGTTGCGCTCGATATTGATACTACGGTCGAACTTTTCCTTGAGAGAGGCTGGGGTGCGATAACAGAGCATGGCGTGCATGCGGGCATCGTGCAAGGGGTTGTTGCCCTCCAAGAGTCGTTCCTGTACCAAACAGTTGGCTATTACCCAGTCGGTAGTCTTCCAGTCGGTAGCCACGGCAAAGAAGTGGGTTACATATTCAGGCGCCAAGGCAAGCATCTCCCAGGCAATACCGCCGCCTAAGGAGCTTCCTGAAAGGATATCCACATGCCCTACCCCCAGCTGCTGCAAGCCCAAGAGGAAGATACGAGCCACATCGCGGGCTGTCCATTGCCTATAGTCGGTAATGAGCGCGCCATTGCGGTAGCCATTGCCAGGGATATTAAAGCAAATCACCGTATGGGTTCGCGTATCAAAGGGTTGCCCCTCCCCTACGGTTTGGTTCCACCAACCCTCCTTACCAATCACCTGAGAGTTGCCCGTAAGAGCATGATTGACCACAATCACTGGTGCTGCCCCTAAGGGCTGTCCAAAGAGCTGATAGGTCAGTTCCAAGCGCGGGTATTCCTTCCCCGATAAAGTTGTAAAGTGATTGATTTCTATAGACTTAAGTTCGTTCATAGCCGTATATTCTATTTTTACAAAAAGTACCTTATACTTCTTTCTGTATCAAGGGGCAAAGATAAGGATAATTTCCTAATTTGCCAATGAGGCAATGAGCTAATTTTCCAATGAGATGATTTGTCAATGAGATGATTAAAAAAAATCCGAAAAAACATTTGGAGATGTCAATTATTTATCGTTACTTTGCAACTCAAAGTACTTTTGTATGGAAGCCCATAAATACTTAGATGATCTAAAGGAAATACGCCAGATGATGCGTCGCTCCACCCAATTTCTCTCCTTGAGTGGACTCTCAGGAGTATTGGCCGGGGTATATGCCCTTGTAGGGGCAGGTGCTGCCTTTGTGATTTTGGAAGCACACCACTTGCAGAAGCCTTATGTGATTTTGGAAAGCTACACCTTTAAGAAATTGATAGCGATAGCCTTAGGCGTACTTATCTCCTCCATCGTTACCGCTTATCTGTTCTCCTCCTACAAGGCCAAACGCAATGGAGAGAGCTTGGTCAATGCCACTTCCAAGCGTGCTTTGTACAACTTTGCCCTTCCTCTGCTCACCGGAGGCATCCTCTGTGTGCTGCTACTAAGGAACGGACACTATGGCTTGCTCGCTCCTATGACCCTGATATTCTACGGATTGGCCTGCGTGAATGTGAGCAAATACACTTTTGGTGATGTGCATTTCCTTGGGATTACTGAAATCGTATTAGGCTTATTAGCGGCCTATTTTCCTGGTTATGGGCTTTTGTTTTGGACTTTAGGTTTTGGCCTATGCCATATCCTTTATGGAGGTATTATGCACTTCAAATACGAACGCAATAGAAAGAAATAAAGTAATGACAGAAATATTAAAGCGCTATATTGATGCTTCTAATGCTTTTCGCAAAGCAACAGACTATCATGAAGGAGCGATAGCTCTTTATGACTTGTTATATGACTTGCAAGCCAAAGAAGAACGTACTAAGGAAGAGGAACGTATCCTTGCTGATACTTACACCCTATTAGAATACCATCTCTCTGCTTATGAGACTTTCTTACGCATTGCTGACCCTACCAATTATAAGGAGAAAAGCAAACTATTAGTTTTGGAAGACAAAGCCAAAACGCATAAAAATACTTTTTGTATCAAGGATATTCGCAAATTGAAAGCAAAGAAAAAGCAGAAAACTCTTAAAGTGGCTGATTTTGAGAAAGTAGAAGATTTTGAGTCGGAATGCGAATATGTGCTCTCAACGAAGAAAGTAGTTATTTTGGGCAAAGAAGTAGAAGGAGAGAATTTTTCTTTCTTTATAAATAAAGAAACTCCTTTAGAGAGTTGTTTGCATAGTATAAATAAGTATTTAGAATGGCTTTCAGATGCTAAAACAACACTCATCAGCTATTACAATGAGCATTGTAGGGAATATACCCCTCAGGCTGATGATAATTGGTATAATACTTTGGAGGTATATAGCGGCCATATGTATATTGGGAGTACAGGAGTTGCTGCTCATATAAGTGCTGGGGATATTTTTACCCCTGATCATTTGTTAGATATAGACTTTGAAGGAAAAGAAATTACCCACATAGGATGGGACGGATAATTGAGACATTTTGAAAACGCTTTTAGCACATATCAATAAAGCTTTTGATCATCGTATTCGCTTGGCAATCATGTCGGTACTGATGGTCAATGAAAGTACCGACTTTAACACCCTCAAGGAACTCTTGGGCGTTACGGACGGTAACTTGGCCAGCCATACCCGTGCTCTTGAGAATGAGGCGTATATCACCGTGGAGAAGACTTTTATTGGTCGCAAAACGAACACCCGCTACAAGGCTACCGATAAAGGGCGCCAAGCCTTCCAAGAACACTTGGAAGCCCTTGAGAAAATCATTGTAATGACCAGTGATAGTGACTAACAACGAGTGACTAACGACGAGTGACTAGTGACTAACGACTAGTGACTAACGACTAGTGACTAACAATCACTATATTTTTTTATATTTTTTACTTTGAAATACAAAGCGCTTTTAGCAATTGTTAATTGTTAATTAATGGTGCTGTCACTTTCCAATGTTTATTATCTAAAAATCCTTATACCATGAATACACAAAAATCCTTTTTTGCAAACTTATTGCAATCCAACACTTTCCGAATGTTCCTTATAGGAACCTTGGCGCTCTTATTGCTCATTCCGCTATCTTTTGTCAAGGAGTTGGTACGGGAACGGAAGTCCCGTCAGGAGCGTGTAGTAGATGAAATTGACTCCAAATGGGGCAGTGCAATCTACTTCTATGGGCCTATCCTAAAGATACCTTACAAGGTCTATTCGGATACAAAACGCACGACCTACACCACTTCCTATGCCTACTTCTTCCCTGAAGAGCTGAAAAACAACTCCCATGTACAGACCGAGGTAAGGAAGCGCAACAACTACGAATCGGCTGTATTCACCGCCGCTATGGACTTTACCGGTCGGTATATAGCTCCTGATTTCTCCAGCAAAGGAGTCTTGGACGAAGATATAGACTGGGACAAAGCTACCATCCTTATTCGTACCACCAACCTAAGCAGTATCAAGAACATCGTAACGATTACCTTAGGTGGGAAGTCCTACCCCTTTGAGCCTATTTATGACCAGGAGGGAGAAACCTCTGATTACTCTTGGGAAGACCCTAATGCTGTCGTAGAAATAGAAGGAGAATCCTACGGTAATTATAGAAGTAGCCGTATGGCCTCCTTACAAACAGCCTTTATCCCCAAGGAGGAGCTCAGCAAGCCCCTGGACTTCGCTCTTTCTATTACCTATGATGGCAGCAAGCACATCGCTATTGCCCCTATAGGCAAGAGTACCGAAGGGACGATTTCGTCCAACTGGCCGAATCCGAGCTTTGTAGGGAATTTCTTACCTTATGAGAAGCAAATCACCCCGCAGGGGTTCACGGCCTCTTGGCGGGTGCTATACCTGAACCGCCCCTTCTCCCAGCAGTCCTTTGGGGAATTGCCCAAGATTAGTTCTTATGCCTATCAGGTGAATTTTGTAATCCCCGTGGATGAGTATCAGCAGAATGAACGGGCTGCCAAGTATGGTTTCTTAGTCATTGGGCTGACCTTCCTTATCTTTTTCTTATTGCAGCATATCAGCAAGATAAAGATCCATATCTTCCAATATACGATGATTGGCTTGGCCTTGGTGCTTTTCTATACCCTGCTTGTCTCCATTACCGAACACAGTAGTTTTACCTTGGCGTACCTTCTCTCCTCGGTGATGACCATAGGGCTTATCGCACTGTACTCGGTGGCCATTCTTAAGAGTAGGAAATTTCCTCTCTTTATCGGAGCGGCCTTGACGGCCTTGTACGGCTTTATCTATGTGATTATCCAGCTGGAAAACTATGCCCTACTGGTGGGTAGTCTGGGACTTTTCACGATCTTAGCCCTAGTGATGTATGCCTCCAGAAAAATAGACTGGAACCAATAATTAATGGTTAATGGTTAATTATCAATTGTTAATTACTCAAGTTTCGCAAGCTAAGTAACTATTTAACGTGAGTTCGATATAAGAAAGTTACTTTT
>NZ_KE992096.1 GCF_000466425.1 Capnocytophaga sp. oral taxon 863 str. F0517
AAAACTCTTTTATCGTTGATTTTAAGGGGGCTAAGCTTTATAATGTTACCTTCAATGAAGCTCAATTTAAAAGAACTGTCTCTTTTGAAAAGTTAGAAAATCCTACAGAAATAAAAAGTACTAAATTTGAAAGAGCAATTTTCTCCAAACAAGCAAATTTTCATAATGTTCTATTTTATGATGATATCTCCTTTCAAAATGCTATTTTTACAGGGAAAACCTATTTTTTTAATATAACATCAAAAAAAATATCTGAAGATACTACAAATGGTAAAGAAAAGGAGTTTACTTTTAAAAGAGCTAAATTTCAAAATAAAACATATTTTAGTGGTAATAATTATATAGAGTTAAATTTTTCAGAGGGAGAATTTGGGGTAAAGGATGAAGATATTACTATTTCGTTTAGTAATGCTAAGTTCTATGAAAATATTCGGTTTCATCATTGTGATTTTTACTCTAGTATTAATTTTGAAAATACAACTTTTGAGAAATTAGTTGATTTTTACTTGGCAATATTCCATAATGAGCAACAATTCTTAAGAACTGATTTTTTTGGAACTTGTATCTTCTCAGGGGTGACATTTGAAAAGGAAGTACAGTTCTTATATAATAAAGTGAAATCTGATAGCTATCTTAACTTTGAAAGTTCTATATTTAGTAGATGTATAGATATATCGAGAGCTAATTTTAGATGTACTATAAATTTCTGGAATATAAAGATAGAAGGAATTGAGAATATTCAAACCTATCAAAAATATATAGATGATTTTGGTAAATATCCTCGTGATAAAAAGAATATAACCCCTACTACATATTCAAAAATCCGTGAAACTTTTAGAATCATTAAAAGCAATTTTTATATGGAAAATAACAAAATAGAAGGTCTAAATATGTATAAAAATGAAATGAGTGTCTATCAAAGAGAACAATTTAGTTTATTGGGTTATAATAGATTAGATAAAATTTTGTATATTATAAGGCAGAATATAAAAATAAAATATATTTTCTTTTCAGTTTTTTTCATATTTTTCGGGTATTTTAATCTTAAAATGATTCTAAATAACGAAAGTAAATTTTTTATCATATATATACTTTTTTTTGCTCTTCCTATTTCCTTTATACTCTTGTTCTATATAAAAGACATAATTCTACTTCTTTTGAATAGGATTTCAAACAAATTTGGAACAGATTGGATTAGGGGAGTCTCTTTTATAGTAATAATGGGAGTTATAACTTCATATATTCTTTTAAAAAAAAGTTACAATTTTTGGTCATTTGAACCTTATAACCTGAAAGCATGGGAAGAATCTGTTGCTTTTTTCTTAAACGTTATAAATATTGTAGATATGAAACCTTTTGATAATGGTGTAAAAAGCGCTAATGGACTTATCCAACTAGTACAAGATAATGATTTCAACAATATTATTCTTTTTATTGGTCGTATCTTCATTGGATATGGTTATTATCAAACCATCCAGGCGTTTAGAAAATTTGGAAAATCATAAAAACACATGTAAACCAATATTTGCAGGAGGCAGGCTGGGAACAGGGTAAGAACTTCGGGGTCAATATAGGTT
>NZ_KE992097.1:0-21335 GCF_000466425.1 Capnocytophaga sp. oral taxon 863 str. F0517
TACAACAACTTTTTGAATTGACCAAATATTTCAAGGAATTTTTTTGAAGTATTTTTTAAGTGGTTGAGGGTCAGGAGTATAAACTGTATAGGAAAATATTATTCCTCATTAAGATGAGTTCAATGTAAATATTTTATTCTCATGATCTCTTGCTACCTCTCCTACCTTCCTCTTCTCCTAAAGAAAAGTCTTGAGAGTGTGTATGTGAAAAATAGCTTGTGAAAGACAAATTTTCTGCCTTATACAAAATCATTATCATTTATCCTCCTGTGCAGAATCATTTACCTCTATTGAAAAAAATTATCAGGAATGGAGTATATAGAAAGAGGCTTTAAGGGATGATTAGTTTTATCTTTATATTCTTACGTCTAACTCTCGCTAAATATTATTTACAGTTCGTATGTAAACTACACTTCTATTTTTTCTTTTACATCAGTATCCTCAATATATCAGGTGATGCTGCTATTGAACAATGATTTATATCACAATATAACTTATTTTTACATTCTTTTCTTTGTTTGTGGATTTTTGCTATCTTGATAATATACATTAGTTTCTCCATTCTCTTGTTTTTCTCTTGTAAAAAATAGAAACATTCCATCATATTCCTTGTATTCTGAAACGATTTGTTTCAAAACCCATCTTTCATGTTGATTTAGATTTATTATCTCTTTAAATTTTTTACAAAACTCTTCCTTGTTTCTTACAAAAATTATAGTTATTAAATAGTCATAGTCATTATTTTCACTAACAAGTTGCTTTATTTGATTATTCTGATGAATAACGGAATCTCGAATATCCGAAATTCCTTCTTTTATGTTTTGTATATTCTTATTAATATCTCTACCTGCAACGTCTCCATTTGCATTTCCTGATATGTCAATTGAATTTCCACTAGTATTTCTGCTTACTATATTTGCAGAACTTCCACCAACTAAGATTCCTATAAGTATTTTCAAAATATCGGCTGTCCAAGGTTGCTCTCTAAATAAATGAACAATGAGGACTATAATAAACAGAGAACCTCCTATAAAAATTAAAATGTTTTGGGTCTTACTTTCCTTATCGAAAATTTTATTACCTTGTGTTTTAAAAACAAATATTATCAATATCATCACCGCAACTAAAACAATTATTGCAGGAATATAGTCTATTAATTTTGTTAATTCCATGATTTAAAATTTATCATTTGTAGTTAATCTTATTTATAATACAAATAAATAACATAAGAGGTTAATTCTTTATTTGCTCTTTTTCGGAGGCGAATTGCAATTCGCCCCTACGCCTGCTCACGTTAATTTTTCGCAAACCATTTCTGTTTGACTATAATTGTAAATTATCTCCCAACCATTTGCATCAACCTATTGACATCTGCTTTATCCAACTCCTCTATATAAATCCCCTCTACTTGCCAAAGACCACTTTTCCTAATCTTTCCCTTAGGAGATTTATTTCCTAACCATTTTTTAGAAGGAGATATCTGTCCTAATATAGCTGCTTTTGAAAGTGTTAGGATAATTTTTTTCCTCCCAATAGAGCCGCTCTTCTTTAGTTGCTACCTCAAAAATGACAAAGGAAAGATTTTCTTGCATATATTTGCTAATCATTCCTTCATTATTTGTGGAGAGTGCTTCCCCTATATCTTTTCTAAAAATACTAGATTTTATATTGCCTTTAAAATGTTGATCTATACGATTAAATAACCTATTGTCCTTTTCATGTGTTCCTACTCTTACTATACGATCAAGTACTCTCCCATCAGAAGTTGTAATAGTTTCTCCTTTTTCAAAGAAAATATAGATACCATTATGAGGGACAATCCATTTCTTTCCTATTCTTTTTTGACAAGGAAAAGTAAATCGCTTTAAGATATTAAACAGTTCATGCAGAATAGACACTGATGTTTCTGTGGTTTCTTCTGTTATATTTATTCCTCGGACTTTTTTATTTAAATCTTCTAATTTATGCCTCAATACATCTTGCTCCGCTATCCATATTTTTTCTTCCTTTTCATTAAGCCTATGAAGCATTTCCCCATTTCCTCTGACTCCATCAAAAGGAAGCTCAATATTTACTAACCTATCTTTGATAGGTTTTACATAATCCTTCCCCGCCAAAATAATAAACTTATCTTTTTTTACATCAGCCACTTTCTTCAATTCTTCTATTACTTTTTCTCCCCACTTAACTCTATCTTCCTCTTTTGTAATATCTTTCTTAAGAGAGACATCATAAGGTGCAATCACTTTATCGAGTGGAAGTAGATGATGTTTTGCTGATAAAATATAGATATTATCTGTTGTGGTAAGAGTCTTTGCATAAACCAAACTCTTTTTAAACAAAGGACTTATATATAAATCCTCTGCTTTCGATTTTTCTTTTGCTTTTTGGGCTGAACATGATATAAGTACAATAGTTTTCATGTTATAAAAATTTAACCCTGCAAAAATACAACTTTTTTTTATTTCTGCAAGTTTTTTATAATTTTTCAC
The DNA here is from genome assembly GCF_000466425.1 of Capnocytophaga sp. oral taxon 863 str. F0517. Lineage (GTDB taxonomy): Bacteria > Bacteroidota > Bacteroidia > Flavobacteriales > Flavobacteriaceae > Capnocytophaga. The sequence goes on from NZ_KE992097.1 coordinate 2,493, forward strand.
CACAAAAAATATACTGACGTAAATTACTTATGTCAGCATTGTTAAAAGTATTATTTTGACCCTTATGAGTCTAAGAGCTAAACTATGGTGTGGTGGAAGAACTCATAAAGGTGATGAGTGAAGAGTAAAAAATTCTTCACTAGTCACTATCTCGGTAGTATTTCCGCAGTGAGTCCTGCTTGGGTGAGGCGGCTACAGCGGGGAAGAAGATCTTCGTAGGAACCTTCTTTTACGGAGCACTTGCCCGAGAAATGTACGATAGCGGCACACTGCTCGGCCTGTTCGTAGGTGTGTTCGCATACCTCCATGAGGAGTTCTATGACGTAGTCGAAGGTATTATAGTCGTCATTGTAGAGCATGATTTGGTAGAGGTCAGCATATTCGGCAAGGAGCACCTCGTCTTGCGCCTCTTGGGGAAGGGGTTGGGTTTGTGGCATATGAATAGTTTTGGGCTAGGGTTGTTTGATTTGTTTTTTTCTATTATTGGTTGTTTTTTTCTTGTCGCTGGCGCGGAAAAAGGCACGCTTGGCGGCACGTTCTTCGGCCTTTTTTTTAGAAGTATCATGGGCTTTGGCATATACCTTCTCGTTGATCATCACCTTGGCTTGAAAGTGCTTGGTGCTACCCTGATAGGTGGTATCCTCTTCGGAAACAAAGGCAATGGTCTTGTGATACTTCTGTGCCCACTCCACCATTAGGGATTTGTAGCTGATGACCTTATGCTCCAAGTCCTTCATACTCAAGTTGTTATCTATCAAGATACGATGGATAAACTCGGTAGCCTTGCCATAGCCCCGATCTAAGTAGATTGCCCCCACGAGTGCCTCGAGGAGGTTTCCGGAGATATTGCCACTGAGCAATACCGTTTTCTTATCGGTGAGCAGATAATCCCTTAGGCGTAGCTGTTCGCCTATTTGGTTGAGGTTATCGCGCCTTACCATGCGAGTACGCATTTTGGTAAGGTCTCCCTCGTTCTTGTCTGGAGCTTGTAGAAAGACAAAGTGAGCTATAACCGCACCGAGTATGGCATCGCCCAAGAACTCCAAGCGTTCGTAGCTCACATGGGGAGTTGTCCCTTCGCTGCGGGCTGTACCAAGGGTAAAAGCCTCTTCGTAGTAATGTATTTCCTTAGGACGAAAGCCTAAGAGGTTCTCCATTTTAGCAAAAAATATCCCGTCTTTTTTTTGAAAACGGGATATTATTTTTTTAAAGAATAGCATCTAATCTAGTTTTTTGAACAATACACAAGCGTTGTGTCCTCCGAACCCAAAAGTGTTGCTCATGGCTACCTTTACTTTGCGTTTTTGAGCTTTGTTAAAGGTAAAGTTGAGTTTTTGGTCAATGTTTTCGTCTGGGTTCTCAAAATTGATCGTAGGAGGGACTACTTGTTGGGTAATGGCCAGTACGGAAGCGATGGCTTCTATAGCGCCAGCAGCACCGAGCAAGTGGCCTGTCATGGACTTGGTGGAGTTGAGGTTGAGCTTATAGGCATGCTCCCCGAATACCTCTTTCACGGCCTTGGTCTCGGCTATATCGCCCAGAGGGGTTGAGGTACCATGTAGGTTGATGGCATCGACCTCTTCAGGGGTGAGCTTTGCATCCGCCAAGCAGTTTTTCATCACCGCCTTGGCGCCTAAGCCCTCCGGATGGGGAGCCGTTAGATGATACGCATCGGCGGAGAGACCTCCTCCTGCTAACTCACAATATATCTTAGCTCCACGTGCTTTGGCGTGCTCATATTCTTCTAAGATGAGTGCTCCGGCACCCTCTCCGAGTACGAATCCATCACGGGTTACATCGTAAGGGCGAGATGCGCGCTTGTAGTCGTCATTACGGGTAGAAAGGGCATGTAAGGCATTGAAGCCTCCGATACCCGCCTCATTCACTGCTGCCTCGGAGCCTCCGGTTACCAGCACATCGGCATAGCCTAAGCGAATATAGTTCAACGCATCTATCAAGGCATTGGCTGAAGAAGCACAAGCTGACACAGTGGTGAAGTTAGGCCCACGTAGTCCATGGCGGATGGAGATCATACCAGGGGCTATGTCGGCAATCATTTTAGGAATAAAGAATGGGTTAAAGCGAGGAGTACCGTCGCCTTTTCCGAAGGCAAGTACCTCGTCCTGAAAGGTCATCAGCCCGCCGATACCAGCACCCCATATCACTCCGATACGGTCTTTGTCTTCCTTCTCTAAATCAAGCCCTGAGTCCTGGAGCGCCTCGTCGGAAGCCACTACGGCAAATTGGGTAAAGCGATCCATCTTGCGCACCTCCTTCTTGTCGATGAACGCATTGGGGTCAAAGCCCTTCACCTCACAAGCAAATTGGGTCTTGAACTTAGAGGCATCGAAGTGGGTGATAAGGTTCGCGCCACTCTCTCCCCTAAGAAGCGCCTCCCAATAGGCATTCAGGGTATTTCCTATAGGCGTGATAGCGCCTAATCCAGTTACTACTACACGTCGGGTTTGCATAAATAAATGACGTTTTAAATTAAAATTGTACTACCTATCATATACCAAACGGGGAGTTTTCCCTCCCCGTAGAGCATTTCAAGTGAGTGTTATGCTATTTTTTGTTTTCTTCGATGTACTTAATAGCTTGTCCCACTGTTGAGATGTTTTCAGCTTGGTCATCAGGAATTTGGATGTCAAATTCTTTTTCGAATTCCATGATCAACTCTACTGTATCCAAAGAATCCGCGCCTAAGTCATTGGTGAAGCTAGCCTCAGCTACCACTTCTGTTTCATCTACTCCGAGCTTATCCACAATAATAGCTTTTACTCTTGATGCAATGTCTGACATAACTTAAAAATTTTAATTTAACTCGTTGCAAAAGTAAGAAAGTTTTTTTGATTAACCTCTATATGTTGAAAAAAAAAGCTACGGTTTTATAAAACATATTGTTTTTCAATGTTTTAGCTCTCTTAAAATATCTTTTTAAGGTGCTAAAATAGGGAGTTATTTCCTCCAATAAAGGGTTTGAACAATCCCTTAGAGCGCTACAGAGCCGCTTTTTCTGCTTTCAAGGCGTAGAAAATGGGAAAAAATTCATATTTTTGCCGTGTTATTTAAGGCTTATGAGAACGATTTTCTTATCACTATGCCTGCTCTTTTGCTTAGCAGGCTTCTCCCAATCCTTCACCCTTAGCGGCCGCATAAGCAGCCCTTATGAGGGAAAGGTGTATCTATGGTATGGGAACAAGGTGGATAGTACCACTGTAGCCAACCGAGAATTTTCTTTCTCAGGAGCGGTGGATTACCCCATAAAGGCTTCCCTTTCGGTGAGTCCCAAGCTGAAAGATACCGGTTTTTTTGTATTGGAGCCTGGCGACCTCTCTGTGGATATCGCCATAGAGAACCGCTATCAGGTATATCTCAAGAGTATCAATGGCAGTGCTTCGCTGCAGGAGGTCAAGGATTTTCTAATCTTCAAGAGTAAGAACATTTCCCTCTCCAACCTCCCTGACCTGATGATGGTGCGCCTAGAGAAGATGTTCAAGCGAGAACCCCGAAGCCAATTTGCCGGAATCCTATTGGCCGACCTGATGACCGACCGGCAACTCCCCTATCGCTATGCTCAAAAGCTCTATAGCCTCTTGGACAAAAAGACCCAAGATAAGGAAGACCTCCAAAAGATAGAGACCCTCCTTAGTGCCATGAGCAAAACCCAAGTAGGGAGCCAACTCCCGGATATAGCGTTCGATAGTGAAAAAGGCACTCTGAAGCTCTCCACTGCGAGGAAGAAACTCACCTTAGTGCTCTTCACCGCCTCGGACTGTATCCCTTGCGTGGAGGCCACACGCCAGTTTGCCGACTTATACAAGAACTACCATCAGTCCCATGGCTTCACCATCTATGCGGTTTACTTAGATCATGAGCGCAATACTTGGCTCGACCATATCCACCGCGAAGGCTACCGCTTCCCTACCGTCATCGCTCCTAAAAAGCTCAAGGATGAGACCCTCAAGTCCTTAGCCATCACACAGATACCCACCAACTTCCTTATCGATGAGAGTGGAAAGATCCTTGCGGTGAATATCTCTCCTAAGGGGGTTCATCGTGGCCTCGACCCCGAAGCCGCTGCCTATGTCCCCGTACCGAAAAAAGAACGAAAAACAAAAAAGAAATGATAGCATATATCGGCTATTTGGCCTCCGCATGTATCGTGCTGGGCTTTATGATGAAAAAGGTGCAGCATATCCGCCTAATCAACCTTGTGGGTTGTATTTGCTTTGTCGTCTATGGGTTTCTGTACGAACCCAAGCTATGGCCTGTGATCATCCCCAATGCCATCATCTGCGGGATACAGGTGTTTTACTTACTGAAGTCATCAGGTGAACCTCGTGAAAAATAATAACGAAATGTTAAATATTTTTTATAACCTACTGATTATCAATTGTTATAAAAATAATTCTATTTTTTTATCGAGAAAAGTATTGTCAGTTTCAAAAATTGTCGTACCTTTGCAGCGCAAAACAAAACACTGGTCTGGTAGTTCAGCTGGTTAGAATACATGCCTGTCACGCATGGGGTCGCGGGTTCGAGTCCCGTCCAGACCGCTAAAAATTTAGTTGTGTTGTTTTGTGTAATATTTGGTTTTACACAGGTTTATTTAAACCAATGAAAGGCTTTCCTTTGGAAGGCTTTTTTTATTTTAATAAAGTAACCAATGGTTAGTCACTTGTCATCAGTCACTAATCATTGGTTATTTGTCACTTGTCATTGGTCATTGGTCACTTGTTATTGGCCATTCTTAAGGCATTTGTGATCACACTCACCGAGCTAAAGCTCATCGCCAAGGCTCCGAGCATAGGAGAGAGCAAGATGCCAAAGAAAGGATACAATACCCCTGCGGCAATAGGAATGCCTACTGTATTGTATATCAAGGCAAAAAATAGGTTTTCCCGAATATTCTTCACCACCGCTTCACTGAGTTTTCTTGCTTTTACAATACCGCTTAAGTCCCCTTTGACTAAGGTAATGGCGGCACTTTCTATCGCTATATCGGTACCGGTACCCATGGCGATGCCTACTTGGGCTTGTGCCAAAGCGGGCGCATCATTGATGCCATCTCCTGCCATGGCTACGATCTTCCCTTCCTTTTGCAGGCGCTCAACCTCCTGTTGCTTGTCTTGGGGAAGCATACCAGCCTTATAGTGGGTAAGTCCCAGCTGCTGAGCTACTGCCTGAGCGGTAGTGGGGTTGTCCCCGGTGAGCATAACCACCGTGATCCCTTGAGCCTGTAGCGCTTGGACAGCTGCCGCTGCTGTATCCTTGACCTTATCGGTGATGGCCACTGCGACGATGACTTCCTGCGCTATGGCAAGGAACGAAAGGGTCTGCCCTTGGCGCTGTCTCTCTATTACCTGATCGCGTTGCGCTTGGCTAAGAGGCGCCCCAATCTCCTGCATGAGCCGGTCATTCCCAAAATAATAATGTTTGCCTTCATACACCGCCTCTACTCCACGTCCGGCCAAGGCTTTGAAGTCGGTCATGGCCAAGGGAGCTACCCCATGTGCAGCCGCATAGGCATTGGTAGCCTTAGCCAAAGGGTGTTCGCTGGCCTTATTCACCCCATAGAGAATCGGCCATATATCTTGCTCCTTATAGTCCCCCCAAGGGATAAGGTCGCTCACACTGGGTTTGCCTTCGGTGAGTGTCCCTGTCTTATCTACAATCAGGGTATCCACCTGCTTCATCCGTTCTAAGGCCTCGGCATTTCTGATAAGAATCCCCTCTCGTGCCCCCTTGGTGACCCCCACCATCACAGATACTGGAGTGGCCAAGCCCAAGGCACAAGGGCAAGCAATAATAAGCACCGCAATGGCATTGACCAAGGCATATTGGTAAGCATGTTCCTTGGCAAAAACCGCCCAAAGGATAAAGGTCAAGACGGATACGCCCACCACCATGGGAACAAAATAAGCGGCAATACGGTCGGCCAACTTTTGTATGGGAGCGCGGCTCTGGCTGGCCTGCTGTACCATGGTCACAATCTGGGAAAGCAGCGTATCACTCCCCACCTTCTCTGCTTCCATGACAAAGGTCTGTGCTCCATTGATCGTTCCTGCCGAGACCATATCCCCAACCTGCTTCTCCACCGGTAGCGGCTCTCCGGTAATCATACTCTCGTCTATAGTGGCAGCCCCTGAGGTGATATGACCATCTACAGGGATTTTAGCCCCTGGCCTTACCCTAAGCAAATCACCTTGGGCTACCGACTCTATGGCCACCTCTACCTCCTGGTCTCCCTGAATTTTTATTGCGGTATGAGGTGCCAGCTGAAGTAGCATGCGCACCGCCTCTTGGGTACGCCCATGGGCATTGGCCTCCAAGAGTTGTCCTAAGATGACCAAGGTAAGGATCACCGTAGTGGCCTCAAAGTAGAGTGGTACCGAGCCATGCTCCTTGAACTGTTCCGGCAACTTATCAGGCACACAAAGGGCTACCACGCTAAAGCACCAAGCCGCAGCAGCACCGATACCGATAAGGGTGAACATGTTGAAGCGTAGCGTTTTGAGACTCACCCAAGCACGAACAAAGTAAGTCCATCCATAGTAGAAAACCACCGGTAATGATAGGGCAAACTGTAGCCAATTCCAATAACTCACCGGCATGAGCTTATACATAGGGTTGCCATGCCACATCCCTCCCATGGAGATGATGAAGATAGGCAAGGTAAAAGCCACCGCCCCCCAGAACTGGCGGCGTAGCTGTTGGCGCTTCTGCTGCTCCTGTCCGCCTCCCTTGAGACTCTCGGCAGAAACCTGCTCCACCAAGTCCATCCCACAGACAGGGCAATGGCCTGGATGGTCGTAGGTCTTGTCCCCCTCGCAGCGCATCGGGCAGTAATACACCCCTGTCCCCTTATGGGTAGGAGCTTGAGGCTTGGGCGCAGGAGTAGCTTCTTCCAAAGAGGTTACCAAGGTGTAATGGGTACCCTCCAAGGCTGTTTTAAGTGTTTCAAAAGGCACATGCTGGCGCATCTCCACCACAGCGGTTTTCTCCTTCGCATTGGCTACAACACTGCTGACCCCCTCTGTAGCCTCCAAGCGCTTCTTGACGGTCATCTCGCAGCCACTACAGCTCATGCCCTTTACATAATAGGTGTGTGTCATTGTGTCAGTCTTTTTTAATAGTGTAATCCGTACCTTCCAACGCTTTCTGGAGCACTTCCAAAGGTACTTCTTTAGGTGCTTCTATAGTGGCTTTTTGCTGATCGAAATCCACCTTAACGGCTGTAACCCCCGCTACTTTAGACAATTTTTCTTCTACGGTAACCGCGCACCCAGTGCAGCCCATTCCTTTGATTGTATATGTTTTCATGAGATTGTTATTTATATTCATTCTCTTTCATCAAATACTATGCTAAAGAGACGATGCCGACAGAATGACAGAAATAATGGTCAATGGTCAATGGTCAATGGTCAATGGTTAATGAGTTAGAGAATTAATCATTAATCATTATTGACATTAATCATTATTTTTTGTATTTTTGCGTTTTCGTATTCGAAGGACGAATTACCATTCGCCCACACAAAGAATCATTAAGCAATTTTTACCCCTTCGTAAGCAAGGCAAATTTTTAACCACAACTCATTGATTATCAATATAAAAATATCGCTAAGCAATTTTTGAGGTGAAATAAGCAATTTTTTATATAAATAAGCAAGGAAAAATGACAAACGAACCTGTATCAACCATTAATAGTATTATCACCAAACGATATTTAGAAAAACAACCTGAAAACCAATATTTTGAAAGAAAAGGTTTAGGTGAAAAGGATATAAAACCCTCCAAAATTGCGGAAGAACTCATCGGTATGCTCAATGCCGACGGAGGGGTATTGGCCTTTGGGGTTAGTGATAAGGGAGAAATACAAGACCTCAACACCATTACAGATAAGTTAGATGACTATAGAAAACTCGTATTTGACTTTATCATACCTCCTTGTAATATTCGTCTTGAAGAAATCCTTATAGATGGGAAGCTTATCTTCCTTTTCCATGTAGAACAAGATGTGGAACGTATATATTGCCGTAAGGATAACGAAAAGTTTTTTCTAAGAGTAGCCGACAGTAATAGAGAGCTAAACCAAGAACAGATCAAAAAACTTGAATATGACAAGAATATTCGCCGGTTTGAAGATGAGGTTGTCCCTGACTTTGATACTGATGATTTAGATCAGGAATTATTAGCTTCCTACAAGGCAAAGGTGAATTTCTCTGGTGACATATATGATTTACTTTATAGGCGTAATCTGTTAGCTAAAAAGGAAGGAGTTTATCAGTTCAAAAAGTCAGCTATATTGTTGTTTTCTACTACCCCTGATCGCTATATCCCTTCTGCTTCTGTACGCTATGTGCGCTATGAAGGAACAGAAGCTAAAGTTGGTGCTGAGCACAATGTTGTGAAGGATGTTCGTTTTGAGAACAATATCCCAAGTATTATTGATGCGCTTACCTCTTTTTTACGAACCTCTTTGAGAGATTATTATTTCTTGGATATAACCATCGGAAAATTTAGAAAAGTCCCTGAATATCCTGAAGAAGCGTGGTTGGAAGGGGTTGTCAATGCTCTTTGTCATCGTTCTTATAATGTACAAGGCAACGAAATTTATATTAAGCACTTTGATGATCGTCTCGAGATTAGCAATAGCGGGCCGCTCCCTGCACAAGTTACAGTTGAAAATATCAAAACCGAACGCTATGCCCGTAATCCTCGTATAGCCAGAGTATTAGAAGACTTAGGATATGTTCGCCAGCTTAATGAAGGGGTCGCTCGTATCTATGAATCCATGGAGAGATCCCTACTCGCCCAGCCGCAATATAGGGTACAGAGCAACAATGTATATCTGACACTACGCAATCGTGTAAGCTCCCATGAAAAAACCATCTCAACGGCTCTGATGACCGCTATAGAGGAAGGATGGAAAGGATATAATGAAACCCAAAAAGCGATCCTGTTTTATCTCTTTAGAAATGGTTCGGCGGTTATCTCTGAACTGGCAACATCTATAGATATCAATCAGAACAGTATCCGCTCTTATTTAAATGCTTTTGTGGAGCAAAATATTATAGAACGACATAGTGAAAAACAACGTGACCCCAATGCCAAATATACCTTTAAAAAGAATTAAGCAATTTTTACCCCTTCCTAAGCAAGGCTGATTTTTAATCACAACTTATTGATTATCAAGTTAAAAATATCACTAAGCAATTTTTGAGGGGAAATAAGCAAGATTTAATCATTATTTCGTACTTTTGCCTTTCCGTATGCAAAGGGCAAATGCCCTTACTCAAAATTCAAAACCCAAAACTCAGAACTTAAAAAAACATCATGGAAATCACCAAAGCAAACCGAAAATGGCTCGACGACCTACACCTCCCTCATCCGGTGGTAATAGCCGGGCCTTGTAGTGCCGAAACCGAAGAACAAGTCCTTAAAATCGCCCATGCGCTCAAAGATACCGATGTTACCTACTACCGTGCTGGTATTTGGAAACCGCGTACCCGCCCTGGTATGTTCGAGGGCGTAGGTGCCTTGGGACTCAAATGGCTCGAACGTGTGAAGAAAGAAACCGGACTGAAGACCGCTACCGAGGTGGCCAACAAAGACCATGTGAGGCTGGCCTTGGAGCATGATATCGACCTATTATGGATCGGCGCCCGCTCGACTGTAAGCCCCTTTATCGTACAGGAAATCGCCGACGAGCTAAAGGGTACTGACAAGGTGATCTTGGTCAAAAACCCTGTAAACCCCGACCTCTCTCTTTGGATCGGTGCCATCGAGCGCCTCCTTAGGGCAGATATCAAAAACTTAGGGGTCATTCACCGCGGCTTCTCTACCTATGAGAAGACCCAATACCGCAATATCCCTGAATGGCAGTTGGTCATCGAACTACAAAACAAGTTCCCCGACCTACCGCTTATCTGTGACCCTTCGCATATCACAGGCAATCGCGAACTGATTTTCGATGTATCCCAAACCGCCCTGGATCTGAACTTTAACGGGCTGATGATCGAGACCCACTGCACCCCCGATGAGGCCTGGAGCGATGCTGCCCAGCAGGTTACCCCTGAGCGCTTGGTGGACATCATGAACGACTTGCGTATCCGCCAGACTTCCTTTGGCGAGGGTGACTATGCTTCCCAAATCGCCTCCTTGCGCTCTCGTATCGATATACTCGACGACGAACTCTTGGATCTACTCAAAAAGCGTATGCTCCTCTCCGACGAGATTGGGAAACTCAAAAAAGCCAACAACGTAGCAATCCTACAAAACACCCGCTGGCATGAGATCCTCGGTAAAATGATCCTCGAAGGCGAGAGGTATAACCTCAGTGAGGAATTTGTAATAAAAATCTTCAAGGCCATCCACCAAGAATCCATCAACCGACAGGAGAAAATTGTCAAAGCCAAATAACCCATCACTGCCCCATGTTGCACCTCTTCTTTAACTTTTCTTACGACCTACAGTTCCAGCTGTTTCTACCTCACGCCTTCGTCGCACAGGAGCGAAACCATAGCTGGTACTTGCTCAAGAAAGCTACAGAAGAGGTGCTCAAAAGCAGCCCGCTGCCCCTCTCCCCGCTCGAGAAAGAGGCCTTAGTGCTCACCCATAGCCTCGACCCCCTATTGCTATTCGAGAAATATACTACTAAAAAACAAAGCCTGGCCGACCTCTATAAGGATAAAAACAAAAAGAAGTATATCCAACAACAAATAGAGGAGAAAACAAACACCCTACTCCGGCTCATTGCCCAAAATGAGTGGTGGCTTACCATAGAATGCCAAAAGGAACACCCTATAGAGCGGCAACGCCTCGGCTTTTCACAAAAAGCACTACAACCCCTCTTAGAGTTCGAAAAGACTCCCACCGGTATCGCCTATCGGCTCTTCTTATGGGATGAGCAGCGCCTGCTTCCTTCTGCGCATCAAGTAGTATTGCTAAGCCAACAAGGCAGCTGGATCGCTTGGGATAAGACCCTAAGAGAGGTAGCACATATCAAAGCCCTTAATCTCAAGCCTTTCTTGGAGAAAACAACCGTTTCCATTCCGGAGAGTACCCTACCCGAATATTTCAACAAATTCCTCAAGGAGATTATCAAAAAGGTGGATATCAACACCATCGGCTTTGATATGATCCAAAAGCAACGCTTAGTGGCTACCCAAATCCGTTGGGTGCATGACTTTCTTACCGATACCTACAAGCTCTTTTTGGCTTTTGACTACGATGGCGTTGTCTTTCATAGCAACCAAAGCAGAAACCAACAATCTCATCTGGAGATCCTACCTGATGGTGCTATTCTTATGGAGCACTATAAGCGCAATCCTGCTGAAGAGAAAGAACGCACACAACTACTTGAAGCACTTGGTTTTACACAAGAGGGAGGCAATTTTTTCGTAAAAGCGACTTACCCTTTTGCCTCCTATTTTCACCTATTAAAATATAAGGAAACACTTGAAAAACAAGGTTTTACAATAGAAGACCTATCTATCAACGGACAAAAGGTGAACCCCAAGCCCTTTAGCCTTCATTTCGGGGAGACCACTCAGGCCAACGATTGGTTCGACCTTCATATCACCATCACCCAAGGGGAATACCAAATCCCTTTTGCTCAGCTTATCAAGAACTTACGCATGCAAAATCCCCTCTATTCCCTCCCTGATGGCACCCTTTTTGTCATCCCCAAGGAATGGTTTGCCAAGTATGAGAAAATCAGCAAGTTCTCCCGTGTCATTGACCAAAAGATACAATTGCCCAAGAGCAACTATACCCTCCTAGAAGACCTACCCGAACTCAAGCCTCAGACCCCAAAGACGGAGGTACATTACAATCCCTCTCCCAACCTAAGAGCGACCCTGCGTCCTTACCAAAGAGAAGGGGTACAGTGGCTCTTACAACACCACTACAACGGCTTAGGTGCTTGTCTTGCGGACGATATGGGATTGGGAAAAACCCTACAGACCCTTGCCCTATTGGTGCATATACACGATCAGCTCCCCTTGCGGGAAAGTGCCTTTCCCAGCTCCATCTTTGACTTAGACAAGCCCCAGAAGGAACCACTTAGGTGCCTGATTATCATGCCCTCTTCCCTACTGTTCAACTGGTATGAGGAGATCAAGCGCTTCGCCCCACAGCTCTCCTGTACCCAGTATGTAGGCCAAGGCCGCAAGGCCAAGTCCTTACGACTGTCCAACTATGATATTGTACTGAGCAGCTACCCCATCGTCCTAAGAGATGCCAAGCTGTGGGAGCGCTACAGCTTCCGCTATATCATCTTGGACGAAAGCCAACGTATCAAGAACAATAATTCTAAGATATTCAAGACCATCAGTGCCATCAAGGCCGAGCATAAGATTTCCCTTAGTGGTACCCCCATTGAGAACTCACTGGCTGACCTATGGGCACAGATGCAGTTTATCAACCCCAATATATTGGGGAGCTATAGCCAATTCAACAAGTATTTCCGCCATGAAATAGAAAAGAAGCACAATCCTACCGCCTTGGAGGAACTCAAGCATCTTATCAGCCCCTTCCTACTAAGGCGTACCAAGCAACAGGTATTGCAAGACCTGCCCGATCTAGAGGAACAAATCGTCTATTGCTCCATGAACGATGCCCAAGCGCAGTGGTACGAAAAGGAAAAATCCAAGGTGCGCAACCAGCTTTTGCATATTGACCGCGAGCTGGATCCTGCCACCCTGAAGCTCAACACCCTCAATATGCTCACCAAGCTGCGGCAGATTAGCAATCATCCCCAATTGGCTGATCCACAGAGTGAGATTCCCTCTGGAAAATATGAAGAGGTAACCAACCACTTGGAACAGCTATGGCGAGCCGAACAAAAAGCACTTATTTTTAGCAGTTTCACCTCCCACTTAGCCATCTATGAAGATTGGTGCCAAAAAGAGAAAATTAAATACGTTTCCCTCACCGGAGCTACCCCCTTGGAAGCGCGTAAGCGGGCGGTAGAGCTTTTCCAAAACGACAAGGAGATTGCCTTTTTCTTCATCTCCCTGAAGGCAGGAGAGGTAGGGCTGAACCTCACAGCGGCCTCCTATGTATTACTACTCGATCCTTGGTGGAATCCCTTTGCCGAACGCCAAGCTATAGGCCGCGCCCATCGTATGGGACAGCAACAAAAGGTCAATGTCATCCGCTTTGTCAGCCGCCATACCCTCGAGGAGAAGATCATCCACCTACAGCAGAGCAAAAAAGAACTCTCAGAGCACCTTATAGAAGAAAATATTCTAATGAAGGAAGCCCTAGACCACTTAGAAGAACTCCTAGGATAGTGATTAATGACTAATGACAAGTGACTAATCACTAAAACAAAAAAATGACCGATGACGAATCGTCATCGGTCATTAATCATTTGTCATTGAGATTAAACCTTATTCTTTATGAGCATTACTTCAATAATAGAAATAGCGGTTTTTTCTGGTACTGTAAGCAAATCTGCCAATTGGTTGATCATATCCTTTTCTTCTTCTTCAAGTACACCATCGGAAGTAGCGATGTCCACTGCACAAGCAAAAGCAGTCAAGCGAAGATCAGAAGGAAGGGCTGCTACTGATTTTTCTACCAAGCTACCTGGGCCTTCTTTTTTAAGAATGCGGAAGAGCTTGTCAAATAGCTTATCAAAAGCTGCTCCTGAATAATTATCATAGAGGCTAAGACGGTTCATGTAATTAACAATCTCGTCCCATTCCCCACGACCTACGTTACCATCGGCTCCCGCCATGGCAAGGGCAATCCCTGCGAAGGATTCTTGTTCGTTTAGTTTCACCTCCTCAGTTACAGCCTGGAAGATTTTCCCGAATAAACTCATAAAACTTTATTTTTAAATACTGGGCAAAGATATAAAAAAAATCTGAATAAAAAAACTTTTTAATGAATCAATTTGGCATTAATCATTAATCATTAGTGGCATTAATCATTAACCATTGATTTTGTTGGTTCTCTCATCAGGGAAGATGACGGTGGGCTGGAAGGTCTTTGCCTCCTCGAAGTCCATCAAGGCATAGGAGATGATAATTACGATATCGCCTTTTTGTACCTTGCGGGCAGCAGGCCCATTAAGAGTGATCGTACCTGAGTTACGCTCCCCACGAATGATATAGGTCTCGAAGCGCTCTCCATTATTGACATTGACAATGGAGACCTTCTCCCCTACAATCAGGTTGGCTGCCTCCAAAAGGGCTTCATCTATAGTGATGCTCCCTATATAATCCAAGTCCGCTCCTGTTACTTTCACGCGGTGGATTTTTGATTTTAATACTTCTATTTTCATAGGACAAAGGTAAAAAATTTATTGAATACCTATGGGTATTTCTTTTCTTTTTTGTTTATAAGCGGAAAGCCTCTCTCAATAAAAAATCTCTTCCCCTGTGGGGGAAGAGACTTTCGTATTGTAAAAACTAAGAAAAAGAATTATTTTAATTCTACTTCTGCACCAGCTTCTTCTAATGATTTCTTAAGGTTTTCAGCATCAGCCTTAGAAATACCTTCTTTCACTTTAGAAGGAGCACCATCTACTACTTCTTTAGCTTCTTTTAGTCCAAGACCAGTAAGGTCTTTTACTAATTTCACTACTGCCAACTTGTTGCCTCCTGCATTTTTGAGGATTACATCAAATTCAGTTTTTTCAGCAGCAGCTTCAGCTCCACCAGCAGCAGGGCCAGCGGCAACAGCTACAGCAGCAGCTGCAGGTTCTATACCGTACTCTTCTTTAAGGATTTGAGCAAGCTCGTTTACTTCCTTAACTGTCAAATTAACTAATTGTTCTGCGAAATTTTTCAAATCTGCCATTTCTATCGTTTTTTAATGGTTTATAAATAATGTGTGTGTCTTACTGACGTTCAGAAAGGGTCTTAACAATTCCTGCAATCTTTCCACCTGATGATTTAAGAGCAGAAATAACATTCTTAGCAGGCGATTGCAATAGACCGATGATATCTCCGATAAGTTCTTCTCTAGACTTGATAGCCACAAGGGTATCCAATTGGTTGTCTCCAACGAATACAGCTTCTTCTATGTAAGCTCCTTTGAGAAGGAGTTTGTCGGATTTTTTTCTGAAGGCTTGAATAAGCTTAGCAGGTGCGTTCCCTACTTCGGCGAACATAAGAGATGTATTTCCCTTAAGTACGGAAGGAAGTTCTCCGAAATTTTTGTCAGAGGCTTCCATAGCCTTAGCCAAGAAAGTATTTTTAACAACTGCTAATTTTATATTGGCTTTGAAACAAGCGCGACGAAGGTCGGAAGTTTCTTTAGCATTGAGGCCTGTGAGGTCTGCCAGATAGATTACATGATTAGCTGCTAACTGTGCGGTTAAATCCTCTATTATTACTGATTTTTCTTCTTTTGTCATAATCTTCTTTTTTAACTACGTTGTTAGACTACTTTTGTATCTACGGCCACACTTGGGCTCATGGTACTAGATAGGTAAATAGATTTTACATAAGTACCTTTTGCGGTGGTTGGTTTTAGCTTAATAAGCGTTTGGATAAGCTCGTTAGCATTTTCAGTAAGTTGTTCTGCGGAGAAAGATACTTTTCCGATAGCAGCATGTACGATTCCGGTCTTATCCACACGGAAGTCGATTTTACCAGCTTTTACTTCCTGAACTGCTTTTCCGATTTCCATAGTTACGGTACCGGTTTTAGGGTTAGGCATAAGCCCACGAGGACCGAGTACACGACCCAAAGGACCTAACTTACCCATTACAGCAGGCATGGTTACAATCACATCCACATCTGTCCAACCATCTTTGATTTTCTGAAGGTACTCATCCAATCCTACATAGTCGGCTCCAGCGGCTTTGGCCTCAGCTTCTTTATCAGGGGTAACGAGCGCTAATACACGTACATCCTTACCAGTTCCATGAGGAAGGGTCACTACCCCACGTACCATTTGGTTGGCTTTACGAGGATCCACGCCCAATCTTACTGCGATATCTACAGAGGCATCAAACTTAGTAAAAGTGATTTCTTTTATTTTTTTGCTTGCTTCTGTAAGGCTATATAGTTTGTCAGCTTCTATTTTAGATAAAGCCTCTTTGTATTTCTTTGTTAGTTTTGCCATAGTCCGTCAATTAAAAAGGTTTATCTCCAGTGATTGCGATACCCATAGAGCGCGCAGTACCTGCCACCATACTCATAGCCTTCTCAATAGTGAATGCACTGAGGTCAGGCATTTTATCTTCAGCGATAGCACGTACTTGATCCCAAGTGATATTGGCTACCTTTTTACGGTTAGGTTCTCCAGAACCTCCCTTTGCTTTGGCTGCTTCCAAGAGTTGAACTGCCGCAGGTGGGGTCTTGATAACAAATTCAAAAGATTTGTCTTTGTATACGGAGATTACCACTGGCAACACCTTTCCTGGCTTGTCCTGTGTACGTGCATTGAATTGCTTACAGAACTCCATGATGTTAACTCCAGCAGCCCCCAAGGCAGGTCCAACCGGTGGCGAAGGATTCGCAGCACCTCCCTTAACTCGTAGTTTAACTACTTTGTGTAATTCTTTTGCCATTGTTCAACTTTAAAAATTAATTCTATCTAAGATTTTATATTTTTTCCACTTGAGTATAGCTAAGTTCAAGTGGTGTTTTTCTTCCAAAAATTTTGACGATAACCTCCAATTTGCGTTTCTCTTCGTTGACTTTTTCCACAATACCAGTAAATCCATTAAAAGGCCCATCGGTTACTTTTACTGATTCTCCTTCTGTGTAAGGAATCACTACTGTTTCTACCTTTTCCTGCAATTCGTCCACAATTCCGAGCATACGGTTCACTTCCGATTTTCGGATTGGGGTAGGAGCTCCACCCTTAGTCTCACCTAAAAAGCCAATAACTCCTGATATTCCTTTGATAATATGAGAAATTTCTCCTGAAAGATCTGCCTTGACCATGACATAGCCTGGGAAGAAGACTCTTTCTACATTGATCTTTTTCCCATTGCGTAGCTGGGGTACCTTCTCAGTAGGAACCAATACTTGTTCTACATAATCGGCATACCCTAAGCGGCTTATTTCGGATTCTATGTGAGTTTTCACCTTGTTCTCCTGGCCACTTACAGCACGTACTACATACCAATTTTTTTCAAGGACTGCCATTTAGAAAATTTTAAATATCTGTGCTATGAAGCTCTCAAAAATGAAATCAACACCTGCGATAAATAAGGAAAAAATAACGGAGAAAATAGTTACTACCCATAAGAGACGTTGCGCTTCCGCAAAGGATGTCCAAGTAACATTTTGGGTCAATTCTGTGTAAGATTCTTTGATATAGTTTATCATTACCTTCCGTTTTATAAAGTTTGCAAAAACTATCTTTGCACGGGTGGAGGGATTCGAACCCCCATCAACGGTTTTGGAGACCGCTATTCTACCCTTGAACTACACCCGTATAAAAAGAGTTTTGTTGCCAAAACCCTTTTTAGAACTTAAATTTATTAAATCATGATTATTAGTCAAGGATTTCAGTTACCTGACCAGCACCTACGGTACGACCTCCTTCACGGATAGCGAAGCGAAGACCTACGTTAAGAGCGATAGGTTGAAGCAATTCTACAGTGATAGTAAGGTTATCACCAGGCATTACCATATCTACTCCTTCAGGAAGGTTGATAGTACCAGTTACGTCAGTGGTACGTACGTAGAACTGAGGACGGTAGTTGTTGTGGAATGGAGTGTGACGTCCACCTTCTTCTTTTTTCAAGATATACACCTCAGCTTTGAATTTAGCGTGTGGTTTTACAGAACCTGGCTTGCAGATTACCATACCACGACGGATATCTTTCTTGTCGATACCACGAAGTAGAAGACCTACGTTGTCACCAGCTTCACCACGGTCAAGGATTTTCTTGAACATTTCTACCCCAGTGATAGTAGAGGTAAGCTTATCAGCACCCATACCGATGATTTCTACTGGGTCACCAGTGTTAGCAATACCAGTTTCGATACGTCCTGTAGCTACAGTACCACGACCTGTGATAGTGAACACGTCCTCGATAGGCATCAAGAATGGTTTGTCAATGTCACGAGTAGGAAGTTCGATCCAGTTATCTACTGCATCCATCAATTTCATTACAGTATCTACCCATTTTGGCTCACCGTTAAGGGCACCAAGAGCAGAACCTTGGATTACAGGACCGTTATCTCCATCGTACTCATAGAAAGAAAGCAATTCGCGTACTTCCATCTCTACAAGCTCTAATAATTCTGGGTCATCCACCATATCCACTTTGTTCAAGAAAACAACGATACGAGGAATACCTACTTGGCGACCGAGAAGGATGTGCTCACGAGTTTGTGGCATAGGCCCGTCGGTAGCAGCTACCACAAGGATAGCACCGTCCATCTGAGCAGCACCAGTAACCATGTTCTTTACATAGTCGGCGTGTCCTGGACAGTCCACGTGTGCATAGTGACGGTTCTTAGTTTGATATTCTACGTGTGAAGTGTTGATGGTAATACCACGCTCTTTTTCTTCAGGAGCGTTATCAATAGAGTCGAAACTTCTCGCTTCGGAAAGACCTGCATCGGCCAATACTTTAGTAATAGCAGCAGTCAAAGTTGTTTTTCCGTGGTCAACGTGTCCAATAGTACCAATGTTAAGGTGCGGTTTGGAACGGTCAAAATTCTCTTTTGCCATGTTTAAATAATTTTAATCTTAGTTATAGAAAATCAATTTGTAAAAAGTATATACTATTATATACTACAAAAGAGCCAATGACGAGATTTGAACTCGTGACCTCTTCCTTACCAAGGAAGCGCTCTACCCCTGAGCTACATCGGCTTTTAAAAGAGCGGGAGACGAGGTTCGAACTCGCGACAT
>NZ_KE992097.1:21435-44815 GCF_000466425.1 Capnocytophaga sp. oral taxon 863 str. F0517
AGGCTGACGCTCTACCAACTGAGCTACTCCCGCAATTTTTATACAATATGTTATCCAAATGTGGGGAGAACAGGATTCGAACCTGTGAAGGTGAAAACCAGCAGATTTACAGTCTGCCCTCGTTGGCCGCTTGAGTATCTCCCCAAAATATTTTTCAATGAACGCCTTGTCATTTGAGCCGGTAGAGGGATTCGAACCCACGACCCCGAGATTACAAATCACGTGCTCTGGCCAACTGAGCTATACCGGCTTTTATATTTTTCCCTATGCAAAAAGTAGCGTTTTTTACTATCCCTTTGCGAGGTGCAAATATACAACAAATTTCTATATCCACAACACTTATATCACTTTTTTTGAAAAAAAGTTATTAACAATCCTATTCCTCTTCTTTCGTCTTGATAAATGAGGAGTGCTGCTCTATCGCAAAAGCTACTTTTTCTACGATTTCCTCTACGCTTTCTCTCTCATAATCAATCTCTAAGGGTGGTTTTATGTGCATGCGCTGGATTACTCCTTTTTTCTTGACCACCACTCCTTTCTTATCAAAGGAGCGACGAAAACCGTCGATTACGATGGGTACTACGATAGGCTTATAGGTCTTAATCAGGTGAGCTGTCCCCTTGCGAATGGGTTTCCAAGGCGAGGTAGTGCCCTGAGGAAAGGTAATAAGCCATCCATCCTGAAGGGCTATTCCTATATTTTCTATATCTTCTGTTTTGACCTCTCGGTGGATTTCTTTTCCTTTTTCTCGCCAAGTACGGCTCACTTGTACCGCTCCTACATAGGCTAATATCTTGGGCAGTAATCCAGCACGCATGGTCTCGGAAGCTGCTACATAATATAGGTTCAGCTTGGGATTCCATATATAACTAATGTTCTTAAGGCTATCCACCCGCCCATGAAGGCTGGCATTGAAGACGTGATACATGGCGATCACATCCGCAAAGTATGTCTGGTGATTGGAGATAAAGAGCACTCCTCTATCAGGGAGCGTACGGATGATCTCGGAGCCTTCTATCTGTAAATGATTGAACCCACGGTAGCGCCTATAGGTCAGAGGTCCCAAAATACGTATGATGAGCCGCTTTATCCAAAGGGCATGCCCAAAGGGGTCTTGTTTCCATAGTCTTAGTTTCATGTTATTTTATATTTTATTCTCTAAGCCAATGTTCCGGATTGAGCTTATTGGTATTTTTATAGACAAAGAACTTCATCTCGGTACGCCCTTCACTGTCGGTAAATATCTTGCCTAAGGGGGTCTTGGCCGCCACCTTCTGTCCTTTGTTTACATATACTTGTATAAGGTTATAGTAAATGGTGATATAGTTCCCATGCCTTACCTGTACAGCCTTGTTGCCTCCTGGTACAGAGATAATGGCAGAGACCTCTCCACTGAAGACAGCGCGCGCATCGGAGTTACGAGGTGCCATAAGGGTAATACCATTATTATAATGCTTCAGATCAGGGTAGACGGGATCATCGTAGGTACCGAAGCCTTGTGACTTATAGCCTCGTTCGATAGGCCAAATGAGCTTACCTTTGTTGGCTTCGAAGTCCGAGGAGAGGGCTTGTCCTTCTGGGGTGAGGTCGAAGGTCTTGTCGCTCCCTTTGGAGGTTGGGGCTCCCTTGGCTGGGGTCTTTGCTTTTGTCTTTTTGTTAGCCTCGGCTATAGCAAGGCGAATGAGCCGGTCTATCTCCTTATCTATTTTATTTGCTTGTGCTTGTTTTTTCTTAATTTCATTGGCATACTCACTCTCTTTCTTTTTGATAGAGGCGACCAATTCTTCTTGTGTTCTGCGCTCTTGGGAGAGGCGGTTTTGCTCTTTTTGGTTTTCCTCTACGATTTTGCGCTGGTGGGTGTATTGGGCGGAAAGGGAGTCGGAGAGCTGCTGGAGCAGCGTATTTTTCTCCTGTATCTCCTGGGCTTGCTGCTTACGATATTGGCCATACTGTTGGAGATATTTCAGTCTCTTGTAGCCTTGGACAAAGCTCTCGGAGGCCAACAGTAGTAGCCAGCGGCTCTGGGGGGCACGTGTCTTGTAGGATTGTTCTATCACAGCGGCATAGTTCTTCTTGAGTGCTTCCAACTCTTTTTTGAGGGAGCCTATTTGGTCTTGGTGTTCCTTGATCTGCCGGCTAAGCAAGTTGGCCTGATGGTTTGTTAGGCGAATGAGCTGGGTTCGTGCCGATATTTTTTCACTAATTTCCTCTATTTGAGTAGCCAAGCTCTTGCGCTCCTGGGCTTGCTGGGAGCGCAGGGCGGACATCTCTCGGATTTGCTCCAAGAGGGCTTTCTTCTGCCGCTCCAGCTGTTTTTGTTTCTGAGAGGTCTGGGCGAAAGCCCCTGCAAATGATAGGATAAGTAGGTATAATACAATACGATGCATCAGGGACGAAGGGTTAAGGGTTGGTAACCTGAAGGAACACTATAGGGGAACTTGACGGCTACATTGCGCTGGAGAGAGGTGTAGATTAGGCTTAGCATCAGCTCCTGCCCTCCTTCTTCTTTTCCTTGTAGTGTTAGCTTGCGTGGAAAAAACTGCTGATCTACCTGCTGGTAATAGCTATAAGTGGCCACGAGCGAACGCTTTGGCAAGTCTTGCTCTACCGAGAAGCTTTCCATACGTAGGTTTGGATTAAGGCAGAAGCGAATCAGAAGAGGTTCCTTGTCAATCTTTCCATCGTAGTACTCGCCTTCTATCCCTATGCTCGCCTGCTCGTCTTCGAAAATCAATTGCCCCATTAGCATATTTTCCACCTGCTTGAAGCCTAAGGGGATACCTACATATTTTTCCAAGATACTATAGTCTCCTTCAAAATAGGTGCCATTTAGCTTGTTATAGAACTGCACTTTATCCTTAGTAATAAGCGCTTTGGCAAGCCCCAAAGGGGCACTAAGCCAAATAGCCTCTCCTTTTTTCATTCTGAAAGAAAGGATGACACTCTGTCCTTTTCCTTCCTTAGAATAGGTTACCATAAGGCTGCCTGTCAAGGTCTCAAAGTCGGGAAATGCATGCTGATGCCGCTCAAGGATTCCGGCTTCCTTGAGTGTGCCTTTGTTGGTGCCTTGTGTAGGGGTTACCTTACTGGTACGGCAACTTCCCATAAGTAATAATAAGAGAAGCACATAGCTTATCGGAGATTTCATTGTATTTTCTATTTTTTAAAAGGGTAAAATTACAATATTTTTTATGGTTTCTGGAAAACAAACTATTTTTTATCACAGTTTTGTATTCCCTTTAGCATAATTAGCAGTTGCTTTTTGGAGCAAAGCGGATATGTTACGCCTTAGCCGAGAAGGGGCTAAGACTTCTATAGAAGCACCAAAGCCTAAGATAAGGCGTTCTAACTCATAATTATGCCGCACCCGAATGCGGAATACGACTCCATCTTCTCGTTCCTCTATCAGCTCTTGGGAGTGATGGAAGGGCTTAGTTATCACATAATTGGCATTTTCTTTATCTACCCAAAATACCACTTCTTCCACAGGATTCCCCCAGGAGAGGGTCACCCCTATGATGTCCTTGAAGTACACATTGGCATCTATATGCTTATCAACATAAGGAATTGGTAAAATATTCACACTTTCCATACGATCTAAGGCCAGAGTCAGCAGGTTGGTTTTATAGAAAGCTATCAGGAACCAGCGGTTATTGTACTCCTTGAGGATTTGAGGATGTAGCTCCATTACTTGGACTTGCTTGGCTCGGAAAGACTTGTAGCCAATGGCCAAGGCTTGCTTCTGAACAATCGCCTGATAGAGCAGATCCACATATTCCAAGCCACGAAGGTCTTCGTTCTTATCCATATGAATGATCGGAAGCTTCGCCTTGGAGAGAATTAGGGAATCCTCTAAGCGATGGACAATTCCGCTCATGTGCTTGAAGAAGGAAAAATCCTTGAATTCCTTGAGAAACTCCACCGCCTCTCTCATCCGCTTGATATCCTCGTAGGGGATCTCTGTCTTGGTGATACTGTAGTCAGGCTCTCCATAGCGGTAATACTTGTTATCGAATACCTCTATAGGGGCATTGTAGCCGATCTTATCGCTGCGCATATTCTGAATATCAAGCTGTACGGTACGCTTGCTCACCACACTGTCCTTACCTTCGTATTCGGTAAGTGCTTCCGTACAGGCCTCGATAAGGGCATCTATCGTCCAAAGGCGTGAGGTATCCCTCAGGCATTTGTCAATGGTTTTGTAGCGTATCAGTGCATTCTTGTTCGTAGCCATAGTCATTGAGGCAAGGTTCCTAAGGGGCAAAGATAAAAAGAATTCGGAAATATACTGGCTATTTGGGAGTTTTTTCTTACATTTGTACGAACAAATTTGCCTATGAACGCATTTCCTATCATTACCCTCACCACCGATTTTGGAGAAAAAGATTATAGCGTGGCTGCCCTTAAGGGGCAGCTGTATCGACTTGTCCCACAGGCACGTATTGTGGACATCTCCCACCAGGTGGAGCGCTACCATATCGCCGAGGCGGCCTACCTCCTGCAGGGTGCCTACCGCTATTTCCCCCAAGGTACCATTCATATTATAGGAGTCAACAATGAACTTTCTCCAGATAAGCCGCTACTGCTCTTAGTTCATGAAGATCAGTACTTTATAGTGGCCGACAATGGCTTTGTCTCTCTCTTCACGCGCAGTAGGGCGGAGGTGGAGGTCTATGAGATTTTTTTAGCAAATCGGCTTTCTATCTTCCCTACCTTAGATTTTTCGGCCGAGATAGCTCAAAAACTATGCCAAGGTACGCCCCCTTCTGCCTTAGGAAAGCCCTATGCCTCACACCTCTATATCAGTGATACCATCCCTAAGGTACGCTCCCATAGGATAGAGGGTAGCGTGATCTATATAGACCATTTTGGCAATGTAGTGTCCAATATCACCAAGGAACTCCTCTTGAGCGAGGCCAAAGGTCGTGCCTTACATGTATATTTCCGATATAAAAGTGTAGAGAATTTCCGAGTGGAGGATATCTGTACCCAATATAATCAAATAGAAAACTCCCAAATCCCCGAGGGTACCCCGTTCTTAGTCTTCAATCACTTAGACTACTTAGAGATGTCCATCTACAAGGCCAATCCCGATACCGTGGGGGGCAGTGCCAGCCTAATGGGTATTCATAAGGGAGATACTATCAGTATTGATTTCGTATAAAAAATAAAAGAGAGCTTGCGCCCTCTTTTACCAATTCTAACCACAAAATCTAATATATGAAAAACAATTTATCTTTTCTCTCTTAGCGGTGCAAAGATACAGCGCTTTTTTATACAGACAATAGGTTTTTCATTATTTTTTACTATAGAAGTATAGATTTTCTTTATATTTGTAAATTATTGATTATCAACTGTTAATTGCTAATTTCTATTCAAGTTCTTCGTTTAACGACAATTTGAACTTTGGTTCCAGTGTTACTTTTTTAGCTATATAGAAGCCCTCCTGCTTGTAATTTTCATGGACAAGATAGAGGTTTTTAGTCTCCTTGAGTAGTTGGAGCAATTCCATAGGTTCTATCGCTCCATAGAGGTCACTGTAAAAAACAACATTCTTCATATCCCCTTCGTACACCAATCGCCTTGGATTATCTCCCTTTTCGTTGATATAGTAGAACTCGTACGAAGGCCAATCCTTTTGATCGTTCATGATATAGTTTTTCTTTAGCAACCCTTCTTCTACCGAGAGCCCTACAGAATGGCTGACTTTGTCTTTTTTATAGATACGATATTTGGCATACTCTATCCCCTTTGACATCACCCCTACTGTATCTACTTGGGAGTGCTTGTCTATGATGATATAGAGTTCGTCCAACTTCTGTCCATAAGCTGTAGCGACAAAAAAAAGGAAAAATAATATTCTCATTAGGGGTTAGAGGTTAGGGGTTAGGGATTAGTGGTTAGTGGTTAGTGATTAGTGATTAGTATTAACCATTGACAATTAACAATTAATAATTGAATAGATTAATTGCCGACAATTGATCTCATCTTTTTTGAGCTGCTGCTTGAGGGCTTCTAAGGAATCAAACTTTACTTCATCTCGGATAAAATCCAGAAAATACAAGCGTATTTCTTGCCCATAGAGGTCTTTGTCAAAATCAAAGAAATAGACTTCGATACTCTCTCCTTTTCCCTCTATAGTAGGGTTCTTTCCTATAGAGAGCATCCCATATACTTTCTTACCCTCGATGATACTATAGACGGTATAGACTCCTATCTTAGGAATGAGTTTGTACGGACTTTTCACCTGTAGGTTGGCCGTGGGATAGCCCAAGGTACGCCCCAGTTTTTGGCCATGTACAACCTCTCCGGCCAAGGAAAAAGGATAGCCTAAGTAGTGTGTGGCCGTCTGTATGTCTCCGCTGGTGAGTGCTTGCCGGATTTTGGTGGAGCTGACCGAGCAAGAATCCACCTCCTGCACGGGGATTTCTTCCACCTGGAAGTGATATTGCGACCCGAAGTCCCGAAGTTCCTCGATACCCGCTGCGCGCCCCTTGCCAAAGCGATGGTCGTAGCCAATGATGATCACCTTCGCTCGCAACTTCTCTACCAATAGGTGTTGTACATAGTCGGCAGCCGATAGGGCGGCAAACTCCTTATTAAAAGGTTGTATGATGAGCTGTTCTATCCCATAGCCCTCCAATAGGGCGGCACGCTCCTCTATCGTCTGGATCAGCGCTATAGGAGACGAAGGGTTCAGCACCATCCGTGGGTGTGGAAAGAAGGTCAGCAAGGTGGGGGTAAGCCCCTGTGCCTTGGCAGTGGCTACCACCTGCGCGATGATACGCTGGTGTCCTACATGGATTCCATCAAAGGTGCCTATGGTCAGGACACTCTCATGGGAGGGGTGAAAATGAGCTATATCGGTTATAAGTTGCATGTGCTTGGGTATTAGTCCTCCTGCTTGCTGGCGACAAACAAGAATTTTTTTTCCTCTTGGGTGAGGCTGTCATAGCCACTTTTGGATATTTTGTCTAAGATGGCATTGACTTTCTCTTCTGTAGCCTCATTAGGGTATTTTCCTTGGTAGGCGGGCTGTTGCTTCTGCTTGGTGAAAAGCCTGGAGAGCCTACCACTAAGGTAGAGTGCATAGGCTATTCCAAATAGCCCACCTCCTAAGTGGGCTATATGCCCCCCTGGATTGCCGGTGGGGATACTAAGGACATCAATCAGCATAAGGGAGGCTCCCAATATCCATAGAGGTATGGAAAAAGTACCAAAAAGATAGATCTTATGAGTGGGGGTATAGGTGGCTAAGAATAGGAGTGGTGCCATAATCCCCGCCGAAGCCCCCAAAAGGTAGTCACCACGGCCTGCAAATACCGGAAATAGAGCGTAAAAGACCATGAAAAAAAGCCCTCCTGAGAGAACACCTCCTCCATAGATCAGTATAAAACGCTTAGGAGGCAACAGATTCATGAACAAGATTCCTACAAAATAGAGCATCACCCCATTGAAAAAACAATGGAGAAAACTCGCATGGAAGAAACTATAAGTAAGCAATGTCCATGGCTGCTGCTTCAGAGAAGCAAAGGAGGGCAAAAGCGCTAAGTAATCCCTCACAAAAGGAAGGCTCGTCTGCCAAAGAAAGGCAATAAGCAAGGGGAAAATATAGCCTGCCAAGTATCCTATCATAAGTATATAGATAATACCCAAGGAGTGCTTAGCCCATATCCTTATCGCTATTTTATTCATTATCAATTAGTTTCTTAATACAATCGGCGATCGTTGAACAAGTTGTGTTGCCAATATTTCATCAGTACAAAGCCTATAAGTGCACCTCCTATATGGGCAAAATGGGCGATATTGCTACCAAAGATAGAGAAACCGGTAACCCCAGAAAACAAGTCCAGCCCGATGAGAATGGGGATAAAGTACTTGGCCTTGATCGGAATGGGGAGGAACATAAGCATGAGTTCCGCATTAGGAAAGAGCATCCCGAAGGCTACCAAAATCCCATATACCGCCCCGGAGGCGCCCACCGCACGGGTCATATAGGCCGACATCATATCGTTAAAGCCATCGGTAGAGAGTATTCCCTTCCAGCGAGTATCATACATTCCTTCCTTCAAGAGCGTAAGTACCTCTTGCGGATCAAAACCTCCCTTCTCCAAGTGGCTAAGAGCTGTGTGGAACTCATAATAATTGACCCCTGTATGGAGCAAACCTGCGCCCAGCCCACAGGCAAAGTAGAACAAGACAAAGCGATTGCTCCCAAAATAACTCTCCAAGGGTACTCCAAAGGAATAAAGGGCAAACATGTTAAAGAACAAATGCGTTACCGACCCATGCATGAACAGATGGGAGAAGAGCTGCCACCAATGGAAATTGGGGTGTTCGAAATAGTAGAGCGCAGCCGTATCCTGTACCACAGGTACGAAGGTGGCTAAGATAAAAAATAGCACATTGGCGATTATCAGGTGCATCACCGCCTTGGTAATATTCGTCATAGGCAGGAAAGGGGCTTTAGGAATGTAATTGCTTTATTTTTTCGGTCAAGCGGGGAACGATCTCGAAGAGGTCACCCACGATCCCATAGTCAGCAGCCTTGAAAAAGGGTGCTTCAGGGTCGGAGTTGATAACTACTTTCACTTTGGAGGCATTCACCCCTGCAATATGCTGAATGGCTCCCGACACGCCCAGGGCGATATAGAGGTCACAGGAAAGAGGCTTTCCGGTCTGCCCTATATGTTCGCTGTGGGGGCGCCAACCCATATCGGATACGGGTTTGGTACAGGCGGTAGCCGCTCCCAAGGCATCGGCAAGGTCTTCCACCAAGTGCCAATTATCAGGGGTCTGCATGCCACGCCCTCCAGAAACAACAATAGACGCCTCCTCTATAGAGACCTTATTGGTGAATTTCTCGGTGCCTACCTCCTTGATGTTATCTTCTGATAGTTCAGGGGTGAAGGCCTCTACCACTGCTTGTACAGGGGCTTGTTTGATCTCTGTTGCATTCCCGGCTAAGGTAATCACTTGCTTGGCCTGCAAGGACACCCAGGCAATCGCTTTGGAGGAGAAGACTACCTTCTGTACCTTCCCATCCTTGGGCAAGGAACTGATGTTGGAAAGGTAAGCCCCACCCCACTTCACCGCCAAAACAGGGGCTAAGTAGCGTGTATTGGCCGAGCTGGGCAATAATATAGTGGTCACTTGTTCTTTTTGTGCCACTTGCAAGAGCAGTGCTACATAGTTTTTCACTGAAAAATGGGTTAGCTTATCGGAGGTAACCGTGAGGATTTTCTCCGCACCATAGGTTTGCAAATCAGTGGTATCACCCGCATTGATAGCAAGGGCGACTACCTTATCGGACAAGGCTTTGGCATAGGAGAGCGCCTCCAAGCTTTTCTTAGAAAACTGTCCGTTATTATATTCGGTATATACTAATATCATAGGGAAAGAATTAAAATAGTTTGTGCTTGTTGTGAAGTTCGTCGATCAGTTCGTCCAAGTTATCAGGGGCTATCATCTTGATTGGGGCTTTCTCCGCAGGTTTTTCTAAGTGATCAATCACCACGGCTGTGGTGGCCTCTACAGCTGGAAGCACCTGTAGGGGGGCTTTGCGGGCTGCCATGATACCTTTCATACTGGGAATACGCATCTGTTCTTCGGGAATGAGTTCCTTCTGCGCTCCTATCACCACCGGTAGGGGTACTTCCAAGAGTTGTTTCCCTCCATCGATCATACGGCTGATCTGCGCCTTGTCTCCGGCTACAGAAAAGGCGGTAACCTCGTCTACGAAATTGAAATCCAAAAGGGCGGCAAGCATACCGCCTACCATTCCCCCATTGTAATCCAAGGATTCGCGCCCACAGAAAATGGCATCATACCCCTTGGCTATGACCGCTAGCTGCTGGGCAACGAAGAAACCATCGGTAGGGGTGGCATCGATACGAATCATATGGTCTGCCCCATAGGCAAAAGCCTTGCGCAAAACAGGTTCGCTATCCGATAATCCGACATGCACCAAGGTAATCTCCGCGCCTTGCTCCTCCTTGAGTTGCAAGGCTCGAATGAGCGCAGCCTCATCGCTGGGATTGATCACAAACTGTACTCCGGTAGGGTCAAAAGCCTTTTGGTCAGCTGTGAAATTTATTTGAGAGGTGGTATCAGGCACCTGATTGATACATACTAATATTTTCATAAAAATGATTTTTATAAAACACAGAATTAATGATTTTTCATTACATCCCCCCTACCCCCCTCAAGGGGGGAATTACAGACTGGTATCAAGTAAAGGGGTGAACAATCACACTTGAATATAGTGGATACCTACATGATAGTTCAACGTCCTACAATTCCCCCCTTGAGGGGGGCTAGGGGGATGTAAAAAATCTTTTGAACATCAGTAGATTACTATATAAAATATATTATTTTAAATTAATTCGCATTAATGACTAACGATTAATGACTAATGACTAGTGACTAATAATCAGAGGGATATTAGTCACTAGTCACTTGTCATTAGTCACTCGCTTACGATTTCGGCACTAATGACTTATAGAATACAAAGCCAAAACCAAAGGTAAGCATTAGGTGGAAAGGAAAGAGCCCAAAGTCATTGAGCTTAATCCCACTATAAAGCCCATAAAGAAAGTAGCACATGAGTAAGAACTCAAAAACTACATTGGCTGAAATCTTATTATTCACATATTTGTTACCCTTCCAGGAGTCTGTCAGCGAACTGATATTGAACTTAGGGGTACGGACAAACTCGGTTTTCTTGCCCCAATAGCCTTGCAATACAGCCGACACATTGTGCCATGAGAAGCCCAAGGCAACAGAGAAGAAGCTTAGGAATAGGGTGGCATAATCTATAAAATCATCAAAGGTCTTCCCTTGTATATTCTTATAGGTAATCCAGTAACAGCTAAAGAGAATCACCGTACTGGCGATAAAGAAGCTGGTGAGCTTGAACACCCAAGAGAGGTGCGGATAGGCATCCTTGATATACATCATCGGTACACTAAGAATCGCCACGATGAAGACATAGAGGAACATAGAGCTATTGAGCAGGTGCATCACCCCATGGAACTTTGTCTTCCAACCTATATTCTTGGAAGCCAAGATATTGCGAACCGACTTACGGAATACCTCAGCCCCTCCCTTGTTCCATCGGAACTGTTGGGAACGAGCGGCAGAGACTACCACGGGCAACTCGGCAGGAGTTTCCACATCCTCCAAGTACTTGAACTTCCAGTTTTTAAGCTGGGCACGGTAGCTCAAGTCTAAGTCCTCCGTAAGGGTATCCCCTTCCCAGTTACCTGCATCTAAGATGGTTTTCTTTCTCCAAATACCGGCAGTGCCATTGAAGTTGATAAAGTGACCTTTGCTATTGCGCCCCACTTGTTCTAAAGTAAAGTGGGTGTCAAGGGCAAGGGCTTGTATCTTGGTAAGTAAGGAGTAGTTGCGGTTAATATGTCCCCAGCGGGTCTGTACCACCCCTATCTTTTCATCTTTGAAATAAATGACGGTCTGCTTGAGCCAATCCGGCTTAGGCAAGAAGTCCGCATCGAAGATAGCTATAAAATCACCTTTGGCAATAGCGGTACCATACTTAAGCGCACCGGCCTTGAAGCCTTCTCGCTTCTCACGACGGATATGTACAATATCCAAGCCTGTCTTCTGGAGCCGCGCTATGATACTGGCGGTCTCCGCTACCGAATCATCGGTGGAGTCGTCCAAGACTTGTATCTCCAATTTGTTTTTAGGATACTCCAGCTTGGCGATATTTTCCAAAAGGCGAGGTACCACATACTTCTCATTGTAGATGGGAAGCTGTACAGTCACATAAGGAATCTCATTGGGATCCAAGAGATTGAACTTCGGTGCCTCACTATTCTGCTTCTTGTTCTTGAGATAATTCACCGAAAGGTTCAGTATCGTAAGACTATAGAAGAAAATAAGCAATAGCGCTATACAATATATAGCAATTACTATATAGGCTATAATAAGTGATAAATTCATATCAAAGGTGGTTTTAAATCAAGGGACAAAATTACGTATTTTTTCGAATAAGGCAATGTTAAATGTTATTTTTTTTAAAACAAACTCCCCCCTTCATCTGAAGAGAGGAGCAAGCCAAAATAATTTTAAAACTTATTTATTATGAAAAACCTTTACTATTTTTGGTATTTAGCATATTTGCTCTTGAACTTATCGATACGTCCTGCGGTATCTATAAGCTTAGCCTTTCCTGTATAATAAGGGTGAGAAGTACGAGAGATTTCCAATTTTACCAAGGGATACTCTACTCCTTCTACTTCAATAGTGTCCTTTGCTTCTATGGTTGATTTGGTGATGAAAATATCATCATTGGACATATCTTTAAAAACAACCAAACGATAATTGGCAGGATGTATTTCTTTTTTCATGATGTCTAAATATTTCTTCTGTTGGTTTCAGGGCGCAAAATTACTACTTTTTTTTGAATTGACAAATATTTTACACACTTTTTTTTATTAACAATAGTAGTAGTTAGTGGTTAGTCGTTAGTCGTTAGTCACTAGTCGTTAGTCACTAGTCATTGGTCATTAGTCATTGGTCATTAGTCACTAGTCGTTAGTCACTAACTAAGGTTTCTTTCTCCTCCAGCAGTGTGCCAAAGGACAGCACTTTTTCGCCAAATTGCTCATAGATTGCTTGCCTATGGATAAGCTCCTGTTCGGCCTGGAAGCGGGCAGCTATTTCTTTGTCTTCTGTTTCATATTGCAAACTAAAAGCCTCACTATCAGGATGATCCAAGTGTATCTTAAGGATTTTCACCTGAGCAAAGTGGCTCTGCTTAAGCCACTGGGGGAGGCGCTCAGCGATCCAGTCCTGCCACTGAGCTGCAACCTGGGGGGCTACATGATAGGTTACATTATAGATATATTTCATGATATAATTGTTTTACAAATTCCATTTCAGCCCTACAAAATAGGTACGTCCCGGAGTGGTCGTCGAATAGAAACTCGTCGTTGGGGCTATATAGTCAAAGAGATTGTCCACCCCCGCATTGAGTATAAAGTGATAAGGCAACTTCTTGGAGAGCTGCAACCGCCATAGGCCATAGCCCTCATAATGGGTATAGGTACTCTTGTTATCATAGATATCCGAACCTGCTAAGTACTTCCCACTAAGAAGCACATTGGGCAAATATTTCAGATCGGACTGTTCCACATATTCCACCTTCGCGGTAAAGGTGTGCGGACGTACATCCGAGCGACTGTTGCTGCTTACATAGTAGGCATAAGAACCCTTCAGACGAAAATACCTACTGGGGCGATAGGTACCCGATAGCTCCGAGCTGATAATGTCCGTATTGCCCGCATGATTGACATAACGTATCGTATCTTTGGAGCGTGACCAGTAGAGCGCAATCTTGTCCTTCACCTTCGAAAACTGAGTGATAGCCGTGATATTCCACTTCTTGGCGTTGAAATCCACCGAGAAGGTGGTATTATGGCTCGTCTCTGGAGTGAGCTTCTTATTCCCCATAATCTGGAAGCCACCTCCCCAAGGGTGGAACCAATTGGTATACAGCTCCTTGAGCGTAGGTGAGCGAAAGCCCGAAGCGTAGCCCCCGCGTAGGGTAAAGGCATCTATCTTGAACATACCCGATAGGCGATAAGTCAGGTACTGCTGAAAGAGCGAATGGTAATCCATACGCACCCCCGTCACCAAGGTGAAATCTTCCGAGAGTGCCCATTCCTGCTGGGTGAAGAGTGCATAGTTCTGAGCGTTCTTCTTGGCCTCCTCGCCGGTGTTGGTAAAGCGGAAGCTCAGTAGTTCATCCGAATTGACCTCTGTGCCAGCTACCAAGGAGTGCTTCTCCTTGATACTTTGATTATACTGCCCCCCTACCCTTAGGATGGAGTTCTCATAGCTCTTCTCCTTCTCGTTGAGCAATACATAATATTTGTATTTGTCATAGCGGTCATAAGCGGCCGAGAGGCTGAGGGTCTTGCTATCGGTAATCTTGTAGTCCGACTTGAGTGCTCCTGAATAGTTATAATACCTATCGCGGAGCTTCTTGGAGCTCTGCGTACCAGCATTGCGTTCGCTAAAGTAATAGCTCGGAGCCAGAGAAAGATTCCACTTAGGAGAAAGGTCAAAGGTCAGCTTAGGCGAAGCCCCATAGTTGGTAAAGCCCGCTACATTCAGTTCTCCCATTCGGGAATAATGAGGCACCCCATTCTTATAGGTCTTCAGCGGCTCCTTATCCACAATGATATAGGGCTGTCGGAAATTATAGAAAACAGGCACCCTCACACTCCCCCATCGCTGCTTGGTACCCACCGAGAGGTTCGTCTTGTGATCCTCTTGGGTGTTATACAGATAGTTAGCGCTTAGCTCCAAAGGCTTTTGAGCATCCTTGGTGATGATATTGATCACCCCTCCCAAGGCATTGGAGCCATAGAGGGAAGAAGAGGCGCCCTTGATGACTTCGATGCGCTCGATATTCTCCAAGTCAATACGATCATAGTCAATATTATCAAAGGTCTCCCCGGCCATACGCTCCCCATCCATAAGAAAGAGCACATATTTGCCTCCGAAGCCCATCATATTGATATTGGGCATCCCCCCTTCGTTGGTGAAGTTGATACCCGAAAACTCGTTTTCTAAGAAAGATTGGAAGTCAGGTGCTTGTGATTTTTGGATTTCCTCAGCGGTAATCACCTGTACGGTGATAGGCACATTCTTGAGGTTGCGCTCTCGGCGAGTAGCCGTTACCACCAGTTCGCCCACCTCTATCTCCTTGTTTTTGCAGAGGGCAAAGATAATCGTTTTTTTCCAAATATCTACACCTGATTATCAATATATTATTCAATGACTATTTCGGGTTATATATAAGTATTTTGACACAGATTTGACACAGCTCCACTGTTTCTGTTGTTTCTGTATATTGCTGATTTTAAAATAGTTTTGCGGTTTTCCTCCTCCCTTCGCAGTTTTAAAGCCGTTCGCAGTTGCAGCCTCTGGCTGCCAAAAAAAAAGCCATAGGGCGCAGCCCTATACCGCTTTAAAACGATCCCCGAAGGGTACGACTTTGGCGCAGCCCCTCGCTTCCCCTATACACCCCCTTCAAACTTCTAATATTTTTGGAAACTTTGGAAACCAGAGCGAAAAGGGCGTGTTTGCTATCTTTATTCTTTCTCTCTATATTATTATATATCAATATATTATAAAGAGAGAAAAGGGTATAATAAAAGGGGGTAAAGTGGTTTCCAAAAATGGTTTCCAAAAATTTCCGACTATTTGACTTTGGAAACTTTGGAAACCAAATTTTATTGCCTTGGTTTCTAAAAAATAAGCTGGTGTTCCTTCTTTATATAGAATACAAACTTTTCCAGCTCCTGAAAGATCTTCTTTGTCTTCTCATTGAGTACTATTGCGATCGCTTCACTTTGTGAATACTTGTCAGGTTCCTTTGGCAATATATAGGAAGTACGTTTTGTATTCATCTTCTCTATAACCAATTGGTTAAATTCTTTCAAAAGCGTTCTGATCTTCTCTACACTTCTACGAGACTTCTTTTGCGCAATGAAATTACTTATCCTTTCAGATTCCTTTACAAAACTTGTTGTTTTCTGTATAGATTCCAAGGAATAACCATACCAAGCATTCTGTTGATAGATGTTTTCTTGAAAATTATTTACATCAAGGGTTTGTAATAATTTTTTTATAACCTCTTTATCCTCATAGCTTAGTCTTTTTCTTTTATAATACTCAAAAGATACTATTAGGAATACTCCCACTGTTATTGAAGCTATAGAAAAGCTATCCAAAAAGGATAATGTACTTGATAAAAACATAACTTAAATATTTAGTATTACACAGCAAAAATACTAAATATTAATAATATAGGAAATACTATTCGTTATTTTTTTCTGTTTTTATTAGCTTTTATATAGTTCCCTTCAAGGTAGCTATCAGAAAGGAAAAATCTATTCTTTTATTTTCTTCTGTGGATATATCAATTCTTTCCAATAACTGTTCCTTTGTCAAATCATCTAAATTATCTATTTCATATCTGTTATTTATACAAAAATCAATCAATAAAGGTAAATATGTATTTACTAAAGGTTTTGCTTTCTCTTCATAAAGAGGAGAAGGAACATTATTGGCATATAATAGGCATAATATTAGATTTTTGAACTCACTAAAAAATGAAAACCTTCCACTATTTTTCAAATAATGATCAGCTAATATTGTACTATACAACTCAAAACCTAATATATATCCAGAATTCTTGATATCATTATCCATCTGATTTGTATGTTCTTTAATATCTTCTCTAAGTTTTTCTAATTTTGTATATGTTTTTTTTAGTTTGTCTATTTCCTTTTTCATCTGAAATACACTAAATATTTGCCAGCCCAGTAAAAACGTAACTAATATACCTAAAATACCAACTAATGCTCCATATACATCAAACTCATAGGGAGCAACCCTTATATTAAACACAAAAAAGTTAATAATACAAGTAATAATAGCTATTATTGATAAGATTATACTTATAGTTCCCTTCTTCATAATTAATTGTTTAATATCTCTAAGCTGTTATCCCCAAAGATAAGTTTCATTACTTGATCTTTCTTATCTTTTTTGAGTTCTATTTGCAAAATGGCTTTTATATCTTCTTCGTTTTCTTTATTATACGATCCCTTATTGGGATATGTTATAATATCCACTATATCCATTTTAAAAAAAATAGCTATTTGCAATAATCTGTCAATAGTTAAATCTCTCTCACCTCTCTCTAAGAGACTATAACTTCCCTGTTCTATCTCTAAAAATTCAGCAATACTTTTCTGTGTAATCTTCTTATTTACACGAATTTTTGAGATATTCTCTAATATTTTCTCTTTAGTAATCATAATAGACAAATTTAAGTAATTAATTTTCAATAATATATATTTAAAAAAGATATTTTATTTCAAAAAATAATATTTTATATTGCATATTGAAATATTATTCGTAAATTTGCACCTGTAAATGAGTATCAAAATAAGTACCAAAATGAGAATTAGCCTAAGAGAAGATATAAAAGAGGAGGTAAAGAAAAACCACGTAGGCAAACTATCTACAGAGCTGAATGTAACGCCTAAAGCAATTTATGGTTGGCTATATCGTGATAGTGATATGTTGACACATTATTCCACTTTGTTGGCTTTAAAAAAACTGTTGAAGAAACCTATCAATGATTTAATCAATATTGAACGCTGTTAATTATGGAACAAAATATAAACGAATTGGTGGAAATACTCACCACAACAGAGGGAATCACCTATGTTACTCACCGTGTAGAGCAGGGGAAAGTATGCTTTTCTTTCTTCTTCGATTCGTATCAAGTCTTTAACCTCTTGGACAAGGCTATGCCTAATGAATGGCGTATAGATCTCTTAGGAGAATGCAAGCTGTGTTACCTCTCTTACGAGCTGTCTTACTTGGAGCGTTATTTTGAGTTTCAACAACTGGTGAAAGCCGCTTTTTTCATAGATGATTTTATAAATATATTTTGCAATAAACACTAATCCATTAGCTACTGAAAAGCCGTGTTCTTCTGCGCAATATAGACACGGCTTTCTTTTTCAGTGGCTAATAAAAACGGGTAGCAATGGACATTAACTTAGAACAACTCAAGCAGGAACTTTGGAATGCAACCGATTACGGCCGTCAGTTTTTTGAAGACGAATTTGCCTCTGAAATAGCGCGCAATCGTGGACGCCTCAAAGGTTTTGCCGTACGTACTGAGGATAAAACTGGTTCCTGCCATATTAACCAAAAAACAAGTGATAAAGGCCCTGCCCCTTATACCTTTACAGATTTCGGAGTAGAAAATAAAGGTATGAATGCGATTGATTACGTCGTAAAACGTGATCATTGTACCTTTTGGGAGGCCCTGAAAAAACTATGTAGCCAATATGGGGTGCCTCTTCCTGAGGGTAATAAGGTTACCCCCACGGTGGAATTTTCCTCTAATGTGGAGGAGGACGAAGGTTTTTGGAAGGTCAATTTTTCTTCTTCTTACAAAAACAAGAAACTACTACAACGCTTGTTCCCTTTCTATACAGAGGAGCTTTTAAAGGAATATGTTTTTAAGGAAATAGAGAGCTACCAGACTGTTGGAGTTAATGAAAAGGGTAACAAATACAAAAAAACAACTATTGCCAATGCTGATTTTCCTATTTTTGGTTATGACAAGGGGGATTATGTAAAGATATACCAACCTTATGCCCCTAAAGGAGACGCTTTTATACACAAACATTCGTTTGTTGGGGATAAAAGCGGCAAACGTATCATATATGGCTGGGATCGGCTCTTTGAAAAGGTAGAATATGAGACGATACAGCAAGTTATCAAGGATCTGAAAACAGTAAGAAATAGTGAGACGAAAAAGGATCTTTTGGCTCAATTGGACAAACTAAAGTTGGAAACAGTAATCATCGCTACAGGAGGCACGGACGGCATTAATATTGCCTCACTGGGGTATGATGTGATTTGGTTCAACTCCGAAACGGAGGTTATCAATAGTCAGGAGTATTACGAGCTTTCCCAAATAGCCAAAAATATCTATTACATACCCGATTTGGACGAAACAGGCGTTAAGCAAGCGGTACAGATAGCCGATAGCTTCTTAGATATAAAGCTGGTTTGGCTGCCCAAGGATCTGAAATACTCCAAGAAAAAAGACTTTGCCGACTGGTTGCGCCGTGAGAAGAATGCAGGTAAGGAGATTCTTCAAGCTATCTTCGCCAAAATGCTCAATCAGGCGCTTAACTTCCGTTTTTGGACGTTCTCTGACAAGGGTACTGTACAGTTCAACCCTACTAAAATCATTCACTTTTTGCACCTCAAGGGCTTTTATACCTTTGCTTCCAACTATTCTGAGCAAAAGGAGGACGAATGCGAATTTGTCAGCCTCAAGCAGGGCAAATTGGAAAAAATACTCAGTACAAATATTAAGAAATATGTATTGGAATGGATTGACAACAAGGTATATAATGAGCAGGTTCGCAACCGAGTGTTTTCGGCAGCAGCTTTCCAACCTTCACACCTTAAAATGCTTCCTATGTTTGACAAAGACATTACTAACTACGGGCGTTCGTATCAGTGGTATTTCTTTGCCAACGAAGCCATAAAGATACAAAAGGATAGCATTGCTTCCTACAAATATTCGGGAGCACTCAAGGTGCAATTTTGGAAAGATGAGATCATCAACCATAACATATCCCTACTAACGCCCTTTTTCGAGAAATACACCGATGAGCAGGGGCGTACACGTATCAAGATACTGAATAAGGATAGCAATTATTTCAAAGTATTGATTAATTCCAGTCGTATCTATTGGGAGAGGGACGCTAACGAAGCGCATAAGGACTTAAACCCTTTTGGAATAGCCAGCGAAAACCTTACCGAAGCTGAAAACTACGAACAGGAATTGCACCTGATGAATAAAATATACTGTGTAGGCTATATGCTGCACCAGCACAAGCGAGAATCAGAGAGCTTTATCGTAATAGGCACTGACTACAAGGGAGGAAACAGCGTAAAGGGTTCCTACGGAGGTACGGGAAAGTCTTTTTTGGTCAATGGCATTCGCAAAATGCTAAATAGCAAATACATTGACGGAAAAACACTCGGCAATAACAAGTTCCCTTACGATAAGGTAACCGAAAAGACACGTTTGGTTTTCTTGGACGATATGAATTTCAATCAGGATTTCCGAGATTTCTACAACAAGGTAACGGGAGACTTTGAAGCCAACCACAAGGGAGGAAAAATCTATTACATTCCCTTTGAGCGAAGCCCTAAAATGGCAGCTACCACTAACTATGTTCCCGACTTTGAGGAAAGTTCTTTGGTGCGCCGCTTGTTGTTTTACCAAAATGGAGACTATTACCACGCCAAAACCCCTAAGAATGATTACCTCTTTTCACGAAAGATTTCCGATGACTTTGGCGGAAGGGATATAATGACTAGTGATTACAGTGCGGAGGAGTGGAACGCGGATTATAATTTTCTGTTCAACTGCTTGCAGTTTTACCTATCCTGCGACCAGCCTATTATGGCACCTTTAGAAGCCTTGCAGAACAGACGTGCATTGCTTTCTATTGGGGATAATTGCTTGAACTTCTTCAATGATTATTTCGCCGATGAGGCAAAACTCAATCACTGGATAAACAAACCTGAATTTGTCCGAGAGGCAATCGGCGAGCTGGGTAACAAATACACCCCTTTCCAAGTGTATAAGAAGTTACAAGAGTATTGTAATATCCATAAATGGGAGTTACAGAAGGCTAAGCGCAAAACCGAAAATGGCAATTCCTTAGAGCATTTTTATATAGATAGTAAGCAGCTGGGGGATATACCCGCTATAGAAGAGCCTACGCAACCTTCGCCCTCTCCCGCCCCACATATAACCGATAACCTAAGTCAAGAAATAGATTTTTAAGTATGAAAACCATAAAATTCCGAGCTAAAACAAAAAACGGGGAGTGGATATATAACTTAGCTCCTTTAGTTCCTAACTCTGCCTTTGATATTACAGACTTTGATACAGATACCCTCACCCAGTTCACAGGCCTACATGACTGCCATGGGGCCGAGATCTACGAGGGGGATTTTCTGAAAGTCAATCTATCTGGGGGGTACAAAATGCGCTTGGTATGCTACAATGAGGACATAATGGGCTTTTGCTTGGCTCATATGGAGGATTGGTACGATCCTTTTCTGTACAATCGCTATCAAGCCTCTGTTAGCTGGTGGGAGCGTTTCAAAGATGATATTGAGGTCATAGGTAATAGGTACGATAACCCCGAAGTATTTGACCAATATGCTCAAAAAAGCCGAGTTTGATCGCAATATTGAACTTTACCTAAAGGCACATCGCTTTTGTATCTCAAGCGGTGTGCTTATCTATGCGGGGGCTATAGAAGGCATGCGTAATTTGGTGTATGTGGAGGTCAATGATCATGGTAAGATACAACGAGGCAAACAATATTATACCAACGAGGAAGTGTATTTGAAAATTTACGAATTGGCCTTGCATATCTATCAGAAAATGACTAACTTGCACGCTCAAAACAACAAAACTAAATGAAAATTCTCAAACCCATAAAAACCAAAAAGGATCTCTTCTCCCTGTACCTCTCACAGTACAGTGAGAAGAACATACGTGCCTATATCAACGATATTATCCAGCAGTACAGACCCAAAGCCAATGCCTACTGTAAGAACGTAAGCCGTCAGGAGTTTCTGACCTTTGTTGAACTCTACGGCTTGCCCAATGGCTACACCCTCTCAGAAGAACTCCAAAATGAGATAAAGACAAGAAATCTAAAAGTGTAACCGCTAAAAGGTGTATTGTCTAAACAGACAACACACGATAAACAACTATTAACCTCTATTGCAATACCTATTAACAACTATTGCGCTTTGGTACAGTTTTTGTATCTTTGCCCAAAACAATACAGATGAGTACAGAAAGTATAGGATTATCAGTAACAATTCTCGTTTCCTTAGCAACGGCTACAGGGTGGCTCCTTTCCAAAATTGAAAAAGAGAAAGATAAAAATCACGATTTAGAGTTGGAAATAAAGAACTTAGAGCTTAAAATAAAAGAGCTGGAAAATAAAATCAGCCTACAAAATACCATTCTTGAGAATGTTCAGAGCAATACTAATACTTTTATTTCTCTTCTGGAAAAATTATTAAAATAGATAGCTATGAAAAATGAAAACGATTACCAAAAACTACTTGCTCTCCGAGACAAGATAAACAATAAATCTGCTACATTTGAAGAGCAAAAGGAATATGTCCGAATGCTTACCAATGAAGGAAAACTCACAGAAGAACAATACCAAATGTTCGCCCAAAAGGATAAACTACAAAATGATGTCCTCAATGCTGCCCTTACCATTGGGGGAATCATTCTTTTAGCTTGGCTTGTAGGAAAGTTCATTAATAAATAATTTTTTGTATCTTTGTACCCAAAATTGAAAGTTATGCCAGCAACATTAACACGCCCAAAAAAAGCCACTAAAGAGAAGCAATTAGAAGTGTTTCCTCTGGAAGAGTTAAATAATCACATTAAAAAACTCGTAGAGGAAAGTGTTCTAAAAAATAATTCTGTTTCTAACTCAATTACTACCGATAACGACATGCGATGCTTAGTTTCTATAAAGTTTAAAGAAGATGGCTCTCTCGTAGTTGTAGGAACTGAAGTTATCAAGGAAAAAGCCCCTGCCAAGGCAAAGGCTAAAGCAGGACTTGCCAAGCCTGAACCTCGTGTATATAACGAGCAACAAAAAGAATTTAGAAAAATGCTCTTGAAAGGACTTAAAGAAATGAAAGCCATAAGAGCAGGAAAAATGAAAGCAGGCAATTTAGACGATTTACTCAATGAACTATAAATTTGAACACGCCCCTACTTTCGATAAAGAATTGAAGAGGTTAGCTAAAAAGTATAAGAGTCTAAAGAAAGACGTTAAAAATTTAGAAGAAGAGATAAAGAAC
This sequence comes from Capnocytophaga sp. oral taxon 863 str. F0517, assembly GCF_000466425.1. Taxonomy (GTDB): domain Bacteria; phylum Bacteroidota; class Bacteroidia; order Flavobacteriales; family Flavobacteriaceae; genus Capnocytophaga. The sequence goes on from NZ_KE992097.1 coordinate 43,939, forward strand.
AATCCTCTTTTAGGTACAAATTTAGGAGGAGGTATAAAGAAAATACGTCTTAACATTAAGGCGAAAAATCAAGGAAAAAGCGGAGGTGCAAGAGTAATCACGCACGAACTTATATTCAATGTTAATACTGAAAAAGAAGAAAAAAATATCCTCTTTGTAGCGATATATGATAAGTCCGAATATGATACGGTTGATTTAAGCATTATAAAGGAAATTATAGAATTTTTCCGAGAAGAGGAAGAAGAATAAATCATTCATACACAATATTTTAAAAAAACTTTCACCCCTTACGTGAAAGTTTTTTTGTTTTTCCCTTGTTTATTCCAAAATTAGTTGTACCTTTGCACCGTTAAGACAAGGGCAACACTTATTTAAAGTTGCAAATATATTTTTTACGATATATCCGTGAAGGTGTCGTATAGTAGTAATACTATACAGCAATGAGCGTAAGCCCTTGTCTTAACAGCACCCACTCACGGATTCCTTATTTTTATATACTATGTTAAGACAAGAAACCAACCCCGCTGTGGTGAATAACAGTAGCCCCAGCACTTACTGCTTTGACGTGGAAGCGGTTCAACGCTTTTTCTCTACTGTTATTAGCGTAGAATCCTTTGCCCGCTCTATGCGAGCCTACAACAATGAAATTTCCCTTACCTTTATGGTGTTATCGGACAGCGAAAGCGAAGAGCCGATCCCCAGCGAGGTAGTCAAAGGAGCTATCTACCTAAACAAGTTTTTGGAAACACTTAATCCCTATTTCACTAACTCTAAAAACAACTAAGCTATGGAAGTCAGAACTAAATTTGAAATTGGAGACAAGGTATGTTATTTGTCTCAATATGGAATTAGAGAAAATGTAGTTATAGGTATGGAG
>NZ_KE992098.1:0-26860 GCF_000466425.1 Capnocytophaga sp. oral taxon 863 str. F0517
ACCCCCTATTATATTATTACATCCCCCTACCCCCCTCAAGGGGGGAATTGGATGCTGGTGAACTATTTGACTGGTTTTCAGTATATTAAAATACTCTGTTCTGTGGTTAAGTATTCACAGACTATCCTTAGGGGAATTGGATACTTGAGAGCTATCTGGTTGGTTTTCAGTATATTTACTAATACATTAACATATTAACTACTCATTGACAAATTATTCTTACTTTTGCCCCCTGAAAACGTCTTATTATAAGTGCGGTATCTACCAAGAACAAGTACAAAAGCAAGGATACAAAAGTATATCGGAGATCTTCTTAGCAGAATACCACAACGGAGAGGTAAGAATTATGAGCTAATTTGGCTTATTATTTCCTTGACTTTTTTCTTGGAATTTCGTATTTTTGCAGTTCTGTAGTTAGCCTAACGACTAAAATAAAATATCATGATACAAAGCAGTCTACCAAAGGCCTTGTCCTATAAGGCCTTTGAGGATCTTATAGATCGCCTTTTGGCAGAAGGGAAAACCACTGGAGAAGACCAAAGCGAATTCATGGTCTCCCTGACCAAACTGAATCGCCAGCGCATGAAGCGCATTGACAACACATTGGAGTTCAGCCCCGAGCAGCTTGCTCCTTTTCAACAGATAAGCAAAGACCAACTATGGCTGGTAATCTCCGAAGCGTGGTGTGCCGATGGGGCGCAAATCGTCCCTGTATTAGCGAAAATTGCTCAAAGCAACCCACTTATTGACCTGAAGATAGTGCTTCGCGATGAAAATCCAGCCCTGATGGATCAGTATCTGACCAATGGAGGAAAGGCTATTCCTATCCTTATCATCGCGGATGCTAAAAGCCTTGAGGTACTCCATGTATGGGGGCCACGCCCTAAAGTAGCGACCCAGATGGTGGAGGCCTACAAGAAGGAGCACGGCAAGCTCACCCCTGAGTTCAAGGAAGAACTCCAAAAGTGGTATAACCAAGACAAGGGACAGAGTATCCTTGGTGACCTACAAGCCTTCTTTAAATAAGCAATCGTGAAGATCGTCATTTCACCCGCCAAGCGAATGGACAGCCATTCGCCCTACCCGCCTATAACCGCCACTCAAGCGATTTTCCAAGCGGAGATCCTTGAGGTGTATCAGGTACTGAAAGAGCTCACTCCTGCCACTTTGGGGAAGCTGATGGACATCTCGCCCCGATTGGCTGATGTTAGTTGGCAATACCATCAGGCCATTGAGCTACCTTTCACGGTGGAGAATGCCCGCCCGGCTATCTATACCTATCATGGAGATGTATATGAGGGATTAGATGTTTCGTCCTTGAGCCAAGAGGAGGTACTTAGGCTACAGGGTTCTTTGCGTATCCTCTCCGGTCTCTATGGTCTGCTAAGGCCCTTAGACCTGATTGCGCCCTACCGATTGGAGATGGGGATCAAGCTCGCGGTAGGCGGACAGGCCAACCTATATGATTTTTGGCGTAAGAAAATCACCCAAGCCCTTAACAATGAACTTGAGGAAGGAGAGACCTTAGTGAACTTAGCCAGTGAGGAATACTTCAAGGCGGTAGACACCCAAGCGCTCAAGGCTAAGGTGCTACATGTCGCCTTCAAGAGCTGGCGAGGTGATACCCTCAAGACCATCGTACTCTATACCAAGCGTGCTCGTGGCCTGATGGCACGCTATATCGCTCAGCACCAAATCACCAAAGTCGAAGACCTCAAGGGCTTTCACTTAGGAGGGTATCAGTATGCAGAGGATTTGTCCTCAGAAAATGAGATGGTGTTTGTGAATGGTTAGTGGTTAGGGATTAGTGGTTAGTGGTTAGAATATAGATACAAAAAATAGAAAATGGAGCATATTAAAGATTTTAAAGACCTTATTCTTTGGCAACGAGCTATGGATCTTGTTGTTGAGGTATATAATCTAGTTAAAAGAATTCCAAAAGAAGAACTTTTTGCTCTAAGTGATCAAATAAGACGTGCTGTAATTTCTATTCCAAGCAATATCGCAGAAGGACAAGGTAGAAACTCTTCGAAAGAATTTATTCATTTTTTATCTATTGCAAAAGGTTCTAAAGCTGAGCTTGAAACCCAATTATTACTTTGTGTGAGAATTAATTATCTAACAGAATCAGAAATAGAAAAAGCAATGTCTTTAATAGAAGAAGTTGGGAAAATGCTTAATTCACTACAAAAGAAACTAACCACTAACCACTAAAAACTAATAAAGGAACTAAAAAATGCACAAATCAGGATTCGTAAATATCATAGGAAACCCTAATGTTGGGAAATCCACACTGCTGAACGCCTTGGTAGGCGAACGGCTCTCTATCATTACCTCTAAGGCACAGACCACGCGACACCGTATCTTTGGGATCGTCAGTGGGGAAGATTTCCAAGTGGTCTTCTCCGATACTCCTGGAATCATCAAGCCTGCTTATCAGTTGCAGACCTCCATGATGGACTTTGTCAAAGATGCCTTCGAGGATGCCGATATCCTTATCTATATGGTGGAGATAGGTGAAAAAGACCTCAAAGATGAGGAATTTTTTAAGAAGATAAACAATGCTAAAGTACCGGTACTCGTTTTGGTCAATAAGATAGACCGTTCCGATGAGGCTACCGTCAAGGAAGCCTTGACCTATTGGCAAGAGAAAGTACCCAAAGGGGAGATTTATGCTATTTCAGCTTTGGAAAACTTCAATGTAGCGCCGCTTTTCCATCGTATCTTGGAGTTATTGCCCGAATCTCCGGCTTTTTACCCCAAAGACCAGCTGACCGACAAGCCCGAACGCTTCTTTGTCAATGAGACCATCCGAGAGAAAATTTTGCTCAATTACAAAAAGGAAGTTCCCTATTCGGTAGAGGTGGAGACGGAGGCCTTCAGTGAGGCGGAGGAGATCATTCGCATTCGCAGTATCATCATGGTAGAGCGCGATAGCCAAAAAGGTATTATCATCGGCCATCGTGGGGAAGCCCTCAAAAAGGTAGGGGTACAAGCCCGCTATGACTTGGAGAAATTCTTTGGCAAACAAATCCACCTGGAACTCTATGTCAAAGTCAATAAAAACTGGCGCTCCGACCTGAAACAACTCAGACGATTTGGATACACAAATTAGTAACACTTTATATAGTGACTAACGACCCTCTATAGTGACTAATGACAAGTGATTAATGACCTTCTATAGTGACTAATGACAAGTGATTAATGACTAATATACTGGTACCTTACTCAAAAATTAAAACTTAAAGCCATGAATACCATTACTTTACAGGCAGAAATACAAAGTGTAGATATGCCCCTAATAGAACAAATCCTTAAACGATTTAAAGCAAAGAATGTAACTTTTAAGAAAGACGATACTGAAATGACAAAAACGGAGTTTTTCTCTATGATTGATGAAGCTAGAAAAAGTAAGAAACACAAAATCAGTTTAGAAGAAATGAAAAAAATGCTATTAGAGGACTAGAAAATGGAAACACAAAACGACTCTTATGAGCTTATTTATTCTAATGTCTATATCAAACATATAGATAAACATAAAAAATCAGGACAAAAACAAGTCCTTAAGAAGATTCTTAGTCTACTTATTGATATAAAAACAGATCCTTATATAGGTATAGGAAAACCTGAAGAACTAAAATACTATGGAGAGAGGGTTGTATATTCAAGAGAGATTACAAAGAAGCATAGACTTGTTTATGAGATTTTTGAAGAAGAAAAAATAGTTGATATTCTCTCCGCTTATGGACATTATAATGAGAAAAAGAAAGATGAAAAAACGCTATTTTAAGGAGTAAAAACTAAATTTTCATTGTATTTTCACTATTTTTGTCCTCAACTTGGTCATACCTTTTAATTCCTAAAACCCTTATAACCCTAAATAAAAATGTTATTACAAATTCTCGCTTACTGCTTACCTTCGGTCATTGTGGCCGCCATTGCTTATCTGTTGTTCCAACAACACTTCAAAAATGAGGCTAAGACCCGACAATGGCTTCTTAGAAAAGACCTTCAGAAGGAAGCGCTTCCCTTGCGCTTACAGGCCTATGAGCGCTTGACCTTGCTGCTCGACCGTACCAGTCCTCAGAAATTAGCCCTACGGGTACCCCCCGCCTCTGACGACAAAATGGGATACGAGCGCTTACTTATTGAACATATCAATGCTGAATACGAACACAACATCACCCAACAAATCTACGTAAGTGGGGAGCTATGGAATGTGATCCTAATCAGCAAGAACGCTACCTTACAGGTTATCCATCGCTTGGCCGTCGATGAGAATATCCCCAATGCACAGAAGCTCCGTGAGGCGATCATCACCGAATTTGCTGATAAGCCTACTCCTTCGAGCCATGCTACCGCTCACTTGGTCAATGAAGTAAGAAGCAGCTTTTAAAAGAAAAATGAACAGTGAAAAACAACCATTCACTGTTCACTTTTCATTTTTCACTCTTTATTGTTCACTCTTCACCTTATTAGGTCTTGACCACTTCGGTTTCTCACCCAAGGCAGGTATTTTAGAATCGGTCGCTTCCACGGTAGTAGGTTGTGGATGTTTCTCGAACGGCTTTTGGGTACGCATGCCGAGGACTTCGAGCATGTGCATATCTTCCTTGATATCGGGGTTGGGGGTCGTAAGGAGTTTGTCCCCCGCAAAGATAGAGTTAGCCCCCGCAAAGAAGCACAAGGCTTGTCCTTCACGAGACATATTCATACGGCCAGCTGAGAGGCGTACCTGGGACTGTGGCATTACGATGCGGGCGGTGGCGATCATACGCACCATTTCCCAAATATCCACTGGTGGTAGCTCCTCAAGCGGTGTTCCCTCAATAGGTACCAAGGCATTGATAGGCACCGATTCCGGTTGTGGGTCAAGGGTAGAGAGTGCCACGAGCATCTTAGCCCTGTCCTCCAAGGCCTCTCCCATACCTATAATTCCTCCACTACATACGGTGATGCTTGTTTTACGAACGTTTTCTATAGTCTTGAGGCGGTCTTCGTAGCTACGAGTAGTGACGATTTCCTGATAATAATCCTCAGATGTATCCAAATTATGGTTATAGGCATAAAGCCCCGCTTCGGAGAGGCGTTTGGCCTGATTTTCGGTAAGCATCCCCAGGGTACAGCACACCTCCATATCCAATTTGTTGATCGTACGTACCATTTCGAGTACTTGTTCGAACTCAGGGCCGTCCTTGACATTGCGCCAAGCGGCACCCATACACACGCGAGAGCTTCCAGAAGCCTTGGCACGTAGGGCTTGTGCTTTTACTTGAGAGACACTCATCATAGGTTCTATCTCCACCTCGGTCTGATAACGAGCCGACTGAGAGCAGTAGCAACAATCCTCCGAGCAGCCCCCAGTCTTGACCGAAAGCAAGGTAGAAACCTGTACGGTATTGGGGTCATGGTACTTGCGATGTACGGTGGCTGCCTCATAGAGCAAGTCCATCAAAGGCCTGTTATAGATAGCGATAATCTCCTCTGGAGTCCAGTTATGTCGTATTTCGTTCATGGTTTTCTAATGAAATATTACAAGGGGCAAAAATACGAAATTTAATTGTTAATTGTCAATGTTCAATTGTTAATTTAGTAGCTAGTGGTTAGTGATTAGTGGTCAGTGGTTAGTCTCTGATGACTAAAAACGAAGAATTAACTTTGTTATTTCCTATTTTTTTATTAATTTTGTAGTGTCTGAACCTAATACCTAATAATCGGCAACAGATCTTAAAAAAACATTCGTATGAGAAAAATTAATCTTCTATTATTGTTAGTACTTACCACTATGAGCTTTGCACAACAACAGACCTTAGAAAAGGGGTGGAAATTCACACGTGAAGACCAGCCTCAATTTTCACAAGCAGACTACAATGACAGCAAATGGCAAAAGGTAACCTTGCCGCATGATTGGGCTATCTATGGCCCTTTCGATAAGGAGAATGACCTTCAGCGTATTGCTATCAAGCAAGACGGACAGAAATCAGCCATTGAACATACAGGGCGAACGGGAGGATTGCCCTTTGTGGGGGTCGGCTGGTATCGTACTGAATTTGATATACCTGAATTGACGGCCGACAAGCAGGTATTTATACAGTTTGACGGAGCCATGAGTAATCCTGAAGTATATGTTAATGGACACAAAGCAGGGCTATGGCACAATGGTTACAATACTTTTTTTCTCAATATCAGTTCCTTTGTAAAGGCCCGAGGAAATACACTCGCCGTACGATTAAATAACCTCCCTGAAGCCTCACGCTGGTATCCCGGTGCAGGCCTATACCGCCATGTACATATTATCACCAAGAACAAAACTCACATACCTATCTGGGGAATACAGCTTACAACCCCTATCATAGAAAAAGACTTTGCTAAAGTCTTGGTAAATACGGAGTTCGTAAGTGATAACAAGGCCAATATTTCGGAGGAAACCACTATTTTCAACGCCAAGGGAGAAAAGCTAACAACTCATACTACTCAAAGTACCGAATATACGGGTGATGTACTTTCTAACGAACTCTACATCAACCATCCTACGCTGTGGGATATAGGAAAACCATATCTCTACAAAGCTGTTACTAAACTCTATGAAAATGGAGTACTAAAAGACGAAATGAGTACAACCTTTGGTGTCCGCTCTATAGAACTAAAACCCAACGATGGCCTATACCTCAACGGCCGAAAGATTAAGATCCAAGGGGTGTGTATGCATCATGACTTAGGAGCCTTAGGGGGTGCTGTGAATGAGGCAGCTATTCGCCGACAGATACGTATTATGCAAGATATGGGCGCCAATACCATTCGCACCTCGCATAACATGCCTGCCCCAGAGTATGTGCGTGCTGCCGATGAGATGGGTATGTTACTGGCTGTTGAGAGCTTTGACGAATGGGCTATACCCAAGGTGGATAATGGCTATCATCTCTACTTCGAGGATTGGGCTGCCAAAGACCTCACCAACCTTGTCAAGCATTACCGCAATAACCCCAGCGTACTGATGTGGTTCATTGGTAATGAGGTAGAAGAACAAAGTGTAGAGAATGGCTCACAAGTGGCCTATTACTTACAAAACATAGTACGAGCATTAGATCCTACACGGCCTATAAGCAATGGTATGGATAGGCCTGATGATGTTTTGCGAAACAATATGGCTGCCACCATGCATTTAGTTGGTTTTAACTATCGTCCTTTCAAATACCAAGAGGCCTATGGCAAGCTCCCACAACGTCTGTTACTGGGTAGTGAGACAGCTTCTACACTCAGTTCACGAGGTGTATATAAGTTTCCTGTAGAAAGAAAGTCTATGGCCAAATATCCAGACATGCAATCATCGTCCTATGATGTAGAACATTGCGATTGGTCAAACCTTCCTGAAGATGACTGGATTCACCAAGAAGACCTACCTTATACTATAGGAGAATTTATTTGGACAGGCTTTGATTATCTGGGAGAGCCTACTCCATACTATGAAGAATGGCCGTCTCATAGCTCTTACTTTGGAGCGGTGGACTTGGCAGGACTTCCCAAAGATCGCTTTTACCTTTATCGCTCTCACTGGAACAAAAAAGCAGAAACACTTCATATCCTTCCCCACTGGAATTGGGAGGGACGTGAAGGAGAGACTACTCCTATTTTTGTTTATACCAACTATCCTACAGCGGAGCTTTTTATCAATGGAAAAAGCCAAGGAAAACGCAGTAAAGATCTCAGTATCAGGTTAGCCAAAGATGAAGGAAAAGGTAATCCTACCGACCTTGAACGGCAAAAACGCTACCGCCTAATGTGGATGGACACTAAGTATGAACCTGGTATTGTAAAAGTAATTGCTTATGATGAAAAAGGCAATGCCGTAGCCGAAAAAGAGCTCCGAACCGCTGGCTCTCCTTATGCCCTCCGCCTAACACCCGATCGTTCTACTATCAAGGCCGATGGTAAAGACCTCTGCTTTATTACTATAGAAGCGATAGACGAAAAAGGTAATGTATGCCCCAATGTAAATGAGCTGGTGGAATTTACCGTAAAAGGAGCAGGAACCTATCGTGCTGCTGCCAATGGAGATGCCACTTGCATTGACCCTTTCCATTTGCCTAAAATGCATCTATTCAATGGGAAATTGGTTGTCATAGTTCAGGCTACTGAGAAAGCAGGAAACATTACCCTGAAGGCCAATAGCAAAAAACTAAAAGGAGAGGCAAAAATCATGACAAGCGGTCAGTAAGCCATCATAAGTCACTTTATTAAAGTATGATGACTTACCACTAATTTATTATTTGTCATTTGTCATTATATTTGTATCTTTGCAAAGAATTTTGAACTAATGAAATTAACTACATTAGGCTGTCATAGTGCTTCCCCGAGGGACAAGGCGCGTACCACTGCCCAGCTCTTGGAGATGCGTGGGCACCTCTTCCTCATTGACTGTGGGGAAGGGACACAGATGGCATTGAGGCAATCAGGGGCTAAGTTTGCCCGTATCAAGCATATCTTCATCTCTCACCTCCATGGGGATCATTTCTATGGATTGGCGGGGCTGATCTCTACTTTCCAGCTACAGGGCAGGGAGGCAGAGCTACACATCCATGCCCCTAAGGGTGCCAAGGATGCCATGCTGCTGCTGCTGAAAGTCAGTGGGGCACATATGGTCTTCCCGCTCTACTTCCATGAACTGGAGGGCAAGGATAGTCAGGTGATTTTCGAGGACGACAAGCTCTCGGTAACGACCATTCCCCTTGACCATCGTATCTATGCCAATGGCTTTTTGTTCAGGGAAAAGAACAAAGAGCGCAAACTCAATGTGGATGCAGTGCAGCAATATGGTATTGATGTCTGCTACTATCAAAATATCAAGAATGGCAGAGACATCCTCTTAGATACTGGGGAGTGTATCCCCAATGAGGTACTGAGCTTCCCCCCTGCTCCCCCTCAGAGTTATGCCTTCTGTAGTGATACGGCCTACCTGCCTAAGATTGTGCCCCTTATCCAAGGGGTGCAGGTGCTCTATCACGAGAGTACCTTTCTGGAAGATAATCATGCCTTGGCCGAGAAAACCAAGCACTCCACTGCCCTCGAAGCGGCTAAAATTGCTAAAGCAGCTGGAGCTGAAACCCTCATCCTCGGCCACTACTCCTCCCGCTACAAGGATAAGAAGGTCTTCCAAGAAGAAGCCCAAACGATTTTTCCTAATACGCTACTGAGCGAAGATGGGAAAGAATTTAACTTTAGTGAATAGTGAAGAATGAAAAGTAAAAAATAATAGGAGGCACCCATTGGGGCGCTTTTAGAGATACCTGAAAATTAAAAAACTTAAAACTCAAAACTGAATATGTTCTATCAACTACTGAGAAACACTCACTCGCTGACAGCCTATATAGTGCTGCTCACGCTCTGCTTTGCCGTTGTCAATGCCGGCTTAGGATGGTGGCAAAAACGCAAATATGAGAAAAAAGATTTGCGCATCGGCTTATTTGCCTTGATATTCACCCACATACAAGTTAGCTTAGGGCTTATCCTGTATTTTGTAACCCCGCTATTCCAAAGCTGGTCGGCTATGGGGGCTGGGGTGATGAAGGATGCTTACCTTAGGAAGATGCTCGTGGAGCACCCTTTTGGTATCGTTGCGGTAACCCTTGTTACTATTGGCTGGTCGCTGCATAAGAAACAAAAGACAGATGCTGCTGCCTTCAAGCGTATTTTTATCTTCTATGGAATAGGCTTGTTGCTTATCTTGGGGGTATTGCCTTGGAAAACCTGGATGGCTGCTTTCTAAGTAATGGAGGAGACGGTAAAAACCTATACGGTAGAGGAGGCCAAGCGGCGTATGGAGCGCTATTGCGCCTATCAGGAGCGTTGCCATAAGGAAGTGGTAGCCAAGCTCCGCCAGATGCGTATGATCCCCGAGGCGATAGATGTGATCGTGGGCTACCTTATTGAGGAGAATTTTCTCAATGAGGAACGCTTTGCTCGTAGCTATGCTAGGGGCAAGTTCCGCTACAAGAAGTGGGGACGGGTACGTATCACCCGAGAGCTGAAGTTCCGCGCTATCTCCCGCTACAACATTGCTTGTGCTATGGAGGAGATAGAGGACGACTACCAGGAGGTCTTCGAGGCCTTGGCGGAGAAAAAAGCCGATACTATCACTGAGAAGAATATCCAAAAAGCACGTCGCAAACTGGCTGACTACCTCCTCTACAAAGGATGGGAGTCCTCCATGGTGTATGCCAAAGCGGTAGAACTCTTTCCCTATGACCGTTAATCCACTATTCCCCTACCCCGATGTCCATACCCACCAGGCGCGCCATAGTCAGGAGGTACAAAACTGCTTTCCGGAGGACACTTATGAAGCGGGAGTCTTTTCGGTGGGGATACACCCTTGTTATATCCATGAGGATGGAGAAGCGCAGTGGGAAAAGGTCGTAGCGCGTGCCTCTCACCCCCTCTGTGTAGCTATAGGCGAATGCGGTTTGGACAAGCGTGCTACCACTCCCCTCCCCCTGCAAACGGCACTCTTTGAGCGACATATTGCCCTGGCTGAGCAGCTGCAAAAGCCCCTAATCATCCACTGTGTCAAGAGCTACGGAGAGCTTATAGGTTTGCGTAAAAAAAATAAGGCTACAGGGCTATGGATTCTCCATGGCTTTCACAAGAGCGAAGCCCTTGCCCACGAACTGCTAAAGGCAGGCATTAAGCTCTCTTTCAATCGCAGGCTACTACACGACCCACGCCTGAAACACCTCATGGAGATACTTCCCCCTGAGGACTATTTCTTTGAGACAGACGAAAATAATGACAAGTGACGAGTGAATAGCAACTAAATTAAGAAAGGATCATTTTTTCAAAATCGTCTTCTGAGAGGATGGGAATGCCCAATTGGGTTGCTTTTTCTAATTTGCTAGGCCCCATATTGTCTCCGGCTACTACATAGCTGGTCTTGGACGAGATGGATGAACCTACTTTACCTCCATGACTTTCTATCAGTGCCTTGAGTTCATCACGGGAATGGCGCGCAAAGACTCCAGAGACCACAAGGGTTTTCCCCTTGAGCGTATCAGAAAGGGCTGTTTGAGCGGTTTCAGCTAAGGCAAATTGAAGTCCATAGCCTTGCAAACGCTGGAGGATTTCCTTATTTCTATCATCGGTAAAGAACTCTATGACACTTTGGGCGATACGCTCTCCAATCTCATCAATTTGAATGAGTTGTTCGTAGGTAGCCGAGCGGAAAGCCTCCAAAGTCTTGTAGGTACGGGCAAATTTCTTGGCTACTGTCTCCCCTACCATACGGATTCCCAAGGCGAAGAGCACTCGCTCGAAGGGTACTTGCTTGGATTTTTCTATTCCTGAGATGATATTTTGCGCACTGCGAGCACCCATGCGCTCGAGATTTTGTATTTGCTCGGCTTTGAGCTCGTAGAGGTCAGCATAGTTGTGGATAAGGCCAGCGCGGAACATCAGCTCGATGGTCTCGGAGCCTAAGCCCTCTATATCCATTGCCTTTCGGGAGATGAAGTGCTGGATGCGGCCGGTAATTTGGGGCGGACAGCCATAGGCATTGGGGCAATAGTGTTGCGCCTCTCCCTCGTTGCGTACCAGCTCGGTATTACATTCAGGGCAGTGGGTGATAAAAGCCACTGGAGCAGCGTGTTCGGGGCGAGCCTCGAGCTTCACACCGGTAATCTTAGGGATGATCTCTCCTCCCTTCTCCACGAATACCTGATCGCCTAAGTGCAGTCCTAATTTGGCAATTTGGTCGGCATTGTGCAGGGAAGCACGCTTGACGATGGTACCGGCCAGGAGCACGGGAGCGAGGTTGGCCACCGGAGTAATCGCCCCGGTACGCCCTACCTGATAGGAGATGCTCTCCAGGGTTGTGGTCACCTCCTCGGCCTTAAACTTATAGGCGATTGCCCAGCGGGGCGACTTGGAAGTATAGCCCAGCTCCTGCTGCGCATGGAAGTCATTGACCTTGATGACCACCCCATCGGTTTCGTAAGGAAGATCATGACGGCGCTCGTCCCAATAGTTGATAAAATCCATCACCTCCTCGGTCGAGTGGCATAGCTTGGATTGGCTGGGCACCTTGAAGCCCCAATCGCGGGCTTTCTGGAGGCTATCGAATTGGTTATCCACCGGTAGGTCATTGCCCACCACATAGTAGAGCAGGCAATCCAAGGGGCGCTTGGCTACCTCGGCGGTATCTTGGAGCTTGAGGCTCCCACTGGCCGTATTACGAGGGTTCATATAGGGATCTTCTCCCTCGGCGATACGCTGCTCGTTCATCTTCTTAAAGCCTTCCTTGAGGATGATAATCTCCCCTCGGATATGGAAATGGTCAGGATAGTCTCCCTTAAGGGTTAGCGGCACGCTACGGATGGTACGTACATTGGCGGTAATCTCATCCCCCTGCACTCCATCGCCACGGGTGGTAGCCTGTACCAGCTGCCCATGTTCATACGTTAGGTCAATAGAAGCACCATCATACTTGAGCTCACAGACGAAAGAAACCTTGTCCGTTCCTAAGCCCTTGAGGACACGCTTCTCCCATTCCTCGACCTCCTCCTTGGAGTAAGAGTTGTCCAAGGAGTACATACGGAACTCATGGGTGATGGTAGGGAAATTCTTAGTAATAGCCCCCCCTACCCTAACGGTGGGTGAATTAGGATCTTTATACTCTGGATATTGCGCCTCCAATTCTTGCAACTGCTTAAGCTTTTGGTCAAAGTCAAAATCGGAGATAGTAGGGGTATCCAGTACGTAATAATTGTAGTTATGCTCGTTAAGCTCCTTGCGAAGCGCTTCTATCTGCTGTAGTACCATAGTTTTTAGTGACTAATGACTAGTGATTAATGACTAACCATTAGCAATTAATGACAGGCACTAATCACTAACCACTAATCACTAACCACTTAGTTGTGATAAAGCGCAAAAATACAAAAAAAATCTTGTTTCCTTACAGATAAAGACGTATTTTTGAGGCCTAAATCAATACTTATAAAGTTAATTATTTATGAAAAAAGTCATTCTTTCTTCTAAGGCACCCGCTCCAATAGGCCCTTATAGCCAAGCCATTGAGGCCAATGGCACCCTTTATGTTTCTGGACAAATTCCTATAGACCCTGCCACAGGCGAGGTAGTGGCTGGAGGGATAGAACCCCAAGCCAAACAGGTGATGCAGAGCCTACAAGCTATCCTGCAAGAGGCCGGTTATAGCTTTGACCAAGTAGTGAAAACTACCATTCTCTTGGACGATTTGGCCAATTTCGCCAAGGTAAATGAAATCTATGGCAGTTATTTCGGTGAGGGGGCTCCTGCCCGTGAGACTTACCAAGTAGCCAAGCTCCCCAAGGGAGTTGCGGTGGAAATCTCCTGTATAGCAGTGAAGTAATGATTAATGCCAATAATAATTAATGCCAACAATGATAATCATTAATCATTATTGGCATTAATCATTATTTGAAGAGTTCTTTTGCATCAATGGCTTCACGTTGCTTTTGGGTAGCGTATTGCCATTGGTAAGTGGTAAAGCCGAAGAGTCCTGCCAGCAGATTGGCCGGGAAAGTCACAATAGCATCATTGTAGTCGGTGATAGAGGCACTTAGGTAGCGCCTACCTGCGGCCAGCTGCTCCTCACACTCGGTGAAGGCTTGGTGCAATTGTAAAAACTGCCGGTTAGCTTTCAGTTCGGGATATTCCTCGGCACGTGCCATGATATTCATCAACATCTTATTCCCCTTCTCTGGTTGCAGGTAGGGGTTTTGTTTTTCAGTAACCACAGGGGTACGCAGTTCGGTGATTTGCGCTAAAGTCTCCTGCTCATATTGCATATACTGCTTAGTGGTTTCGATAAGGTTCGGAATGAGGTCGGCTCGCTGGATAAAAAGCGAATCCAACGAAGAAATAGCATTCTGTATTTGGTTTTTTCGCTTAGCTATTTTGTTGAAAACCAAAATGATATAAAGAAGCACCACTGCTCCTATAGCGAGAGAAATGTAAGTAACCATAATGAGTTTTGAGTTTTGAGTTGTTAGTGGTTAGTTTTCAGTGGTTAGTTTCCAGTCGTTAGTGGTTAGTTTTCAGAGGCTAACCACTAACCACTAACTACTAATCACTAAGTTTAAGTGTATCAATCATTTGTAATTGTTCTACCAGCTCTTCATAGACCTGGGTAACTAAGTTGAGGTCTATTTTTTGGAAGAGGGCACTGATGGGGCTATCTACCGAGTTGAGGACATTGCCACGATTGGTAGCGATGACAATATTGTCGGTATTGATAGCGATATATACTTGGCCTTTGTAGCGTTCGTTGAGTTTCTTGAGGCGTTCCATAAAGGTCGGAGTAAGCACATAGCGAGCGGTAATCTGGTCATCGCAATATACCTCAAACATCTTTTGGAACTCAGGGTCTTCCAGGCGAATACGCTCGCCTCCTGTGTTGAGGTAAGCGGCTATATCGTTGTCATTGAGTGTACCGAAGAAGCTCTTAACCGGATGGATGACGATAGGATGCTCGAAAGTCTTGGGCGAGCGCGCTACAAAGTAATTCCCATAGAAGGCCACTCGGTCGGGTTCGTTCTCCTTGCGAACCGTCGGGCGATAGGTTAGCGCTAAGTTGCAGGATTGGAAAGGCACTCCGTTGTAGTGGCCTACAATCTGGTCACTGCCTGTAAGGTCATAGCGCTCTTGGCGGAAGAGGAAGGAAGCCAACAAGTCTCCCAAGCCTATATGTCCCTTTTCTATATACTGGAAATCAGGGCTGATATAGTGTACTACACGGCTAAAAATCTTGGACTTAAGCTGGGTATAGTCCTCCGTACCAGCCAGCTTCTTTTTGGCATAAGCCATAGAAATATAGCTGTATAAGGCACCAAAAACCACAAAGCCAATGATAAGGTACAGCACGCTTGTTTGAGAAGAGAAATTGATCACTCCGGTAAAGACTAAGAGCATCATCACCACTACGAAAGCTATCGCCACGATACTCTGTCCCTTGAACATGCCGTGGCTGGTACTACGTGCTTTTTCCATAGAAGCCAGGGTGGGGGCTAACTCCTTCTGGGCAAAGGTGCGAAACTCGGCTACAGGCTTGAGGGTAATAGGCGCTTTATCGGCCTGGCTTTTCTCCGCTGCCTTGTCAAATAGGGAGTTGGCCTGCGGTTTGTTATAGAGTTCGTGCATCACTTCCTTGTAGGCGCCCTCATCGGCACCTGTAAGGACACGCTTGATCTCGGCAGATCCTGCACGATAGTGGATAGGGAGGGTATAAGTCTTGTTCTTGATGGATACCCCAAGGTAAGAGATCGGATCCATCTGGATACGAGAGCGCTTGCCATAGGGAATAACGGTGAGGTAATCGTCCGTCTCACTGACGATGCGGCACTCTTCCCCTTGGAAGATTAGCGAGAAAGCCTCTTCCACTTGCTCGGCACGCTTAAGGATTTTCCATACCCGCATAAGAGGGTAAGCGGCACTGAGCAGTAAGGCCAAAGGTAGTACGAATTTCACATAAGCAGGAACATTGGCCATCTGTTGGCTTAGGATGGGCAGTAGGTACTTCACTGCCAAGAAGATTCCTATAAGGATCAGTACCACCACAATGATGAGGTTTCTCAGGGTGATACGTTTTTCTCTACTCGTTTCGTAGAGAACATATGCTTTAGCATCGGATAGGGTCATAAAATAATGATTAATAACGAATGATTAGTAACTAATTTTTTATATGGAAAAGGTCAGAGGTATGTATTTTAAAGTCTGGGAAAATGGTGGAGCATACATAGTCATCTGCAATGGGGATAGTGGGTTTGAATTTTTTATTCTCAGCCATATATACAAAAACAAGTTCTCTCTCAGGATCAACCACCCAATATTCGCGAACCCCTTCTTCTTGATAGAGGGCAAACTTGCTTTTCATCTCTTTTTTAGAGTTTCCAGAGGAAAGGATTTCAACTACCAAGTCAGGAGCTCCTACACAGCCTTTGCTGTCTATTTTCTCCAAATCACAGATCACACACAAGTCAGGTTGTACGACTGTATATACTTGGCTTTCTCCCTTCTGTGGGAAGCGTACATCGAAGGGAGCCGTATATAGCTTGCACCTGCTATTTTTTAAGAAAACAAAAAGAGCCCCTTGCAGATTACCTGAAATCTCTTGATGAATAGGAGAGGGGGCGGACATCTCAAGGATCTTTCCCTTGAGTAGCTCCACACGCTCCTTTATCTTCCAGACTAAGTAATCAGTATAGGAGTAAATCCCATTGACAAGGTCTAACTGATTTAAAGAGGTAATTTCCATAATTATTCACAAAGAACTAAGTCTCGTTCTTCTATTGACTGCTTCTGTTTGATATTTCGACTGTCTAAATCGTATTGTGATTGTAGGTTTAGCCAAAAAATAGCAGGAATCTCTAATGCTTTCTCCAAAGAAAGTGCTATGGAAGCATCAATGGAGTTTTTTGCATTGATAATGTCATCTATATAAGAGGGCGCAATCCCCATGAAAGAGGATAATTCAGTGACTGTAAGTCCTCTTTCTATAAGTTCGTCCTTGAGGACTTCTCCTGGTGTTGTAGCTATAAAAGGGGTTAATTTCTTTCTGGCCATGATGCAAATTTTAAGAATAATGATTACTAAGAGTAACTATAGAACAAATAGTAATAGTTTCGGGAGGGTCTTCTTCGCCGACTGCTTCTATAGAAGTGAAAAATTCAAGACGATATTTATCATTTACCCTAACAGATTCTAATCCTTTTTTATCTCCTATTAGCTTTTCGTAATGCAAACTATTGAATAAAAACAAGGTTTCTATTTTATCAACAGCCCCCAGTATATCAACGGTCTTTACAAAACGCTTGATAATATCTTTCTGAAGAGTTTTGTATTTCTTGTCTTTAGTTTTGCCTTCCTTATATAATTCTTCTAAAGCATTATCTTCAAAAAGTATTTCCATAGGAGCTCATTGTTTTACGTTGCAAATGTACAAAAATAAAAACAAATGACAAATAACAAATTAAATAGTTCTATAGAATTTGTTATTTGTCATTGGTCACTATCTTAGTATCCATCAATAGCTCTGATAATAGTCTTATAGCGGTCGTAGTCCGCCCCGGAGACCACTTTTACTGGAGTAACCCCTCTGAAATCCGATGGGGAAAAATACTTCATCAAAAGGATATAGAAGGTCTTGTTGTCCTTGTCCTCCCAAGAAAAAATCTGTAAGGGTTGGTTGTTCTTTGAGGGCAGATTCGCCAACTCTTGGTAGTTGCCTTGTTCTAAAAGGCGTGCCAACTCCTCCACGGTGGTATGGCCAGAATCAAATTTCTTATGCCCTTTTTGTTTGATTTTCGTTTTGGTTTGGATATTATAGTAATCATAGGCCATATAGAATCCTAAACCAGTGAATACCAGTCCTATAGCAGCAATAATACGCCACACCCATAGCTCCCCTACAGGGGTAATTTCGGGATAAATTATCAGTACAAGAAATGCTAAAAAAAGTATTCCATTAATAGCTTTTTTAGGAATATCATTCTTTTTGGCAAACTGATCAGGATGTGACTCAAAATAAGCAGGTAAACTTTGTGGAATTTCTTGACTCATATTAGTTTGATTTTAGTGAAACAATCTTATATACTACCACTCACTAACTTCATATTGTCCGTCAGAGGTAGGTGTTACATGGAATTGGTAATAATTGGTTACGATATTACGCCCTTCCACGGATTTTCCTTCCCCTTTTTTAGTGCACTGGATTTCATATTTTTGCTTTATCTGTCCGTTTTCCTTAGTAAAGACAAGGGAATGCACGATATAGCCTTCCATTTCTTCTAATTCAGATTGTGAACTTAGGAACTTTATCATATTATCCACCTGAGCAGGTACTTTGTCAAAAGGAATTTCGGCGAGGGTAAAGGTTTCCGCTTTGGAAGGTTCGTCAGTGGAAACATCAGGGGAGCTAAGACCTGCCTCGGAGGCTGTTTGTGATACGTCTTTGCCTTGCTCCTGGTCAAAATACTGAGCGGTTACGGATTCAAAATTCTCTTCCAAAGGTTGTCCTGCCCAAAGCATTACCTTAGTGAAAGCCTTGCCTGTATAAGGATCTTTCTCTAAGAGTTTTTTGGCTTTTTCCAATCCTTCAGCACTGACAAGTTTGCTCCCAGTGAGGGAACTACAGCTACTTATGGCTAGGGCAAGGCCTATCCCTACCATGGTGAATAATTTTTTCATTACCTAACAATTTTATATTATTCGGCAAAGATATAATAATTTTAAAACTTATAGGCGAAGAAATCAATATTCGCAGGGGGGGGGTAAATATTCGCAGCGAAATAAATGAAAAAAAGTGAAGAGCGCTTTTCACCCTTTAGAGTTTGATAATTAACAATTAAATTTGTACTTTTGCACATGATTTAAATACTATCAGAATAGAGACTTTGATACCTAATAAAGAATGTATGAACACTGTGTTATTACAAGCAAAGGTGCAAGAGTCAGACGTGCCTTATATAGAACGATTTCTTAGAGGAATTGCTATGGAGGTCTCTTTTGGTGAAGAGACAGATTTCTTCGAAGAACTAACGGTGGAAGATATTCAGAAAATAGAGAAAGGAAGAGAGCAAATACAACAAGGTGTAAGTATCAGTAGTCGGGATTTGCAAAAAGAAACCAGAGAGAAATATGGAAGGTTTCTTATTTATTTTGATGTAAATGAAAAAGAAAAAAGTATTGAGATTGTTTATTTTAGAAGCTCTAAACAAGAATCTATAGAGTAGAGGTTGGTTGTTTATTCCTTTTTCATTAACCATTGTTGTACCTGCTCCCTACGGCGTTCGGCTACGGGGATACGCTCACCGGTGGTCAGCTCCAGAACCCCTTCTTTGTAATACTTTCGAATATAGCGCATATTGACCAAATAGGACTGATGGCAGCGTACAAACTGTGAAGCGGGTAAGAAGGCTTCATATACTTTGATCACTTTGCTAACCAATAGCCGCTCTCCGTTCTCTATGAAAAAGGTCGTATACCCCTTATCACTCTGTAGGTAAAGGATGTCAGCTATGGGAAGCAGCACTGTGCTCTCGGCTGTCCTTACCAAGAGCCGCTCTATGTTTTGTTGCTGGGTGTGATAGTCCTGGGCATACGCCCATACAAAAGCCGCCCACTGCTCCCTGCACGCTCCCAACGAATCCGAAGGGAGAGCTGCAAGGAATTGGTCTATCTTTTGAGTTATTTCTTCTAAAGGCATCTTAGTCACTTGTCACTAACTAAGTCCTGTAATCACCCCATCATCATCGATATCCATCCCTTCGGCAGCGGGGACACTCGGTAGGCCTGGCATACGCACCGTATCCCCTAAGATCGGAATGATAAAGCCAGCTCCTGAGGCAAACTCGAATTCGCGGACGGTTACCTCAAAATCGGTTGGGCGCGCCAACTTTTTCTCATCATCGCTGAGCGACTTAGGGGTCTTGACCATACAGATAGGGAGCTTATCGAACCCTAATTTGTTGATTTGCTTGAGTTGGCTCAGTGCTTTAGCACTATAATTGACCCCACGAGCCCCATAAATACGTGTGGCTACCGTCTTTATCTTTTCCTCTACTGAAGCGGCATGGTCATATAAGGGGGTAAAGTGACTTTCTCCGCTTTCAGCTATGGCAACTACGGCACGGGCAAGCTCTTGGGTACCTGCGCCACCCTCGCTAAAGCCACGGCTGACAATCGCTTCCACGCCTCGTTCCTTGCAGAAGGCTTGGATATAGGCTATTTCCTCTTGGCTGTCATGAGGAAAGTAGTTGATAGCCACTACCGCTTTCAGTCCGAAGCATTGTACGTTTTCTATATGTTTTTCTAAGTTGGCAATACCTTTCTTTACGCGTTCTAAGGAAGGGGTGTTGTACTCCTCTTTGGTAGCACCGCCGTGATGGCGTAGGGCACGTATGGTAGCCACCACCACTACAGCATGAGGGGACAGTCCTGCCGATACACACTTGATATTAAGGAACTTCTCCGCGCCAAGGTCTGCCCCAAAGCCTGCTTCGGTAACTACATATTCACCTAAGGAAAGTCCTATCTTGGTGGCCAATACAGTATTGGTACCTTGGGCGATACTCGCGAAAGGGCCTCCGTGGAGGATGGCAGTATTGTTCTCTAGGGTCTGTACCAAGTTGGGCTTGATGGCCTCTTTCAGTAGCAAAGCCATCGCTCCCACCGCCTTGAGATCGCGGGCAAAAACAGGCGTACCATCATACTTCTTCCCTACATAAATATTGCCCAAGCGGCGCTTAAGGTCGGAAAAGTTCTCTGCCAAGCAGAGGATTGCCATAATCTCGGAAGCAGGAGTGATATTGAACCCATCTTCGCGGGGTATCCCATGGGTAGCACCGCCCAAGCCGACGATGATATGGCGTAGGGCGCGGTCGTTCATGTCCATCACACGCTTCCATACCACCGTACGAGGGTCTATCCCTATGGAGTGGGTTTTGCTCTGTATATTATTGTCTATTACGGCAGCCAAGAGGTTGTTAGCGCGCTCAATAGCGGCAAAGTCGCCTGTGAAGTGCAGGTTGATGTCCTCCATGGGCACCACCTGGGAATAGCCTCCGCCTGCTGCCCCTCCTTTGATCCCAAAAACGGGGCCTAAGGAAGGCTCGCGCAGTACTGCAATGGCTTTCTTACCAATCTTGTTCAACCCCTCGGTAAGGCCAATGCTCACAGTGGTTTTGCCTTCCCCTGCCGGAGTAGGGGTAATGGCCGTAACCAAGATGAGCTTGTGTTGGGCAATCTTCTTAGGGTCTATCAGGGACAAAGGCAGTTTGGCCTTGTACTTCCCATAGGGGTCTATATCATCTTCTGGGATATCTAATTTTTTGGCTATCTCTCTAATAGGTAGCATGTGGGCTTGTTGCGCAATAGCAAGGTCTGTCGGGAAACTCATAATTAATCAAAAATATCATTTGTATGTATGCTCAAAGTAGGGAACTTTACCGAGGTGATTTCTTTTCCCTCCACCACAGGGGCAAGGCCTCGGTAACGGCCTTGGTCTAAGACAAAGATATTCACCTCCTTATCCCAGGGTCGGACGATCCAGTATTCACTTACTCCCGCTTGTTCGTATAGGTGAAACTTGTCGTCTAAGTCTCGCTGGGAATTGCCTTTGGAAAGAATCTCAATCACCAGGTCTGGTGCTCCTAAGCAGCGCTTGCCATCGACCAATTTGTCAGGGTCACACACCACACATAGGTCGGGCTGCACCACATTATCCTCCTTCCCATCAGCGCTGGGAAGAACGACATCAAAGGGGGCTGTGAAGAACTCACAAGGCTTCCCTTTGAAGAAATTATAGAACTCCCCTGATAGCTTTCTGGAGATTCTTTGGTGAATAATAGCAGGAGCAGGGCTCATCTTAAAGATACGCCCACGCAGTAGCTCCACCCGTTCCTTCAACTGCCATAACAGATAGTCGGCATAGGTGTACCCTCCGCGGCTTAGGTCTAACTGATTGAGGCTGGTAATGGTCATTTCATTAGGATTGAAAGGGCAAATGTACGAATATTAATGACAAATGACAAATGATTAATGATAAATTTATGGCTGCTGCTTAGCTTCATTCCGTCTATCCAATTCACAGGATAATGGGTGAGTAGGTTGTTTATTGTTCTATCTTGTTTTATTTATTGTAGATATTAATTAGTTTTTATTCCATATCACTCTTCATAAATATAATATTCTAGTTTAGATTTTTTCACACTATCTCTATCTATACATAAATCTTCATAACCTTGTGTTAGATTATTAGATATAGATAAATATTTCCCCTTTTTCTTTATATAATAAATATATCTATTATTCATTATTTCACCCCATTCATATAATTTAGGGTCATCTTCATATTGAGACTCTTCTCCTATGTATATATTGACAGTTCCTGAAATAGTATCAATCTTTTTGATTTTTAATAAATACCAATCCATAGACAATCTATCTATTAAAATACTATCTTTAATTTCAATAGAGTAAAGAGTATCTATTAATATATTATTATTTTCTTCTAATAAACGATAAAATAGTTTGTTTAAGATTTTTTTATTATTTATTGAGGTTTTATCATCAAATTTTAAACTTGAAATGTCATCCGTAGGAAAATCTATTTTAGTGTTACTATTAACACATTCACAAGAACTCACTGTCCCTATTAAAAATAAACTAATAAGTAATAATTTCATATATTGTTTTATATTTTGTTTTGCAAAGGTAAGGTTTTTTATTTAAGGTTTATAGTCTTCCCAGCCATATTTATAATATTTTTCATTAGGCATAAATTCCGCAGCACCTATATCTAAATCTCCTGAGCAAGGGATGCGATGAGCCCCCCAATTAGCTACTTTTTTAACTCCTGTTTTATAACTTGTCCAAGTACCTATAAATTGATTGTTATTGTAATCATCGGAGAAATTATTAATTGTATCATAGGAAAAAACACCTTTATTATTAACATACCATCTTAATAAAACCTTTCCTTCAAAAACACCAGTAGCTGATAATTTCTTATCTTCTCTAAAATGATAATCTGCAATGATAATTCCTTGTGATTTTACTATTCCATCCATCTCTCCTTCTTCCCCAGTAGAAATATACTTAAAAAAATAAATTTGTCTTATTTGAATTTTTCCTTCAAAAAGTCTTGTATTCTTTCCTACTATAGTTTTCCCTTTTGCTAAGTAAATACTATCATTTATTTCTGATTTAGATATTTTTAAAAATTTAACATCCATTCTTCTTTTAATCTTTGAATCTATAAAACCTAAATAACGAATAGGTTTAAAGAAAATAAAACCTATATTGATGTTTTTTAAATTTAGTTTCCCCTCCATAAAATTTTTTTCTTTTGCGGGAAATTCATTTTTAATAAAATCTTCAAAATCACAATGTTCTTGTGCATTAGATATTGTGAAACATAAAAAGATTAATAAGCTAATAATAGCAATTTTATTTCTTCTTTCTTTTTTCTTCTTTAGCTCTTTCTTTGTCTCCATCTTTTTTCTTAATTTGTTGTTTGCTGCCAACTCAAAAATTATATCACGGCTCTGTAAAGAGATAATCAAGGTTTTCATCCTTTTCACCAAACGCTGCTTTATATCTTTTTGCGTACTCTTGTTTTGAAATCTGTTTTCCAGAAATTGCATCTATAAAATAATGTAGATCACAATTTCTTACTGGATATGAACAATCTAGACTATCCTCTTCTTTTTTTTGTTTTTCTTTTTTTTGTTTTTCTTTTTTTGCTAATTCTATATATTTCTCTAAACATTTATCTTTTGGGTAACCGTCTTTTATGATAGCCTCCCACATATTCATTTTTTCTACATAAAGTAATTGAAATCCAAAATCATTTGTTCCTTGAATATCAACAATTCTTCTACCTTCTCCAGTTTTAAGGTTGATATGCCCTTTCTTTTCCAAGAATTGTAAAATATAAGGATATTTAATTTTCTTGAATTTCTTATCTTCATCTACAATTCTTTTAACGCCTTTTTTATTGTAATAAACAGATTTTCCGATAAGTACATTTTCTCCTATAAAATGCTTGATACTTTTAATTTTTCCATTCGGATAATAATCTTTACGGCGTGTTATAAAAGAAGGAGAGGGCAAACTTTCCTCTATATACCCCCCTTCTTCTTTGTCAAAACTAATCTCATAAAGAATACAACCATCTGTTTTTAAATATTGATGTCTGTAAATATCAGCATTTTTTCCAAGATTCTTATATAATTCAAAATCAAACGTTTCATTTTTAGATTGTGCTATTACATAGGAAGCATACAAATATAGTAATACTAAAAATACTCTCATAATTGCTCATTAATTATTTTATTTAATATTTCTTTTTTGAGGTGTCTATTTAGCTACCTACTAATTGACTTAGGGAAACGGGAGAACGCTCTACAATTCTTTAATTTGTTAAAGATAGTATCTTTATTTTGTGAGCGATTAATTCTAAAACTGTATTCCTCTTTTCCTCCTATGGTAAATTCATCAACCTGCACTCTATCATTCATTTTGTGCAATTCACTGGATTTCATAGCTTCACGGATTTTTTGCATAAAATAATGTGCTGTCTGACGACTATAGGACTTTCCGTATCTCCACAGATATTACAAGAAAGGTTGTTTTTTTCTATATTTACGTATGAGTCTCTTTATAAAATGATGTAATTCTTGTGATTCATAAAAATCAGTGCAAAGATAACAAATATAATTAGCTTGCTCATCATATAGCCAAGCAGGAGGTGGTGGACCTTTATAATATTTATCAGTTTTTTCCTCTGTATAAAATCTTACTTCATCCATTAATTCATTAGATATTTTCTTCACTTCAAATATGTATGATGCAGTATAATCGTGAGTATTACATATACTATCTGCCAAATGATAGTTATGCCCAATACAATAGTAGAGTGCATACCTTTTTAACTCTTTTAGTGTATTCTGAGCAACTATAAAATTAGTTGTAAATGAAAGTAATACTATTATTTTTATTTTAATTCCCATAATTTTATTAAATCAGTTTGAGCTATTTTATCTTTTTTACCCACCTCTCCATCATAGTATTTTGTCATATGAAAGTAGTAATGAGGATAATCAGGATTGTTATAGTCAGAAATATTTCCTACATAAATTAGATTTTCTCCATCCCAAAGAGTGATATTGACCTACTGCATTACTCCATCCTGAGATACTAAATAGGATCATTCCTTTCCTATTTTTTTAATACATCTCCCCATTGCTCGCTTGATAACAATGTTGCTTGAACATTTCCAATCTATTATTCAGTTTGAACTTTAATAAAATAATTGAGGTGTCTATTTAGCTACCTACTAATTGACTTTGGGAAACGTTACTTGATGCATTACCTTATGTAATGTAGGAAAATTCTTCCCATTATTACTAAGTCTGTTTTAAAGCGTTCAGTAAACGCTAAGAGGCTTTGTCCCTTAAATAATTCCATCATACATTCATTTTCAGAGAGCAAATATATGAAATTATTTTGATGCCTCAATAGATGTTATTTACTTTTCTAAATTTAATTTAAGTATTTTTCCTGTATAAATATCTAACTTTCCCATTCCAAAACCATTTCTGCTAAAAAGTCCATTTACTCTATATTTCCAGTGTGTTGGATATTTTATGGTATCTATTTGATTTTGTAATTCTTTATCTAAAATATTAATATATATTTCTTTGTTAAAATAAAAGTACTCTTCTTTATTTTCAGAATAATAAACTTTTTCTATATTATACTGAGGACATTCTGAACAAGCATAACCAATATATCTTATATCCACAGAAATACTATCATAATTTTCTGAAAAAATCTGATTTTTTATGCATCTATCTGCTAAGTGAGTTTTATCAGAGCAACTGATAAAAAAACAAATAAATAATATATATATTGTTCTCATTTTAAATGTTTTTTAATTTCAGATCCTAAAATTCTTCCTTCATCCATTAATTCATTAGATATTTTCTTCACTTCAAATATGTATGATGCAGTATAATCGTGAGTATTACATATACTATCTGCCAAATGATAGTTACGCCCAATACAATAGTAGCGTGCATACCTTTCTATTATTCAGTTTGAACTTTAATAAAATAATCATCTAAATAATCTCTCATATAATCCTCTATCCATTCTTTTTGTAATCTATCATTAGATAGTAGGTTGTAATAGGCTTTCTTTAAATTTCTATTTGACACATTATATAATTTATAACATTTAGATACTATCAAATAACCATTATAATAACTATTCTGAACACCTTCAAATCTCTTTTTGTATTTGTTGTGATAAGTCTCTAACACCTTCTTTATTTCTTCTTTTTCGAAAAATCGGGGTAATGGTTCTTGATGATTAAATGTGGTTATGTAGTTATCTTCAAATGTTTCTGTGTATAAATAAGTATCATTACAATTACAAAAACCATAAAAAACGAATTGTTCAAAAGATTTACTATCGTTTTGTAATTTTAAGTACGTCTTACTAATCAGTTCTTTGTTTTGAGCATTACAGAAAATGCTAAAAAAGACTATTATAATGTTTAACAATTTCATATTCAATTATTTTAATTAAGATGTCTATTTAGCTACCTGCTAATTGACTTTGGGAAACGTTACTTGATGTATTACCTTATGTAATGTAGGAAAATTCTTCCCATTATTACTAAGTCTGTTTTAAAGCGTTCAGTAAACGCTAAGAGGCTTTGTCCCTTAAATAATTCCATCATACATTCATTTTCAGAGTGCAAATATATTAAATTATTTTTACACCTCAATTAATTTTTATTTCCTTTAAAGTAAATAAGGGATAATAGGAAACTTTTTATAGTAATTAAAGCATATTTACTAAAAGTGTTATATGGATATTTTAGAAATAAATGTACTATATCAATAATATAAAGGAGGTAGGCTAATAGAACAATAATTACAAACTTATATATTTTATTATTTATTCTGAAGTATATGGCTACGAAGCTAATTAATATTATTGCTGAGAGCAAGAATGTAATAAGAATATTTTTTATAAATAATTCTTGTAGATGTTGTATTATTCCAAAATAAAATGCAGCAGCAAAGTAGAGCATCATTTGATTGTCTATACTCTGTAGTGTAATATATATTAAGAATGATATAATAGAAAAGAATAGTGTGTTTCTATAAATATGAGTCATAATTACTTGAATTTAGCATTCCATTCATCTATTGTTATCATTTTACCTTCTTGCATTACTCCTTTGAATATTCCTTCATTTGATACCTTTATACGAATATTTATACTTATATTGAGGTGTCTATTTAGCTACCTACTAATTGAC
>NZ_KE992098.1:26960-28237 GCF_000466425.1 Capnocytophaga sp. oral taxon 863 str. F0517
AATTCTTCCCATTATTACTAAGTCTGTTTTAAAGTGTTCCGTAAACGCTAAGAGACTTTGTCCTTTAAATAATTCCATAATACATTAATTTTCAGAGTATAAATACATGAAATTATTTTGACACCTCAATAGTTTTATTTCATTATTTCTCCAATCATAATATACGCCCCTTTTTCCATAAAGGCAGCTTCAAAAATTATGTATTTATCCTTATAAAAACCATATATACTTGATTCTATTGTAAAATCGCTCGTATTGTATTCTTTCCAAGTTTTTCCATAATCATATGAAAAGCGAATTGTAGGATAATACTCTTTTCTTTTATAGTCGCATACAAAATTTTTATAACGATATTTATATTTTTCATCTTTAGGAGAAAATTTAAATAATTCCCTCTCAGTTAGGTCGTAAATATGCACAGTTCCTGTCACTAAATCAATTACCCCTAAATTAATCTCTCCAAAAACATCAGTTATGGTAGAGTATGTTTTTGTCAAATTTCGTATTGTTGTAAATTTTTCTCCTATAACATTATATCTAATTATTTTATTCTTATCTAAAAAAATTATATTTGCGTCTTTATCTTCTAATATGTAATTACCTTTAGTAACTATATTGGGAATTTTATAATTTACATTATTTAAAATATCTATTAATATAACATCTCCATTTTCATTATATGAAATAAAATTTCCATTAAATTTTATCTGAGAAATACTATTAGGAGAAAATTCTCTAATTTTTTTATATTTTAATAAGGTATTATCTAATAAGTAAATACAATTTTTAGCATTGTTTCCATAACCTCCTATATTAGTTTCTATTAAAGACTTTTTGCCATATGAAAGGATAGAAACAATAGATTTTTCAGGAAATATGATTTCTTTGTATTCATTTCCTAAATCTTTAGAGATGAATAAAATGGCATTATCTTCTTTAGTATCAAAGAAGTAGCTATCTTTTTCTGCTGCAATAAAAATGATAGATTCATTCAAAATTAGAAATTTTGTAACATTTAATCCTCTTTTAGATTCAATCCCTTTTCCGTAAATGTTTTCGTATAAGTCATATTTACTAATCCATTCTATTTTTCCTTGATTAATTATATTTGGGGTACAACTATTGAAAATAATAAATATAATAAAAATATAGGTGAGTAGATTGTTCATTGTTCTATCTTGTTTTTAATTTATTGAGGTGTCTATTTAGCTGCATACTAATTGACTTTGGGAAACGGGAAAATGCTCTACAATTCTTTTCATTAATTTGTTAAAGAT
>NZ_KE992099.1 GCF_000466425.1 Capnocytophaga sp. oral taxon 863 str. F0517
GCCCGCCGCCCCATGGGTTCCCGCTGCTCCCGGCCTGCCCTCCGCTATGCTGCGGGCACCACTGCGTTAAGCCCCTTCGGGGAGCAATCAAGGAAAAACAAGGGGAAATCCTCCCCCCTGTAGTGCACCTCAGGAAGCAACAATCCTATAAACAGCCCCCTAAACGCACCAGAATGCCCCAGAATCCATTTTTAGACCCTTAGGCTATCTGGAATACCCTTAGCGACTGTCAAGGGCTTAAGCGGTACCGCACGACCGCAGGGAGGAGGATAAGGAGCGTCCCTTGACAGTCTATGCATCCCATATCCTATTACCTGCAGGGGCAGGCTCCCTGCCCTTCTGCCTTCCGGCGAGGACGGGGGTCACAGGGGGCTGGCCCCCTTATCTGGGTCCAGGGGCTGGTCCCTGGTAGGGTTCCGGGGCAACGCCCTGGACCGCCGGAGGCATACCTTCAGCAAGGTAAAAAAAGGCCATATAAGACTACAGAGAACTTTTTTATGCAAAAAATGCCATTTTGACCTTATATATCAAGCTTTTCAGCGTTTTTTGAAACTACTCTGTTTAGAGTAGAAACGCCCTCTGTTTGAATTATATAAACTACTCTGTTTAGATGTATCAAACTACTTATTTTTAGAGTAGGATAAAAGAATTGACTTTTTTAAATAGCTACTTTATAATTGAGTAGAATTACTACTTAAAACAATGATGACAAAGGAGGAAGGCATGCCTAGAATCAATCAATCTATTGAATCCAAGGAACTTAATGAGAAAGGAGAAATAATCAGTAAGAAAGCCAATAAAGTGCTATCATGGGGCGATGAACCAGCCTACATAAAACTATATTTACAAGACATTATGTATTTTGCAGATATCCCTAAACAATACGCATCCGTCACAGCTTGTTTGCTTAAACGCATATCATATGCTGGCGATGAAGATGGGATGTGCGTTACATTGGTTCCTCGCATAAAACAAGCCATTTGCAATGAAATGGGATGGAAAAGAGTATCCTCTCTTGATAACGCTTTACAAAAACTTCTTGCAGGGAAAATACTTTTTAGAGTAGACCGCAGCATGTACCGTTTTAATCCATATATTTTTGGCAAAGGTGATTGGCAAGATATCAGCAGACTTCGCCTTGAAATCAATTATGACGAAATTATGGGAAGAACGTTTAAAGCTAATATTGAGTATGAAACAGGCCCAGATGGACAAATGTATTTAAAAACCGGCACGGAAAATTAACTTTAATATCTCCAGTATCTTTAGGCTAAGCATAGTTTAAGCTATGCTTAGCCTATTATCGTGACGGTGAAGAAATGCCTGTGAAGCCTTGATTCATAAGGGCTGAGGGGTAGAGAAATTTTAGCA
>NZ_KE992100.1 GCF_000466425.1 Capnocytophaga sp. oral taxon 863 str. F0517
ATAAAAAATAAAAAATCAACGCAACACCAGTAATGTGGGATAATGAGAAAATGGCAACAGCCAACAATAAAAAATATTATCATAGAGGTTCTCATGCTGATTATAGTCTTCAAGTCGGATTTGAGGTTAGAGATATTAAGTTAAGATATAACATTCATGGAGATAAGGATTTAGCAAGAAAAGAGATATCTGAACTTCAAAATCGTTTAAGGACTGAATTAGACGCTGATTTAGATGATATTAATACAAAGGCAAAAAGATTACATTAATTCACTGGTGTTTATTAAAATTTGTTAAATATTGTTTTTAAATAGCTTGTATTCAGTCAATTAAGATTGAATTTTCTTGTCCGAGATTTGAAAAAATAATATTTTTGCGTTCAAAAATTAACGCAATGAATGCAAATAAATATGTTTTTTCACAAGTAACATCGTTTTTGCCCCAAAGATTTTTTAATAGATTAGTTTCTAAATATGATGATAGAACTAAAAATTGGAAATTTTCTCACTGGAACCAGATGTTAGCCCTCATTCTTGGACAACTTATAGGCTGTGCTAGCCTTAGAGAACTTGTTGGTACTATCAATGCTAATTCTAAGATGTCTTATCATTTAGGTCTTGGAAAAAATCTTATAGATCTAAAGACCTTTTCTATAGCAAATAAAGTTAGAGATGTAAAAATATTTGAGCAATATGCTTTCTATATGATAGATATAGCTCAAAAAAAGCTCTCTTTTAAAGACTTTTGCTTGCATGGAAAATTCTATGCTATAGATTCTACAACCATTGATCTATGTATGTCTGTTTTTGAATGGGCTAATTTTAGAAGCACTAAATCAGGAATAAAAATCCATACACAAATTGATTTAGCTACTAAGATACCTACATTCTATAGGATTACAAACGCTAATATTCACGATACCAAGGGAATGGATTTTATAGAAATTGAGCCTTTGGCATGTTATGTGTTTGATCGTGGCTATTTTGATCTAAATAGACTTTATAAAATAAATTTAACAAATGCTTTCTTTATTATTCGAGAGAAAGGCTTACCTGATTATGAAATTATCTCAGGAGAAGACCTTCTTGAAAATGATGATAACATCTTACGTGATCAAACAATTAGGTTTACAGGAAATAGGAATAGGGATAATTACCCCTCTGAACTTAGGCGAATTGTTTATTATGCCCTAGAACTTAAAAGAACTTTTGTCTATTATACAAACAATTTTTATCTAAAAGCTAATGAAATAGCCTTATTGTATAAGAATAGGTGGCAAGTTGAACTATTTTTTAAATGGATAAAGCAATATCTCAAGGTAAAAACCTTTTGGGGAACATCTGAAAACGCTGTTAGAATCCAGATTCACATAGCTATTATCACTTATTGTCTAATAAATATCATCAAAAACGACTTAAAACTTAAAGGAACTATAATTGACACAATGCGTATAATAGGAAATTCCTCATTTGTGAGTACCTCTATTATGGAGCTTTTTACACCTTGCAAAAGATAAGAAATTATCAAAAATATACAATTAGAATTTAATTTTTAACATTAACATTTTGTTGATAAACACCAGTGTTTGGCAATAACAATATAAAAACAAATAATAAAAAAATAGAAAACCCAGAAGATCAAAGATTATAAAAAATGAGAATCATTCAGATATTTTGCAACTCATAAAAAAGCAAAACATAAGGAATAGACAACAGCCGAGATAAAAAGAGAAGTATAATGTATTAATGTGTAAACAGATTGTCTTATGAAATTATCAAAATTCAAAAAAGACCAAGTTTCTGTATCTTCACTAAAAAGCATCAAAGGTGCAAATGCAGATGTTATGACTCCTTTCTTTCTGCATAGAAATCTTCAGGAAGTGTGGGTTGCTTACCTAAGAAATAGTCATAAGAATCAGGATATTCTGTCAATGCTCCTATATATTTATACTTAATCCATTTTTGTTGGTTTTTTACGAAATCTTCCTCTAATCCATAGCCTTTTAGCTTTGTTTCAAGTTCACTGAAGAGAGATTTAAGGCTTTGCTTAAAGACTTGTGGTTCCTGCTTGAAAAGTGCCCCATCGGATCTAAATATTTTATTATTGACAAAGAGTTCTCTCTCTATTAGGTATTGTGTTTGCTTTGCTTGCGTACCGGATAAGGTTACTTTGGAGAGGTCTTGATTAAGAGAGAGTTCTATATTAGTCCCATTATCTAAATAAAGAGGAACTAATAGAGTAGGATTCTCAAAGAGATAGTAAGAATGATTCTCTGTTATAGGACGTATGGTATCTCGGAAAGAGCCATCGGTGCCGACAGGAATTTCCTTAAGAACTTCGTTGTTAAGAATGAGCTGTATTTTCTGGTTTTCAGGAATGGATACCTTTCCTGAGATCACTGCATAATCCGCCTTTTCTTGTGTTGGTTTTTCACCACATGCGGTGAGCAAACTCATGATAGCTACACTTATAATGATTTTTCTCATGGTTAAATTTTAATATGTTATAGTTTTGTATTCTGATTCAAGTCTCTTAAACTTTGCAAAATTCTGTCTTATTAAAAAAATAGTATATTATTAATGAGAGCACTAAAAATATCCACTTTTTTATCAAAAAAGGAAAACGAGTTCTTAAAAGGCTATTTTCCACACTCTGCTTAGTAAAAAACACACCAATACCCCATATAGTACAGGTAAAAAGGTAGCAATGAGCGTCCATTTTTTACTATTAGTCTCCTTATAAATCGTATAGATAGTAGTACTACAAGGGTTGTGTAATAAGCTGAATAGCATCAGATTAATAGCAGTTAATAGGCTCCAGCCCCCCGCATGTAGTAAGGTGTCTATTTCGGAGGTGCTAGCCTCCACCAGTACACCTGCTTCGCCTGCGGTAGCTTGACCTAATAGCATTGTGGTAAGCATTAGTATAGTGGGGATAACGATCTCATTGGCAGGAATGGCTACTATGTATGCCAAGAGAATCACTCCGTTAAGTCCTATGAATATACCTATAGGATCTAAGCCATGTATAAGCCATAAGGCTATGGGTTGACTGCCTATTTGTATATTACAAATGAGCCATATTATGGCTCCTGCAGGAGCTGCAAATACGATAGCACGCCACAGTACAATGAGGGTACGGTCAATAAGAGAGGTATAAAGAGTTTGAAAGAAACGTGGAGGACGATAAGGAGGGAGTTCTAATACAAAGAAAGAGGACTCTCCTTTGAGCAAAGTTCTGCTCAGTAACCACGATGTGAAAAATGAAAAGATAATTCCTAATATTGCAATTCCTATTACAGCGAGCATGGATACAGTACCGGACCATTGTTTGGGTACCAATGCTCCAATGAACAGGGTAGCAATGAGTATTTGGGTAGGCCATCTGCCATTACAGAGAGAAAAATTATTAGTAATAATAGCAATAAGTTTCTCTCGTGGACTATTAATAATACGTGTTGCCACGACTCCTGCAGCATTACAGCCAAATCCCATACTCATCGTAAGGGCTTGCTTGCCATGTGCTCCTGCCCGGCGAAAGAGCTTATCTAAGTTGAAAGCTACACGTGGTAGGTAGCCAAAATCCTCCAAAAGGGTAAATAAAGGGAAGAAAATAGCCATAGGAGGTAACATCACTGAAATAACCCAAGTAGTAGCCAGATAGATGCCATCAATAAGGAAACCGCTAAGCCACCATGGAAAATGCAAAGTCTCAGCGCCACTCTTCAGCAGAGGATATAACCAACCTACAAAAAAATCGGAAAGTAGTTCTGATGGGTAGTTAGCACCTGTAATAGTAATCCATAATACTATAGCCAATAGAAGGAACATAATAGGAAATCCCCAAAACTTATGAGTTACTATCCTATCAATGGCACGATCTATGCGGAAAGAGCGAGCAGAGAGGTCTGTACTCACTGAAGCATTTGTCAGGGCAGAGGCTTGTGCATAAATAGCTTCTACTAAATCATTACGGTAGTTGTCGCCTAATAGTTGATGGTACTTCTGAGCGATGTGTAGTAGATGCTTTTGTTCTTCAGGATTGTTTTTTTCCGAAAAAGAACCTTCGGCTATTCCTTTTTTTATACTTTGGTCACCTTCAATAAGGCGCATAGCTAACCAATGTGTATTAGGGAGTGTAGGGTTCAGTTTGTTAAGTATTTGCTCTAATTGTGCAATAGCTTCAATGTGCTGTTTAGGGAGTTCTATAAATGTTTTTTTCTTAGTTTGGAACTTACCACTTACTACCTCCTCAATGGCAAGAAGTAAATCATCAATACCTTCTCTGGTACGGGCGCTGGTAGCTACTACAGGAATACCCAGATCCCGTGAAAGAGTACGTGTATCTATGCTAATATGGTGTCGGGAAGCCTCATCCATTAGGTTTAGGCAAAGCACTGCTTTATCTGTAATTTCTAATATTTGAAGGGTAAGACTTAGGTTTCGCTCTAAGCGACTTGCATCTACCACTATCACGGTTACATCAGGCTTACCAAAGAGAATAAAATCCCGTGCTACTTCCTCATCTTCAGAGGTAGAAAGTAGCGAATATGTGCCAGGGAGATCAATTATTTTGTAACGTAAGTCATGGAATAGAAAACTTCCCTCAGCACGGGTAACTGTTTTTCCCGGCCAATTGCCCGTGTGTTGGCGCAGACCGGTAAGAGCATTGAACACAGTACTCTTCCCAGTATTAGGATTACCAGCCAAAGCAATAGTATAATCAAAAGTTCCTGTCTCCTCTCCTAAGGGTTTTAGGGAAGCTGAAGGGTTTAGGGCACAAGTATCACAAGTATTTTTCATAGGGATAAGCTAATTAATATACAAAGGGCATCCTCTTTGCGGAGGGCAATTTGGGTATTATGAATATTATATGCTACGGGGTCAGCCAAAGGGCTTATATTCTCCACAAATATTTTGGAACCACGTACAAAGCCTAAGTCCAACAAGCGTTGTCGTACCTCTTGTCGACATTCAGGGGTAAATCCTTCAATAATAGCGACTTGTCCTGTTTTTAGAGAAGCTAAAGTAAGTAACATAAGTATATTATTTATATAATATAAAATATATTTTTAGACGAGCAAAATTACAATTTTATATTGTAACAACAAAATAATTTACCAAAATCTAAAAAAATGTAATAAGGTTGGGTTTTATAGTCAAAAAGAAATGGTTTGCGAATTTATCAAACGGAAATTGAGAGTTAGAAGTGACTCTAACTCCTTTTTATAAGTATATATATTATCAAAGAAATTCCTTATAGCATCTCGGGATTCTGTCTTGTTCCGATAGAAACCTGTATTGATTACTTTTTTCCGTAAGAATTTCCACAAGCGCTCTATTAAATTGAGGTTCGGAGAGTATGGAGGCAAGAAGATTTGCTTGATTCTATTATCTTCTACCCTGTTTTGAAGCTCTTTATTGTGATAATAGAGAGCATTATCGGATATAATATAAATATTTTTAGCGTTTGGATGCTTTTTAAGAGCTAATTCGTAAAGTTCTTTTGTTGATTCTGCATTAACGCATTCACAATCAAGAGCTATTACATCTGTAACATCATAAGCATTAAGTAAAACATTGATATTCACTCTATCACGCCCACTAACTGTTGGTTGTTGAAACTCTTTACCTTTCTCTATCCAAGCATAAGTGGAACGGCTGTTGTGCGTAGGATGAACACCATCGGCAAAATACACCACATCCCCTTCTTCCTTTTCTTGAAGAATTTTAGAGAGTGCTTCAGCAAATAGTTTTTGTTTTAAAGGATCCGCCTCACAAGGCACTTTGGTTGTTTTCTTGTAGGAAAAACCAATTCTGTTAAGTAAATCAGCCATTCCTTGTGGAGTATAGGTAACTTCAAAAGTGTCTTTAACCCATTGAGATACTTGTTTTGCATCTGTATAAAGATGTGTGCGTAACTCTTGTTTTAAGGATTTTATTTGAAAAATATTAAGCAGACCTTGATAACCTTTATAACGATTCTCAAGAAGTTTATCTAGTCCTCCTTCAAGATATAAGGAACGATAACGATAAACAGTAGAAATATCTATACCTAAGCAATCAGCAACAAAAATAGGAGTATTGCCCATAGAAAGCATCAAAATGCAGGTAACTCGGGCATAATCCGAGCGACCTTGCAAGTTGCGTTGGAGCTTTCTAAGTTCCTCTATTTCTGTTGGTGACAGTGTTAGTTCAATAGACAGTGCAAAGATAATAAATCTTTTATTTATTCGCAATCTAAATTTGTTTAACTATAAATATCGAACACTTCTTGGGCTACCTTGAAGGTTTGGGTATGTGCCTCTAATATAGTGGATAGCCGTGGCGAATAGCCCCCTCCCATGCTACATTGCACCGGTACCTGTCGCTGAGCACAGGCCTCGAATACCAGTCGGTCACGCTCCCTACAGCCCGCCAAGCTAAGGGAGAGCTTGCCAAACTTATCACTCTCCAGCACATCCACCCCCGATTGGTAAAAGACAAAATCAGGCTGATGTTGCTGGAAAAGATTCGGCAATACAGCCGATAGCTGGGCAAGATAGGCCGCATCCCCTACCCCATTAGGGAGGGCGATATCCCTATCCGATTGTTCTTTCACAAAGGGATAGTTCCCCTGCGCATGCATCGAGAAGGTGAATACCTCTGGCCTTTGGGCAAATATCTCGGCAGTACCATTGCCCTGGTGTACATCTAAATCGATGATGAGGATACGCCGTGCCTTACCTCGCTCAAGTAGATAGGCCGCTGCTACCGCTTGGTCATTGAGCATACAGAAGCCCTCGCCCCTATCTGAATAGGCGTGATGGGTACCTCCGGCTATATTGAAGGCAACACGCTCCGAAAGGGCATACTCCGCCCCCACTATCGTGCCTTGCACCAAGGTCAGTTCCCTATCCACAAGCTGCTGACTCTGCACAAAACCTATCCGAATACGAGTGCGTTCCTCAAGGTGCAGCCCTACAAAATCCTGTACATAGGTTGGCATATGTGCCAAATATAAGTCCTCCATCGCTACCTTCTCGGGAGTGAAGAAATCTGTAGGCTGACAGATTCCTTCCCACAATAACTGTTCCTGTAAGAGGGCATACTTCTCCATCGGAAAACGATGATTCTCCGGCACCGGATGGGTATATATAGGGTCATAGGCTATCTTCATCTGTCATTTGTCATTTGTCACTTGTCACTCGTCACTTGTCACTTGTCATTTGTCACTAATAAGCGCCATATAAAATCCATCATAGCCTTCAGTGGCCGAAATCTGGTGTTCTTCCACTAAGGTAAAGCGCTTGCCGGCTTCACTTTGGAGAAAACGCTGTACTTGTTGCTGGTTTTCACTGGGAAGTATCGAGCAAGTGGCATAGACCAGCTGTCCCCCTGGCTTGGTTAGCTGGCTGTATTGCTCAAGGATTTGAGCTTGAGTGGCACGTATTTGATCTAAGAACTCAGGGGTAAGCTTCCACTTGGTATCCGGATTGCGGCGCAAGACACCCAGCCCCGAACAAGGGGCATCAATAAGTACCCTATCGAAAGTGCCGCGTTGTCGCTTGAGGTATTTAGGTTCTACCAGGCGTGTTTCTATATTGAAAACCCCATTGCGCTTTGCCCTACGAGCCAGTTCGTCTAACTTCTGTGGATAGATATCCATCGCCACGATTTTGCCTTTGCCTCCCATCAGCGAAGCCAAATGAAGGGTTTTCCCTCCTGCTCCCGCACAACAATCGGCTACCTTGAGGCTCCCCTGCGCAGCAGTCCAGTTCCCCAAGAGCAAGGGGGCTACTCTTTGGGAAGCGGCATCCTGTAGCTCAAAAAGTCCCTGCTTGAAGGCCTCCGAGAGGAATACATTGGCACGCTTTTTCAGCCTTAAGGCATCTGACATTCCCTCAAGGGGCTCCGCCTCATAGCCTTCTTTGCTTAGCTGTGCCTGAAGTGCTTTGCGATCTGTCTTGAGGGTATTGACCCGTAGCACCACCTGTGCTTGTTGGTTCAGGGCATGCAATTCTGCTTCCCAGACCCCTTCGGTAAGCTCGGCTACACCAAGCGCATCTAACCAATCAGGGATTGATTCACGTATGGCGCGCTCCTTGCAAAGCGCATCGAAGCGCCCCTTGATGCGCCGCTCCGGTGTCCCTTCAAAGTACCATTCCGGTAGTGTAATCCCACGTAGCACCGCCCATACAGCAAATATCCTTCGGGTACTCTGCACCGTAAAAGGTGCCTTCTCCTGAGCTATCTCCGTATAGAGCCGCTTGTAGCGTATCAGCTCATAGAGGGTCTCGGCTATGAAAGCCCTATCCTTGCTCCCCCAGCGTTTATCTCGCTTGAGCAACCGCTCTATGACCTTGTCGGCATAGAGATGATCATTGTTAATCTGCAAAAAGCCTTCTACTACGGCATCTACCAAATTTCTATGTAATCGCATCAAAATCTCTTTTCTTAATAAACTGCAAATGTACGTTTTTTTTCTGTTTTATAGTCAAACAAATTTAGATTGTGGATAAATAAAAAATTTGTTATTTTTGCACCATCTGTAGAAGATAATAGAATCAAGCAAATTTTCTTGCCTCCATACTCTCCAAACCTCAATTTAATAGAGCGCTTGTGGAAATTCTTACGGAAAAAAGTAATCAATACAGGTTTCTATCGGAACAAGACAGAATCCCGAGATGCTATAAGGAATTTCTTTGATAATATATATACTTATAAAAAGGAGTTAGAGTCACTTCTAACTCTCAATTTCCGTTTGATAAATTCGCAAACCATTTCTTTTTGACTATAATCTCTTGAGAATCAATAAAAATATTGAAGCTAAAT
>NZ_KE992101.1 GCF_000466425.1 Capnocytophaga sp. oral taxon 863 str. F0517
TTTCTGAACGTTTTGGAAAGGTATTGCAGAAAAGGCAATCTACCACGATTAACCGCAATGACACCTCTACCTCCATATCTACACAATTGGATAGTTTAATTCCTGCCAGCAAAATATCCAATCTTACTCAAGGGATGTTCGTTGGGGCAGTCTCTGACAACTTTGACGAGCGTATTGAGCAGAAGATATTCCACGCTCAGATTATAGTAGATAACAAGAAAGTAGCTGCTGAGACCAAAGCCTACCAGAAAATCCCTGAAGTCCTATCCTTTACCGATGCCAACGGCAACGACACTACCAAAGAACAGGTAGAAGCCAATTACCGTCAAATAAAGTTAGATGTCGTTGAAATCATTGAACGCGAAAAAGAACGCATCGCCAACGATCCTGAGCTGAGGTATTTGGTGGAGAAGGAGGGATAAATACTGTTACTTAGATATAATGATTTTCTCCACAAAATCTATACTACCAACCTCATCAGGAGAGCGGTAATCGATAGATCCTTCATTAGTCATACGATTAAAGGTAATATGAACTTCGTAAGATCTATTCCTCCTACTCCATTGTTTTGAATCACCAGGGTCATCATAGTATGCACCTTCAAGCCCCAATTGTTTTACCATTTTATCCCAATCAGTTGCTTTTAGTTGTGAGAAATCACAAGTATTTCCATTATAAGTGATTTTTCCTTTAAAAGCACCTTTGGGAAGACTTCTTGTGTAATCTTCATAGTCCTTTTTCTCTGCTGCTATGGCTTTTGGCTGGCTATTAGGTTTATTTTTGCTAAAAGGACTCCTTATGGCTCGCATAGGTAGAGGGAATATACAAATTCTTGCAATAGTATCGCTTGTACCTCGTGTAGAAATATTAAAGCCTAATTCATCCCATATATAAAAAGTAGATAGCACTTTCTCTGGGTATTCCTTCACATACAAGCTATCATACATTCCTTGTGCTCTTATCATCTCTTTTTCTGAGGAGTATTCGGTGGCGCTTATATCTACATTCTCGTAGTCTTCTTTACTCTTGAAAAAACGAATACCACCATCATCTTCACTATACCAATAAGCCAGAGCTCCTTTTTTCCAATACCAACGCTTTGAAATAGAGGTGTTTTCAATCATTTCTTCTTTTCTATAAGGTACATTGATGATTCCTATCAACTCCTGTATTGAGTTTGTTAAAAGGAACTGCTTCCCGTTGTAGTACAATATAGTATCTTCTTCCACACGGAAGTGATTTCCTGTATCAGAAGTGTAGTTTTTAGTACTGAGTGTATCAATATTAGGACTGTTAGATGAATATCCTGTAAATTGTTGGCAACTAACAGATAGAATAGAAAATAGGTATATAATATTTCTCATATTACAATATAATTTTAATGATTATGATGGACTTTTGTATTTAATAGATTAGAATCCATATTCTTTTTTTTCATAATCCAATATATACAAAAAAAAAGAAATAAAGATATAGAACAAGGAAAAATTGAATGATCTATTACGTATTCTTCAATCTCTCTTTCTGAAAAAGTTGACCAACAAGCTTCTCTATTTGTAAATTCTATTTTATTGATATAAAGCCAAAAAAATAATAAAACAAATAATGATGTATATTTATCATAAGACTTAAAAATATAACTATTAAAAAACATAATTATAAATTGAATTGGCATAAATCTAAATATCCCTGAAATGACATCATTACTTAAGTCATCACAATAGGAACCATCAGGAAGGAATATTACCATTTGTATACTTCCTACAAAAATAGATAGTATAGCTATTTTAAAACTTCTCTTTATATTTTTCATTTCTTTGGAGTATATTTATAGAATGTATCAGGAACAGAATCTGGGGTCGTACCTGGTTTAACATCAATGTAAGCGCCATTAATATTCCATACTGCTCCATCAATTATCTCTTGATGTGCTCTATATTTAGAAAATTCTTTCATATCATCAGGATCTGGTAGCATATCATATAAATCTGATTTAAAATTTTCCCATATATTTTCTCCACTATCATGATCAGATTCGTATGTTCTTCTATGTGCTATTGTTCCCCAAGTATTTTTGTAATCTGTTTTTCTCATATATGCAAAAACTGTTATTTTTCCTATATTTGCCATATGTTGAGCTAAGCTATTATTTTTCTTAGGGTCAGTTATTCCCGTAGTTGATGAAACTCCAATTCCTGTTCTACAAGCATATGAATACAATTCTGTTCTGTTATTATCTAAAAAAAATATTATTATCAATTTTAGAAAAAGAAGATTTATCTAATTTTTGTTCATTTATCTTATTGTCATAATCAAAAGCTATCACACCTTCATGTTCATTATTTTTTTCATATACATACCCATGAGAATATATAAAAATACTTTTTACCTTTCTGATACTTTTATCTTTTTTATTACTAATATCTCCTGAGTTTATGATATTTATAACATCATCAATAGTATTGACCCTTTGACATTCTACTCTTTTATTATGATAAATAGCTGAAAGTTCTATCTTTGATAATTGATCTTCTGTATAACTTCCAGTAAATATAATAAAGCGTACAAAAGGATATTTAGCAAATTTAGTACGTAATTTTCTTATCCCCATAGCGGGAAATATTAATTCTTTCTTCTTATTTTCTGTTCCTATAATTATTAAAACTTCTTCTCTTATTATTTTTGTTTTCACACTAATTTTCTCTACAGGCTCTTTAAGATAAGGCATTACACTAATTTCTTTTCCTGCCCATTCTTCTTTTATAGTTAACACTAGTTTTTCGCCTTTTTCTTTTAAAACCTCTTGTTTATCATCAATTTTAATAGCCCATTGTATACGATTCTTATCAGCTTCAGTTACTTTTTCAGAGAAATTATATTGCGTAACTTTATAAGTTACCTTCTGATTAGGTGATACATCTCCTTTAGGTTCGCTCTCTACTTTTGTAATAAGAAGAGTGCCTCCTTTTCCTCTAAAATCCATTTTCTCAGGATTAGTCCCAATAATGACCTTCTCAGCATTGACAAAATCATTTTTACCAGCAGCTGTGATAATAGTATCACCCTCTGTATACATCTTATAATCACCTCCTGTGATTTTAGTATATACTCCTCCTACAATTCTTGTTCTACTCATAATTATGACATTCTTGTATTTTCACCACCATTTATACGAACTTTTTGCTGCGAGTGGTTTTCTATAGCACCTTCAGAATTTACGACCATACCTCCTGTGCTGTTTTCTGTTCTCACATTTTTTGTTTCACTATGCAAATCTCCCTCAATCACCTCAGTTAAAGCACCATTCACATATACAAACATATCTCCACAAACATCCGTTTTCTTAGCCTTTCCAGCTGTTTCTGTGATATTTACATTAGCATCTAAATCAATGCTATCACTTGCCTTTAAGTTGATGTTCTTAGCAGTGATATTAATTGTCTCAGGAGCAGAAATCTCAATATTTTTCCCTTGAGTATCTAACTTAATCACATTGCCATTCT
>NZ_KE992102.1:0-20362 GCF_000466425.1 Capnocytophaga sp. oral taxon 863 str. F0517
AACTTTCTTATATCGAACTCACGTTAATATAGTAGAGCTTTCTATTTTTTTTAAAGCAGAACTCTATCTTGTATTTTGATGAATATATAGCGTATAAAATACTACTTCTCGTTGCAAAAGAATCTTCTGAGAGATTCCTGACAATATCAATATCCCATAATTCCTTATTTAGGGTATGATTGAAAAAATCACTCGTTTTTATTGGGTACATAATCAAAGGTAACTATTTATCTATAAAGCTACAAATATACAAAATTAGTCATTATTTTTCGTATATTTGCCGCACTAAATAGCCCATTTTTGAACCTAAAAATATTCATTACCCTACACCTTTTGGAAAAACGCCAAAAAACTTTTGGTAGTACCCTCAGAACCGCCCTCCTATTCCCTTTAGCCATCGTGGGTGACCTCTGCGTGTGTATAGCTATTTCGGTTGCTCTTGTGGTCT
Organism: Capnocytophaga sp. oral taxon 863 str. F0517; assembly: GCF_000466425.1. GTDB lineage: Bacteria > Bacteroidota > Bacteroidia > Flavobacteriales > Flavobacteriaceae > Capnocytophaga. Next base: position 449 of record NZ_KE992102.1, read on the forward strand.
CCTATTTTACAGAAAAATACGAAAATTAATTCTATGAATATAAGTTTCAAGCACCTTTTTTTACCTATCCTTTTACTCTGTATAAGTTGTGCATCTTCCAAGAAAATAAAAGCTCCTGATGACTATTGTGTTCCCCCACCCTATACAGTGACAAAGGAGAAAGAAGCACCCATAGTAATTGATGAAGCCAAGCTTGCGTTGGGCAAAAAACTTTTCGAAGGAAAACTATCCTCCAGAAATATCCTGATCGCTTATGCCTCCGATACCGATGAGGCTTTATTATCATTAATCGCTTTGGCCGATGATCCTTCTGAGCAAGCACAACTAAAGCGCAATACTTTAAAAATAGAAATCCATAGCAAGATTAACGCTATTTTCTCACAGATGAATTCGGTAACTGCGGAGTTGGATTGTGAAGAAGAACGCATCGACCAAATAGCCACTACCCTGAGTAATATCAATGACAAAAATGTTACCCGCCTTACGGTAGCCTCCATACTTGTGGGAGCAGCCTCCGCTGTGGCGGGCGCTTATATAGCCGATGATGGTTGGAATAAGGGAGTTGCTGTAGGTAGCGGGATACTCGGTGCGGGCTTGAGCTTCCTTACGCTTAATCCCAAAGGGAAAAAGATAATACTACAACACCCTCGCAATCTGTTGCGTTGTTTTATCACCGAGAAAAATGATATTGAATTTCCGCCCTTTGTATGGTATATGATCAACGAACCTCGTTTTACCAATTCAGGAGAAAGCTCCGTTTTGCAAAATACACAAAGAAGATGGATCAAACATCTTTTTGACAATGACAAAGAAAAGGCACTGAAAGCCGTAGTTTTTAGCGATGGAGGTGTCTATAATGCGGGTGATTTGCATACCCGTGCCGAGATGTTTGACCAAATGCAGTCGGTGATACATTCACTGAACCAAAACCTCAACTTCTTTATCCAAGAGGTCAATATGCTTATGCTGAAATAATAAAATCGCAATGTAATGAGAAAACTCCTTTTACTGCTATATATGTGGGTAGTGCTGCCTGCTGTAGCCCAGACCTCTGATGAGGGAATCCCCACCATAGATGTCAGCTACCTCAAGCAAGGTAGTAGCTATGGACAGTTGGGGCTACATTTCAGCTGTTATGACAGCAAAAAAATTGTACTATTGGCAGGACTTGCGGGCAATTTCCGTTCGGAAGACAAAAAACTCATCGCTATCCCCGAAGCGCAACTCTCAGCATGGATCAGAGCTGATGTTTCTCATGGTAGTTTTATAGACATCCCTGTGCTTATGTTGCGCCCTCAGTTGATTTTTTCCCCCTATTACTTTGCCCCCGAAGCAGGTTTCCAAATTCTTATTTTCTACGTAAAAGCAGGATACGCATTCCCTTGGGGTGATATAAGCGAAAACTACCCTTTTGAGAGTGGCCAATTCCGCTTCTCAGTAGGGGCAACCATACCATTAAAAATATAAAAACAGAAAATAATATGAAAAATTTCTTTTTCTCCGTAGCCCTTGTGAGCACTACACTCTGTTTTGGGCAGGCCTCAGGAAACCTCAATTACCAAAACAGAGGCCGAAATAGCATCAGTAACAGCAACTTTTCGGTTGATTTCCCCTCCAATTACGATATGGTGGTCTCAGCCAAGGGACTGGCCAATATCAAGGCCGATGCCTTTGTAGCTATTTTTAGTGTAGTACAGACAGGAAAGACCGCCGAAGAGGCTACCTCCCTGATGAGCCAGCGTCTTTCCCCTGTGCTCTCTGCCCTAAAGGCTAAGAACATGGAGGCTTTTGTGGATATGATCTCCTTTGTCCCTATGTACGAATTTGAGACCGAGAAGAAGGTATTTAGCAAGCGTACCTACAATGAAGTGCCTACAGGCTTCGAACTCAAGCAAAACTTGCATATCAAACTCCATGAGGCTACTCGTCTCAATGAGCTGATCACCCTCTTGGCCAATAGTGAGATTTATGACCTCGTGCGTATGGACTACTACAGTACACAGTTAGATACTATAAAGAAAGAACTCAAAGAGAAGGTCAAAGCCGCCTTTGCTGAAAAACAAAAGCTCTATGAGACTACCCTTGGCGAGGGCTTTGCCTCCGCTGAAAAGAAGATAACCGATGGCTTTTCCCTAACCTCTCCTTCAGAGCTATATAACACCTATGAGGCCTATAGTAGTACTCCTATACCGAACAAGCGAGCAGGCAATGTCATGCAAGCCAGCAAGACGGTTACCCAGTATTACCAACCTATCACCAACCGAGATTTTGATGTAGTGCTCAACCCTATTATTGTAGAGCCAATGATACAAGTGGTCTATGAGATGAAAATGAGTGTGAATCGCTCTGATAAAAACAAAGCTAAAGAGGTACTATTACTCACCCCTTCAGGCGAACTCAAGAAGATAAACCTCCCTTAGCTTTTTCCTACTAATATAAATCTTATGAACGAACAAGCAAGAAAACTTTACGACCAAGCCCAAGCGAATTACCCAGCGTTGAAAGCCCAAATAGAAGCGCAAGTAGTGCGTTGGTTTTGGGCAGCAAAAGGCGTGGGACTCTTCTCCTTAGAGCCTTTTTATTTCGAGCAAAATCGCTTTCCCAAGAGTAAAATCCTTAAAGAAACTCCCGAAAATGCAGAGGATAAATATCAATATGGCGTAAATGCCAACGATGAGATTATAGTGGAACGCAGTTATACTGAGTTTAAAGGACAGTGTTATGAAACTTTCTACTTCCGAGAAGACAGCCAAATTATCAGTTATCATTTTGATTATTTTAAGGAAAAAAGATGTATCAACACAAAGATATTTGTCTATAAAAATGGGCTATTGCAGGCTATCTATGCAGCTTTTAAAGGCAATAAATGGTCACAGAAGACAATGTTCTATGAAAATGATAAACTTATAAGCTGTGATTGGATAGAGAAAGATGATCATTCGGCTGAAGAAGGCTTTGAACGTGGTTTTGTCTATACCTATGATATGCTGGGCGAGCTCAATAGTATTACAGGGAAAGATGGAGGGGTATGGTATCAGAAGAAAGATAAGAAAGTGAGTTATAAAAAGCTCTCGGAGCGTGTAGCCGAGCGCTTCTATGCGTTGTTAATTCCTGCAATCAAAGCCTATCCTATCCCAGAGCCTTTGTATTGTCTGAATATAGCCTTTGATTACCAATATATAATGCCTCCAACAATAGGTTTTGGCACTGAAAGCGAAAGGCTCGAATGGAAGGAAAGCTACGGAAAAAGAGCCGATAGCTTACTTTGGAACACTGCCGACTATGCCCATACCATAGAAATTGAAACAGACAATGAAGACACGGCCCTCTTTGACCTCTTCAACCAAGAGACTGAAATGCAAGAAAAGAGCAGTGCTGCCACAAAACTATTAGTCTCTTGTGCCAAACGCCTCAAAGAAGAATGGGTATCTCTTAGCATTCCTTCTACCGATGATTTTGTGGTAGTGGTAAGCGATATAGAAGATTCTTTTTTGAAGAAAGTATAATAAAAACACGCTTGTTTTGTCGCAAAAAAAGTGTATTTTTGCGACAAAATAATAGCTTGTATCGTATGGAAAGTACTGATGATAAAATACTTAAAAGGTTATCAAAATGCGGGAAGGGAAATGTGTTTTTCCCTAATGATTTTGTAGCCTTAGCTGAAATAAAAACCATACTCAAATCATTAGAACGGCTTACCCATATAGGCAAACTTATTCGTATAGCTCGTGGTATTTACTATTATCCTAAGTACGATAAAACTTTAGGTTTGGGGGTACTCTATCCTTCTTACGAACAAATCGCTCAAAGTATTGCCAAGCGTGATAAGATTCGTATTGCTCCTGCAGGTGCTTATGCTATGAATATACTGGGGCTAACCACACAAGTACCAATGAATATAGTGTTTATGACCGATGGTACTGCTCGCAAAATTCAGTTGTTTGACGGACATCAACTCTGCTTTAAACACACCACCCCTAAAAACCTTTCTTTTCAGAATAAAACAGCCCAACTAATAGTTTTTGCTTTGAAAGAGATAGGAGCACCGCATATTACACAAGAACATACTGAAGCGCTAAGAAAAATACTCTTGAATATTCCAGAAAGTAAAATCTCTGTAGATTATAAACTGATGCCCTCTTGGATAAGAACCCTTATAAAACAGCTGTATGAATTACTTTAACCTCACACCAGAACAACAAAAAACGGTAATTACCCAAACTGCTGCACGTATAGGACTCCCTATACAAGCAGTAGAAAAAGATTTATGGGTCACAACTCTTTTGCAGCTTTTATTTACATTGCCTTTTGCAAGCCAACTCCTTTTCAAAGGAGGTACTTCTCTTAGTAAATCTTATGGGTTGATTCATCGTTTTTCAGAAGACATAGATTTAGTTATTGACAGAAATTACTTTGGTTATGAAAGAGATTTAACAAAAAAACAAATCAAACAACTTAGGAAGCAATCATCTTTGTTTGTTGAAAAAGAATTTACTATAGCACTCAAACAAGTTATAGAAAATTTTGGATTACAAAAGTTTTGCACTATCATAGCACAACCTAATGGTGAAGGAGATAACACCTATCCTGAACCCAGAAAAGTAGAAGTCTTTTATCAGTCATTATTTAGCAGTATTGACTATCTACAACCAAAGGTAGTTTTAGAAGTGGGTACTCGTTCGCTTTTTGAACCTACAGAGCCTACACAAGTTAAGAGCTTAATAACCTCTACTTTCCAACAAATTGAAACAGATATGGTTTCTGTGATTATTACAACAGCCTCTCCTGCTAAGACCTTTTTAGAAAAAGCCTTCCTATTACATGAATTATTCACAACTCACAAAGGGGATAAGGCAGAGAGAAAATCACGACACTTGTATGATTTAGAGAAAATGATGGACGAATCTTTTGCAATAGAAGCTATCAGTAACAATGAATTGTGGGAGACTATTGCGCACCATAGAAAACTCTTTACTAGTGTTTTAGGAGTAGATTATACGCCTGATATACGAAAAAGAATACAATTGATACCTCCCTCTAATGTAGTCGCTGTATGGGAAAAGGACTATCAAGAGATGCAAGAGTCAATGATATATGGAGATTCCTTGCCTTTTAATAAACTCTTAGAGAGAATACATATCTTAGAGAATAGATTTCATAATGTAGAAAAACAGAACTAAACAAAATGTCCCCTGAACTACAACCGTTAGGCGAAGCTATTTTTGAGGCTACTCAAAAAGCATTTTTAAAACTCTTTGAAAACGGAGAGCATTATTACTATTGTGTGCTACTCACTACGGGTGAGGCTCTTCCACCTTGTATTGCGGCGTGGTCGGTGGAAGCTTTAGAGCGATTGGTAAATGAGAGATCTATCCCCGAAGAGGAAATACCATACTACAAATACTCATTTGCCGATAGCCCTTATTACGCTTTTGGTTATGAGGAATATTTTCGGCAGGTAAAGCAATTATTTGAGGAGCGTGATTCTCTTATGGATTACAACAATGAAGAACAATGGGATAAGGAATACAACTTACGACTTGCTGCTATGGTATATGCGATGAAAAAGCTGGACGAGACGGGTATTTTTGCCCTCAACCAAGTACGAGAACAAGTGTATATAAATGTAGAACTAATGCCCCCTGATGATACCGATATAGAAAGAGCGTTATACTTTAATAAGGCTGAAAATATAGAGGAATGGCTTGGTATTTTTGGCTAATATTTCTTTTTTATAACATTTTAAAACTTTTGCCCATATAAGCTAATTATAAATAGATTTATGTCTTTACAACAGCACTTTGCTAAATACATTTCGGAGGAAACCGAACAAATAGAAGCCCTCTGTGCGCTTTTTAGTGAGCGTACCCTTAAAAAGAAAGAATACCTTTTGCAAAAAAAGACGAGGATTTCCAAATCTACCAACAATTATTAAACTAAGTAATGAACAAATTGACATATCAGCTAATTAACATTATGACCTCAGACGAATTTGCAAAGAATTTTTATATTGAAAAGCTAAAGTTTTTAAAGTCGTGCTTTCAGGTACAACCAGACTATCCTTCAGCTGTAAATACCAAAATAAAAAAAATGGCACTGAGCAGTACTCAAAAAGAACAATTAGAAGAAGTGATTGACCTGTTGTTAAACGATGTGTTTTACGGCGTGCTATTAGGCTTAGACGGTGAATGCCCCATAGGCAACATACAGCAAGTTTATAGTATATACGATAAAGAAGGGTGTCTTATTTCTGATTGGGGGGAATTGGAAGTGAGTGCTTACGATTACTTTCACGGAGACAAATACGAAAAAGAAACTGATTAATATAAAACAATATGTTCTGAGGGTACGAGCGAGACGCTCGTACCTACAAGACAAATTCGCAAATCGGCAAATTAACTAATTCATTTCCCACTTTTCTTCTTCTAAATTCAACTGTCGGTGGAAATTGCGTATTTGTTCTTCATCAATACGTGGATTTTTGTTCAGTTGTTGCAATATCTCTCGCTGATGATGCAAAATAGCGATGTATATCTTCCGCACTTCGGCAGTAGTACTACACTTGGGGGTATCGAGTTGGTATTGCCATATATCTTTTTGATTCTGTAACAGAAAACTATCCGTTATTCCTTCTTTGTAATGCTCTTGCATATAATCCAAAGCCGCTTGCGCTAATGATTTCCTAATAAAGCTTTCGGCTTCATCTTCAGGAATATGATCTTCATAATCAGGGAATTTAGCCCAACGGATAAGAGCCGGCAAGCTAAGCCCTTGTACGAGTAGAGTTACCAATATTACGATAAAAGTGATGTAGAGAATGAGATTGCGATGCGGAAAAGGCTCGCCGTTCTCTAAAGTTAGAGGGATAGAAAGGGCTACTGCGAGTGAAAGCACCCCGCGCATTCCTGCCCAACCCAGTACCAAAGGTACCCGAAAGCCAGGGTTCCGCCTGTCGGCTACTGTGATAAAGTGTTTCATTACTTGGGTGGTGAGTACAGCCCCATATGATGATAGCAGTCGTACCCCTACTACTACCCCTGTGATGAGCAGCCCGTAACTCGTGGCTGTTAGTAAGCTAATCCCTTCAGCTTCTATCCCTTCGAGTACTTCAGGCAAAGCAAGACCTATCAGCATAAAAGCAAGTCCGTTGAGCACAAAGCCTAAAATATCCCATACCGCCACCCCTTTGTTGCGTGTAGAGGCAGCGAAAATACTAGTAAGGTGCAGCGACATATACATACTGCCTGCTACTACTGCCAACACTCCCGAAGCACCCATTTCGTTTGCCACAATATACATCATATAAGGTGCTACAACAGAGAGAATAACATCCATATTAGCATCGGTAGGGAGAAATTTGTGTATTTTACGCATCACCCACGCTACTGCCAAGCCTATAAGCGTTCCGCCAATAACTACCCAAAGAAAATTCAGTGCCATATCCGTCCACACCAGCTGACCGGTAGTGACCACCAAAGCGGCAAACCTAAACACTATCAGTGAAGAGGCATCATTTAGCAAACTCTCGCTTTCTATGATGGTTGAAATGCGTTTAGGCACCTTTACAAACTTCATTATCGTTGAAGCACTCACCGCATCGGTAGAGCCTATCACGCCCCCCAAAAGGAAACCTAACGCTAACGAAAACCCAGGGAATACCATATTGGCTACCCACGCCACCGCAGCAGCCGTGATAAAAACTACTATAAAGGCAAGACTAAAGATTATGCGGCGCCATTTCCACATCTCTTTCAGTGATAGCGAAAAAACATCGGCATACAGAAGAGGCGGTAAGAAAATGATAAGTACCAAATCGGGGTTGAGTGTAATGGTTGGAACATTGGGAATAAAGCTAATTGCCAATCCTCCTAACACCAAAAGAATAGGGTACGCCACCTTGAGCCGGTTTGCAAACATTATCAGTAGCATAATAGCTACCATTAGGAGTAATAGGTAAGGGAAATATTGTACCATAATTTTATCAATATGAAGAGGCAAAAATAGTTATATTTTAGCTATTGAGCAATAATTTTCTTGACAATGAAGTTTTTTTGTATCTTTGCCTCTCTAAATTCTTTCTTTATGAAAGCCCTTATTATCGGCGCCACAGGCGCCACCGGAAAAGACTTAGTGACACAGCTTTTAGCTGACGACACTTATAGCGAGGTGCATTGCTTTGTACGCAAACCTATGAACCTCACCCACCCCAAGCTACACACCCATGTGGTTGATTTTGAGACCCCTGAGGCGTGGAGTGATTTGCTCCGTGGTGAGGTAGCTTTCTCTTGCTTAGGCACTACCTTAGCCGCAGCAGGTAGCAAAGAAGCCCAGAGGCGGGTAGATTACGACTATCAATACCACTTTGCACAGCAGTGCAAAGCCAATGGGGTATCCACCTTTGTACTCCTCTCAGCTGCAATGGCCAATGCGCAATCTAAGTTCTTCTATAATCGTATAAAAGGACAGTTGGAAGAAGCTGTCAGAGCGCTTGGTTTTCAGCGCTTGCTGATCTTCAATCCCTCTATACTTATTCGCAAGGATAGTGACCGAGGTGGGGAAAATTTCTCCCTAAAAGTCATACAGCTTCTCAATAAAATAGGCCTATTCAAGCAGTTTCGTCCTATGCCTACGGCTGTCTTGGCTGAAAGAATGCGTCAAAAAGTAGCAACTACTACTGAAGGGATACATACCTTTGTGCTTGATAAAATCTTTTGATAGAGAAAGTGACAAATGACCTTTTATAATGACAAATGACTAATATCTGTTAGATATTAGTCATTTGTCATTTATCGTTAGTCACTATTTTAGAATCCCAATTCTTTCTTTACATCATTGAAGAGGTCTTTACCATCGGCGAAGATAACTCCTCCACCGGTAGCGGAATCCAATACATATTGGTATCCTTGGGCTTTGGCTACTTTCTCTACTGCCTTTTTAGCCTTTTCCATAATAGGTTCTATAAGGGCTTGGCTTTTCTTTTGGTATTCCTCAGCGGCGGTTTGTTGTGCCTGGCGGATGTTATTCTGCATGGTTTCCAAAGCACGTTGTTCTTTCTCAAGTTCTGCTTGTTTTTCTTTGAGTTGTGCTTCGGTAAGGGCGTTCACCTTGCGTTGGAAATCCTCTAATTTCTTTTGATATTCCTTGATAGAAGCCTGAATATCATTGGTGAAGGATTGTTCTACCTTTTGTAGTTCTGCTTGTGCTTTTTTCATTTCAGGCATTTCCTTAAGGAGCTTCTGTGAATCAATATGCGCTACCTTTGCTTGTGCCATAGCTACTGTTGTACCTCCAAGTAAAAAAGCAGCTGCAATTACCCAATTTCTAATTTTTCTTATCATTATTTGTATGTTTAATTAGTTTTTAGTTCTTAGTTATGAATCCTTAGTGACTTTTCACTACTTTGTATTCTTCGTTTTTTGTTTTTCTTTATTGTTATTATTCTTTGTTTTTCCTTGTTGTTTTTCATTTTTGAAATCCATACCGAAGTTTTCTTTGAGCAGGGTACTGATTTCCTTGTTACGATCTTCGGCATTATCCTTGCGCTTGAGCAGGCGGAGGACTACCTTGGTAATATCATTTTTCTCAGTGGCATAGATCGCTGCGGCATCTTCGGAGGTGAGGATATAGTCGAACTTGCGTGTTTTGGCTATTTCCTGAGTGATGTTGAACACTTGTCCTTGTATGGGTTGGATAAGGCTCCATCGCTGGGTGATATAGTCTCCTGTCTCGGCGCCGAATCGTTTTTGCTTATAGTCCTCAAGGCTTTGGGTAAGCACCTGTATTTCCTCTTCCTTATCCTTAATGGTTTGTGGGGTAAGGAGCGGTTTTTCGGCCTCGAGTTTTTCCTGGCGGCTTTTGATTTCCGCTTGTTTTTGTTCTATTTCTTTTTCCCACTGAGCTACCTTCTGGGAGAGCTGCTCGCTGGCCACCTTATATTCATCCATATTGGCTAGGATATAGTCCATATCCACATAGGCAATACGGCTTGCTATTTTCTGTGCCCATAGCGATGTGCTAAAGGTAAGCAGGAAGAGTGTGATAGAAAAGAGTTTTATTTTCATAATTTAGATATATAAAATATCGTGCCAAAGTTAGCAATTTTTTCTCGAACAATATTGATTTATATATTATTTATGCTTTTTATGATGTTTTTAGAGATTTTATTTATATACTCTTAATCACAATCCCAGGGGATATCCTCCACAGGGGCAGTCATTTCGGGTCGGTATTCGTAGTGCCACCACTCGGAATAGATGGATTTGAAATTGTATTTGTTCAAGACCTCTTTCAGTAGCTTTCGGTTGTCCAAGACCTCCTTGGGCAACTGGGTATAGGTATGGTGGGCACGGGGCGAAAAGGTATCGAAGGGGGTACCCATATCCAGCTCCTTACCGGTAGCCAAATCGACTAAGGTGAGATCCACTGCCGCTCCCCTATTGTGCTTGGAACCTTTGGCAGGATTGGCCACATAATGGGTGCCAGGGAGGATTTTCCACATCTTCTTCTGTACTGAGAGGGGGCGATAGCAGTCGAACAGCTTGAGGGTATAGCCCCGCTTGAGGAAGTCCTTTTGAGCGGCTAGCAAGGCCTTAGCTGTAGCCTCACGAAGGTAACATTCTCCACAGTCATAGACTGCTTGTTTTAGGAAATTGTCAGCCGTTGCATACTTTATATCCAAGACAAACTCTGGAGAAAGGGTTTTGATATTGACAAATTTTCCCTTAAGCGCTTGTCCCTTGGTGCCTCCCATAAGAAGAAAGACTATAAAGAAATATAAAAATGGGGTTGTTCTCATTATTTTAGTTGGGCATTCTAAGCCATTTGATCAGTTCTTTGTAAGAAGGTTTTTTCCCGTAGGAGAGGATTCCTATACGATAGATACGAGCAGAGACCCATATGGCCAAGAAGAAAAAGCCATAGAGCAGCGCCAAAGAAAGGATTAGCTCTCCCCATGACACCCCAAAAGGAATACGCATGAGCATCACCACAGGGGAGGTTAGTGGAATATAGGAAAAGATTACCGATACGACACCGTGAGGGTCTTCAATTACAGTAAAGAAGCCTATGTAAATGGCCAAAATCAGCGGAAGTAGTACAGGAAAGAGAAACTGTTGGGTATCGGTTTCACTATCCACAGCGGCTCCTATGGTTGCAAAAAAAGCACTATAGGTGAGGTACCCCCCTATGAAAAATAGGAAAAAGGATATCAATAGTTTAGCCAAAGGTAGGCTGTTAATTTCATTTATAATATTGACCAAAAGATGTGGGTCAGCTGTAGGGGCGACCTGAGTTGCTGTAGGCGAAGAGAGAAAGGACAAGAGAATTCCTGCAATCACCACCCAGATAACAAACTGGGTTAGTCCCACCAGTGAGGTGCCTATAATCTTGCCTAAGAGTAGGATACTTGGCCTTACCGAGGAGACAATCACCTCCATAATACGATTGACTTTTTCTTCTATGACGCTGCGCATAACCATATTGCCATAGATTACGATAAACATCATCAGTAGGTAACCCGCAACACCTCCAAAGGCGAGCTTGAGCCAACCCAAGGTCTGGGAGCTTTCTTCTCCAGAGAAGTTGGCCAGTGCGATGGAAACCCGCTGCTGCGCCTCATCTATCTGGGAAGAAGTGATAGAGGCCTGTTCTAAGTTATAACGAAAAAGCCCTTTCTCGAGCGTTCCTTGTAGGCTCTCCACAAAGGTAACACTGGGGGTTTCTTCACTAAAAAACTGAAAATGAGCGGCTTGCTTATCTATATAGAGTAGTCCATAAGCGTTTTCAGAACGTGCCGTCTGCTTGAGTTGCTCCAAATCGCCCTGCTTGTGATAGCTTACCGAGAGGTTGGGACTCTTTTGGAAAATCTCTTGAAAATAGCCGCTTTCGTCCAAGACTTCTATATGCCGTTGGGTATTATTATTCAGCTGAGTGAGGTAACCAATAAGCAGCGACATGACCACCACCGCCAATGGAGTAAGGAAAGTCATTAGCAGAAAAGACTTATTGCGTACCTTAGTGAGGTATTCGCGAATGATGATAAGGCGTAATTGTTTCATATCGTGCAAAGTTACGATTTTATTGGTAATTATACAAGTGGTTTGCGACAAATAATCATGAGCTTATTTCTGATTCCTCCCAGGGTGAAGAACAAATAGCGGTTACCACCCTCGGCTATGGAGAAACGCTCGCGTATCTCAGCCACCTTCATCGGGAAGTTACGCACGGTGATATTGGCCTGATCTATCTTTCCACTCTTGAGCCATTTTCGGTCATAGGGAAGGATTTCATCGATGAGAAAGACCCGCCCGGGGAAGTCAGGGATATAGTCTTCGCCTAAGAGCAGTTGGGAGTCCTTGTTTAGGTAGGCCAAGCCATAGGCACGCCCTACAGGGAAGAGTCCTTTTCCCTTGACCAAGGCAGCATTAGGTTCATAGAGGTAAGGGCGAAGATAGCCTCGAGTTATGGGAACACCTATCTGTTCTCTCTCTGAAGGGAAAAAACTAAAGATATCGGTACGGGTGGGTAGCATATTGACTGTCTTGATCCAGACCTCTCCCTCGAGGGGTGTTTTCTTGAGCAGGAAAAGCAGTTCCTTGACCTCTCCCCCTACCGCTACGATATGTACCTGATGGGTTTGGGGCAGCTGGGTCAGTGCCCGGCTAATGTCGAGCATGGGGGAGGCTTTGAGCAGAATCGTATCGGTATACTGCCAAAGAAAATGCAAGGTTTGGGGCACATTGGGGGTACAATCTTCCAAGAAAAAAACCTTCTGCTTGTGGCTGTCGCGGCGAGCGGGGTCGAGGTAAATCACATCATAGTGCTTTTCTTCACGCTCCAAATAAGTATAGGAGTCTTCCGCTACACAGTCAATGGCTGCCCCCAAAGTGGCAAAGTTATGCGCCACTATCTGGGAGAGTTCCTCTTGTAACTCACAATGGGTTACATGGCCACAGCGCTGGGCAAAGAAATAATCATCGACCCCGAATCCGCCAGTGGCATCCAGCAAGGTTCCTTCTCCCACCAGCGAAGCCTTATAGCGAGCGGTAGCCTCCGAGGAGGCCTGCTCCAAGGAGAGTTTGGCTGGGTAGTAGATATTTTGAAATCCATACCACAGTGGCCACTTCTCTTTAGCCTTCTGCCTACCGAGGAGCTGTTGGGCAAGTTCGCCCCCACTCACCCCCTCGAAAGGAGATTTCTTAAGAGCAAACTGAGAAGGCTCATCAAAGAAGTGCGCTTGTAGATAGGCCTGTACCTGAGGGGCTAATAATCGGTGATTGACCATCTTATATCTTAGCGGTAAGCATTTGTATGAGTTTGTTATGAGGGAAGACAGCCTTGAGGATTACCTTAAGTACCGTATAGGCTGGAATGGCGATGACCATCCCTACAATCCCAAAGAGCGTCCCACTGATAAGGGTCACGATGAATATCTCCAACGGACTGGATTTCATAGAGTTGGAGAAGATAATAGGCTGGCTAAAGAAATTATCAATCAGTTGGGTGAGCAGAAAGCCTATCAGTACATAAATGGTCTTGGGCAAAATCACATGCTGCAAGTCGGCATCCATAAAGTTGGAGATGGTCAGCACCGAGATTACCACCGCCCCTATCATAGGCCCTACATAGGGAATAAGGTTGAGCAAGGCACAGAGGAAGGCAATAATCATGGCATCCTTCACCCCAAAGATAAGCAATACAATGGTCAAAAGGATAAAGATAATCGTCAGTTGTAGGAGCAAGCCCAAGAAATAGCGAGAGAGCAGGCGCTTGATGTCTTCTATGGTCTTTCTTACCTGGGGCAAGCGCTCACGCTTGACCAAACTTAAAAAACTATTGCTAATAGCCGTACCATCCTTCATAAAGAAGAAGGTGATAAAAAGCACAGAGAAAAGCCCTATCCCTATATTACTGATAATACCTATAAACCCGTTGAGCATGGAGGAGAGGTCTTCCATATTGAGCAAATCAGGGATATTGTCCACCTGAGTGTCGAGCCTGCCCAAGCCTAAGGAGTGAAGCAGGTCGTCCAAGAAGCGATGGATATTAGCGTTCAAGGCCTGAAAATCAATAGAGGCCAAGTTCTTCCCTTGTGAGATCAGCAATGGTACGAAAAGGCTGATAATTCCTGCAAAGGAGGCTAAAATAATTCCAATAGCGATGAGGGTCGCCCCTGTATTTTTGAATCTAAGGCGTTTTTTGAAAAACTGTATAATAGGCCTGCCTATAAGGGCTAATATCGCCGCTATAACGATATAGATGATGATATTCTGTAGCTTATAAAGACCTAAAACCAGTAGGACGATACCTACTATAATCCCCACTGCCTTGAGGATTCCTTGTGCGATGGTATTTGAGTTCAAATGATTAATAATTAATGGTTAATAGTTGGTTGGCTCATTGACAAATTGACTCATGATCATGCGGTCGTTGCCATTGAGGTCTTTTCTCAATTTGGAGTGGAAGCCTTTTTGCCGGAGCATTTGAAGCATTTCCTTTCCTAAATATTGGTTAATCTCGAAGAACAAGCTACCTTGAGGGTCGAGGTTGCGGGTGGCTATAGTGGCTATTTTGTCATAGAATAGCAACGGGTTGTCATCGGGGACAAAAAGGGCAAGGTGTGGCTCGTGTTCCAGTACATTGGGATGCATCTGCTGTTTTTCCTGTTCGCGCACATAGGGCGGATTGGATACGATGATATCAAAGGGCTGCCCTAAGTCCTCTACTTGCAAGATGTCTTGCTGTAGGAAGCAGATATCCACCTTGTTGCGCTTGGCATTGGCTTGAGCCACTTCGAGTGCCTCCGCACTGATGTCCATAGCCGTTAGCTGCAATTGGGGCAACTGTTTTTTCAGTGCGATGGCGATGGCACCGCTTCCGGTGCCTATATCCAAGACACGCAGCGGGGGGATTCCCCAGCCGATGATCGTCTGTAGGATCCAGTCCACCAGCTCTTCGGTTTCCTGACGAGGAATCAGCACCCTGGGATCCACATAGAACTCTAAACCGAAGAAATATGCTTTTTGGTAGCTGTACTGCACCGGAATATTAAGCGCCAATTGCTGGCAGCGCTGCTTGAGCTCGGATAGCTGCTCGGCTGTGATTTCCTTATGATGATGGATATGAGCCTCCACATTATTCATCCCCAAGGATTCTTCTAAGAGCATAGAGAGGATACTACTCCGCTCAACGATCTCATAGTTGCGGAAAGTCTCTATAAAATATTTTTTAAATTCCCCTATGGTCATTTTTATTTTTTGCTTTAGAGAAGATACCTTGTATGAGTTCTTTGAAGGTATCAAAATCAACCTTGT
Organism: Capnocytophaga sp. oral taxon 863 str. F0517; assembly: GCF_000466425.1. Taxonomy (GTDB): domain Bacteria; phylum Bacteroidota; class Bacteroidia; order Flavobacteriales; family Flavobacteriaceae; genus Capnocytophaga. The sequence goes on from NZ_KE992102.1 coordinate 15,760, forward strand.
AGGTCAATCCAGCACCCTGGGAATAGTCTATTTTGTCCAAGAGGTACTGCTGAAGTTCGTTCTCTCGGTTGAATATCTTGGCACTGAGGTTTCCATCCTTGGTGAGCAGGAACTGAAGTTCGAAATCTCCGGCAACGGCCGTTTGGGTCACCCCTCCTACAGGGATACCAAGTTTTCCGTTAAATAAGATACGATCGGTAATTTGGGTGGAGACAGTGATCCCCAATCGGTCGGAGCTATTGTAAGCCCTATTGGGGGTTGCCGTACCGCTCTCATAGCTTAGGCCAAGGTTGAGCTTATCATCGTCGCTTGATAGCAATTGGTTGAGTATTCCGGCGGCAGTTTCGAATATGTTATGTGCCAAAAGCCCCTCCCCTGCCGTGGCATCGCTTAAGAAGTTTCCTTGAGCGAGCAGAGAGAAGGCCTGTAGCTGCTTTTTATCTCTATCTTCGAGGTGATAATTCAGCTCAGAGACCAGGCTCGGGCTACTGTCTGGGAACTTGATATCGAAGACCGTTTGAGGGTGTGCCAAGTCACCTTGTATCTCAATCTGAACTTGGGTCTGTATTTTCCTATTATAGTTGGTATCCAAGAGGGTAGAAGGATTCACATAGAGGGTATAAGCCGCCTTAAGGTTCTGGAGGGAAGCCCCCAAGGGGTCTCCATTCCAGGAGATGGAGCCGTTGGGCAACACCTTGAATTTCTTATCAATCAGTCCTTCGTACTTAAAGTTATATTCGCCTGAGGTGGTGATAAAGTCCCCCCACATATTGAATTTCCCATTGGTATTGATCTCCAAGAGGAGGGTACCAGCCCCTCGACCGATGAGGTTGGAGTTATTCTTAGGATCTACGATAATCTCCACTTCGGCCGAAGGGAGTACATCCACTTCGAAGTGCATCTCGAGGCCTTGATAGGTTTTGGTTATAGCCTTTTGTTGCTGTACTTTCCCCTTGGAGACGAAGGTAATAAAGGAATCATCTCCAACGGTTTGGGTATCACTCATCGGGATTTTGAACTTGGTTCCCTCTCCGGAGACGGCATTCACCCCTATGGTAAGGGCATCGACAGATCCAGTGATAGAGGCTTTTCCTATGATAAATCCGGTTCCATAGAAGAGATCGTTGTCCTTGGGGCCTGTATTGAGGGCTAAGAAGCGTTTGCCTTTGCTATCGAGATGGATATTGAGATACCAGTCGGTGAGGTCTCGATAGGAGATGTCGCCACTAAGATAGGCCTTAGTCTGGAAAGCTGTATCGGTAAGGGCGGTTTCCTCAATGGTGAATTTGTTATCTTTGAGCTTGAGCTTGAGCTTTTCTTCGGCCTGAAGGTCTATCTTAAGATAGGGCACGCCCGCCCCTATATTGGAACCGATGAAAGTTCCCTCGATCTTAGGCTTGGTAAGCAGGCCTGTAAGGGTCGCTCGCCCCGATAGAGTTCCTCGAAGGTCGGAGAGTATATCCTGAGTAAAAGGCGCAAAAGGCTTGAGGTTCTGCTCATTGATAAGACATTGCATATCCAGGAAGGTCTTGCTATCCTTGACAAAGATATTCCCATAGAGGTTCATTCCCTCTCCTTCTTGGTTGAAGAACTCTACATTGGTTCTGAAGGACGTAAGGTTCTCATCTCCCACGATAGAGGCCGTCAGGTCACCCATATCATACTGATTGAGGGTAAAGTCCCTTAGGGTAAGGTCGGCCATGGGGTAATACTTTTCCTTTCGCTGCAAGAGGGAAAGGTGTCCGTTAAGCTGTCCACCCAAAAAGAGGTGCTCCATATTAGGGGTTACCTTATTCAGATCTACCTTATCGAAGACTAAGTGGAGGTCTTTGTAATTGTCCTCCCTGGCGAGTTTTCCGTTGAGGGTGATGGACTGCTCCTCATTTCGCAAAGCAATAGGGCGTATCTGGATGGAGTCCATACGATGGCTAATGAGCACTTTGTTCTCTCGCTTGGGATCAATATGCCATTCATTTCCCTTGAAGAAGAAGGATGAGGACTTGACTCCTATCTCGGATTCTCTTTTTTGGTTGATCGTATGATAGAACTTGATTGCATAGTCATCTTCGGAGTTTTGCCCTCCCTTGAACTCTGTTTGGAAGAAGAGCGTATCACTCACCGAAGTATTCAATATATTAAGCTCCGCTATCCTATAGAGGGGGTTCTTAATACTGGATACTTGGATAAGAGAACGAAATTTAGGATTTTTCTTATCATATTCGAAATTGACCCCACGTAGCGAATAATCTGAGATATTGATGTAGGGCGAACGGAAATTTACCTTAAAATCATGGGTATCCCCGACGAGTTTTCCTCTGACAATCGTATTAGGGGCGAAGGAAAGCTCTGGAAGGAAGATTTCTACGATTTTGTTGTAGATCTTAATATCAAAAGTCAGGTACTGCCCTTGCATAACTGGAAAGGGCTTATAGTTCTCGAACCCATAAGCCAAGGTATTGACAGCCACTTGCCCTATTTGAGCAAACTTAAATTCTCCTTGTATCTTTCCTGAAATAATATCAGTAGACTCCAGGGTGATGGTACGTAGGCTGGTCGTGTCCTTTTGGATACCTATAGAAAAATCAGCAAAATTATACTTTTGGTCATTTTTCTGATACGAAGCATTCTTAAGCACTATCTTCCCCACCATATTATCTATCGTATTGCCTGTGACATCCAGGTCGATACTTCCCTTTAGCTTGGCAATAGAATCCTTCTGAACAAAACCCAAGGCCTTGAGGTCTACATATTTCATCTCTCCTATAAGGGTATAGTTGGCACGCTCGGAGGAGCGAATGTCTGCCATTCCTTGGAAGTCCATCTGTAAGTTCTCATCCCCTATGGAAGCGGTTGCCTTGATTCTATTTTGCTGGCAATTTGCCGAAAGCTGTATATCTTTATACAAATAATTGTTATACAATACCGAATGCACCATCCCCTCCAAGGAAAGCCTATCCAAGCGCTTGAAATCCAAGCCCTTTCCATCAAATTGTAAATTGGCTGATAGTTTCCCTAAGTCTTTGATTCCCAGTAGGGAGCCCAACTGTAGCTGATAGGTTTCCAACTTCCCTTTATAGGTAGTAGCCCTGATATCATTCAGGTCATAGAAGGAACCTTGGATGATAAAATCACCCTTTTGAGTAAAGATATCCGCATCGATAAGGAAATCTTGGGTGGTATAAGTCACCTCCGCCTGTCCTTCTATAAAGCCAAAATCGCGCACCTGCTCGGGAATAGCATGCTGTAAGAGCTTGGGCATAAGTGAGACCACATCTCCATAGGAAGTCGATAGGTGAGGAAAATCACCCCAGAAGACAAAATCCTTATCCGAAGAAAAGGAATTGCGCAGCAGTATATTCTCCCCCTCTATAGCGGTTTGTTCGTGATAGAAGTGTATATCCTTGATAGAAAGGTCATTGAGTGTCCCAGAGAGGTTCCCCTCCACTTCCAAGTTTTTCTCCATCGCAAAGCCATCATAGAAGCCATTGAGGTCGTTGGTGCTGACTGTAGAGCTGCGTAGCGCGGCCTTGATAGTCACCTTATTAAGAAAATCGGCATAGCTCCCCTGATAGGGCGCAAAACTCAGGTCGGCATCGATGCGCGAAAAAGGGGTTCTCAGCAGGGTTTTATCGATAGAGATAAGCGTATCGGAATAATAGAAGTTGGTATTGAGTTCCTCCACCCTAAGATGCTTGTTGTAGAGCAAGGAAGCATGACTCATCTGGAGCCTGACCTCGGAGTCCAAGATATCAAAATCGGACACCAAGCCGGTGATACCCTCCACCTCTACCAGTACCGGATTTTCCTGCTCAGCCGTAGTGTTGTAGTCACAAACGCGGAAATAGCTATCCTTGAGCCTTACGGTCTGTGCCTTCATGATAAAAGGCTCCTGACTGGGCGGTGCTCCACTATCGAAGCGGGACACGAAGACATCCAAGTTCGAGAGCGTATCCCCCTTATAGGTCTTCATATCCATCACCAAGCCTTCGGCCTCAATGGTGGAGAAGATGAGGTTGCCCCGGGTCACCTCCTTCAGATTCAGCAAGGGGGTTTGTATTGATTGGGCTGCAATAAGCGTATCCTGATGGTGGTCACGAATGAGTACCCCATCAAGACCTACCATCCCCGTGAGACTTATGGAGACTCGCTCCACATGAATATCCACCTTATAATCCTTATTGATATAATCCATCACTATGCCAGCCAACTTGGTTTGTACCACCGGCAACATGAGCAACAACGCTATGAATAAGAGTATATAGAAAACGGACTTTACAAATAGCTTGAATATACGAAAGATGCGCTTTACCACCTTAATACACTTTTACTTTTAAACCCCTCGTTTGGAATATTATAGAGAAACTACAAAATCAGGTACAAAAGTACAACAAAAAATCATTCGATGAACTTTTAAAAAGAAAAAAATTACTACCCACCTCACATACCCCGCTCCCCTGAACACCTACACCACTCTAAGTATTCGCAGACTATCCTTATGAAGGGGTAGCGTAAGATTTTTGCAAATAATTGATTTTTAGATTATTAAAAATAAATTTACGAAACTTAAATAGTGTCGGTACCGAGCTACAGACCTACTTCCTTT
>NZ_KE992102.1:20462-25946 GCF_000466425.1 Capnocytophaga sp. oral taxon 863 str. F0517
ATTACTAATTTTCGGGAACTTTTATTTTATTATAAAATAAAGTTTAAACAGCTTCCTTTTTAAAGAAGAACTAAAACAAATTAATAATGAGAAATCTAATATTGAAGAAAAACTATATCAACAGAATGAAGAGGTTAAAAAGCAAATAAGAACTCTCGAAGAATCTATTGAAATTGATGGGAAGTTATTATCAGAGATAGATAGTCTCAATAAAAAAATAGAGGAAAAAAGACAATCCATTGAAGAGATTAAAACAAAATTGTTTGATTTGTATAAAAACTCGTATAATGAATATATAGATATTGTAGAACAATTAAAAAATAGAACTATAGAGCTCGAAAAAGATGGATTACAGATAAGAGGAGTTACACAATTTAATTTTCCAAAATTTAGAAGAGAAATAATTAATTTTACTCACGGAAAATACAGTGATAACGATAAATATTGTATTTGTGAAGAAGATATATTTTCAATAACCTATGTTATTTATAATCAATATATTTTTATGACTTACCCCTCCATATGACAAATGTATTTATAAAGTGAAGGCTACTCTCTAGGAATAGCCTTCGGTTTATTGTAATGAGATTATTGACTAAAATGCTCCTAAGTAAAGAGCTCCTCCAGCTACTTCTAACTCAGCTCCCTTAACAAATCCGTTAGGTTCTGCTTTAGTAGGGTCAAAGATATATACATTCCCATTAGCATTGATAGGGCAAAGAGGCATATAGAGCTTTCCATTATATACTTTTGCTGTCTGGTAGAAGTTTAGCCATAGTTTTTCAGGAACATTCATCTTAATAGCTGTTTTGTTATTAAGATCTACCCTTGCTACGCTCCAAGCTCCGTCTTCATATTTTCGTGCTGTTGCGGAAGGTGCATAGTTGATATAACCTATTCCATTTCCTACATAGAAGAACCCTGAAATATTGATATCTTCAGTGAGTCCAAGTGCCGTTTTTACATCAAAATCATATGAAGTATCATAGGCTCCTGATGTTATCTTCACTATTTTCCCTGTATTTGTTGGGATTACGTGATAAACACTATTTCCATCATTCACATAAGAAAGTCCGTAATATGAAGAAGGGCTCGCTGTAGCTCCATTTACTGTTGTATTCTTGATAAGAGTAAGGTTATTCAAGGAAGGATAGTCAAGCACTAATGTAGTTGCATTATAAGTATAATTTTTCTCATTCTTGCCTATAGTTGTATTATATTTCGCCCTTGTTGTTCCGAAATAAACTTTCCCATTAGCCACTATGGGGTGACCAAGACCATTTATATAAGAGATTTTTCCAGTTTCCTCAGCTTGAGTTTCTAGAGTATATCTCTTTGTTTCCCGCACATTAGCAGTGAAAGATTCTAAATCAATACTACCCACTATAAGAGTGGCTTCTGTTCTTTGATAAGCTCCTTGCTCATTTTTTATATGATCGGTAAATACTCCAAAGATAAGAGCTGTACGGTTATCCATCACCTTCCAAGTTCCTCCTGCATTCCCTAGAATAGGTTCTACACTGATTTCGGCTACTTTCTTATAGAAATCAGTTCCTCCTGTTACTTCATACTTGGTTATTTTCTTTGTTCCTGCATCATATACAAAAACTTTCTTCCCATTATCAGTAGCATACATCTGTTGTGTACGTGTTTGAGGAAGCACAAAACCATTAGACTGGAAATTAATCTTTCCTGAGGTCATTTTCTCCTGAGAGAGAGGAAGAATCGCCCAGTCAGAGTTTCTTTCGTGCCCTACACGATAAATAACATTAAAGTTTTCCTCTACCTGCCCTGAAGGAGGAGTAGGTGCTGGAGTATTGGAGTTATTATCCTCTTTGTTACAGCTTATTAGTGCTGTCATTGCCATCGCAAGGGATGCAATTTTAGTTGTTTGAAAAATATTTCTATACATAAAATAAAAAAATTAGTTACTGAATCGAATAGGTAATTTTGCCATAGAATGCCCTTCCTGGTTTCTGTAGAGCAAAATTATCAAATACTTGAATGTCAAATATATTCTTAACATTAAAAGCTAAAGTAATTCTCTTATTAGAGAAAGTATAAGCTACTCCCAAATCGTGCAAAGGTTGTGCTGGAATTATTGTTTTATTAGCAGACCCCAAATTTTCCCAATTGAGATAGAACCAATGTGTATAACCAAAATTATAATCGAAAGTACATTTATCTTCCTCAGCAAATAGCCCTTGTTTTATATATTCTATATGTGTATTAGAGGTAAAAAAAGGCTGATTCCTTAATCTGTTCTTATATTGAAAGTAACGAACTCCCGCCTTATCATACTCTAGATTAAATATTGCTCTATTATAAGACAAATTACTATGAATGAAAAAAGAGTTACCAAAGCTATAATGTACATCCATATCCACTCCCTTACTACTTATCTTTCCCAAATTCTCAAAACTAAAAGAGTCATCCGTCTCGCGAGGAACGCCACGAGTAATCAGGTCATTGATATCTCTTACAAAGAAATTAACTTCAGAGGAAAATTTATGCTTTTTATAATAGAAATCGCCTATATTTGCTCCTATATTAAAGTTTGTACTTCTTTCAGGCTTCAGAGCATAATTTGCATTAACCATATCGCTTGTATTCCCAAGGAGCTCAGTTGCAGAGGGCAATCGGATGGCTTTTTCGGCAGAAGTTGTGAACATTAGTTTAGGAGCTATTCTATAAGCAACTACAGCTCCATAGCCTTGATGATCAATCTTTTTTTCGTGTTTTTGAGTATTAATTGTATAACCTAACCGAGGATGAATACGTGTTGTCACCTCTGTAAGAGATACATTTTGATGATAGGACTTATAGAAAAAATTGGTTTTTAGTTTCTTATGAAAGAAATTTGCTTCATAATTTAGTCCTAAAATATGTTTATTATATCTGCGCTTGTCTAAAGCATCACGGGATTCCTGAGGGAGTAAAGGGTCATCTATTTTTCGGGAGAATCCGTTATAAAAATAACTAGCACTGATATTGTGATTTTTTGTAAAGTGATAAGACAGATGGGTACGATTTGCTATATTCTCTTCTGTATTCTCAGCTCTTGTGGCTATGCCAGCCTCCCCTCCTTGAGGATTCAGCTGTTCTTCTCCCTGATAATTTTTCACTCTCTGTCCCAGCCAGTTATAGATATGGGAATCATCATCTATCAAATTCCTATAAGTCAATGAATAGGTAGTAAAAGTATTCAGATTCAGTCCTTTCCAGAAAAGATGATGCTTTTTATACTGTAGGCTAGCTAATCCACTATGACTATTAGTTCTTCGATTTCCATAAACGACATTCATTGTAGCTCCCGTCTGGATATCCTTTTCCATTTGGGAGAACATAAAGCCCAGAGAAAAATCATCTGCCCATTCCTTTTGTACAAATCCTATATTTCCCTTAATTCCACTAGCTCCATAACGGTCGTGAAAACGCTTAGCTGTAATATAATTTATCCGTCCTGTTTCTGGGTCAGTTACATAAACATTATCTCCCCAGACCTTATAATTATTATCCGTATAATTATGATAAGAAGAAAGATTAGCAACTAGCCCTAACTCAGGTTGCCTAAAGGTCGTATTCAGGTCCCATTGATGGGTATTATAGGAGCCATAAGAGTAGGAGGTTATTAAGGAGTTTGAGACATTCTTCTTAAGAACTATATTAATCCCACCCCCTAAAGCATCCTCAGAGATTTCCGTAGGTAATACTCCCTTATATACTTCTATCCTATCAATCATAGATGGAGGAATACTACTGAGTGAAAAAGAACGCCCATAATTACGAATTGGAATTCCATCGATAAAGATTCTAACAGAATTTCCTGTAAGTCCATTAAGGTTAAAAGTCATCTCAGAACCTATCCCTGCAGACTGCCGGATTTTCACTCCTGAGGAACGACCGAGAAGTTCTATCGTCTGGATATTCTTAAGACTGGCTTCTTGTGTTTTTATTACATTCATTGCATAGCCTTTCTCCTTAAGCTCCTCCCCTTTTCCCTTACGCACAACCACCACTTCAGAGAGGCTTATTCCCTCATTTTTATCCAATTTGACGATTATTTTGTTTATTTTTTCTTTGGCAAATACCTTAGTTGTAAGAGGAGCTTGGTCAAAAACGCGAATTTCCACCAAATATTCATTGCCTAATGGAACATTCTTAATAGTAAATGTTCCTTTTTCATCAGTATAAGCAAATAAATTTGTCTTAGGAATATAAACCGTTACCGATTGTGCAGGGCTTCCATCCTTATACAGTACTTTCCCCGAAATAATTCCTCTTTCCTGCACTTGTGAGAACAAGAAAACAGGCATTAATAAATATATAACTAAAATAACCTTTCTAAAAGAGAAATATTTGTTTAAATACAACATCTGTTATTAAATTTGGGCAAAGGTATTATTTTTATTTATTCCAAACAAATATTTAACCGTTATAATTTCTTATTTATATCTTACTTAACAATACCGCCATTGGTTACAAAATATAAAAAAAGAATATCGCCCTACAACTCCCACAGGAGTATTATAGAGCGATATTCTAATAGCAAACGTGTTTAAACTTTTTTGAGGAACTTGGAGATAAACCCTAATAGGAACATTCCAATCCAAGTTACATCAAGATACTCGTATCTCATTATCAAACCTTTATATCCATCAAGCCAACCATTTGCTTGTTCAATTTTAAACCTATTTTTGTACAATTCTTCATCAAAATAATCCAATTATTTATTGTATCTTTGCCCCATTAATCTTAATTTATATTTTTATGAAGAAATTTTTTTTAGCAGTATTTATACTGTTTTTAGCACCTGTAGCCTTAGCACAGAGAGGCCTTTACCACGAAGATCGTCTGTCTTTTGGGAGTAATTTCCTAAAGGATGAAACGGCTATAGGACAGGTTCATTTGGACTTGGGAATAGGTTATCGTTTTTCCGAAAAATTCCGCTTGGGCTTTCTCTTGGGATATGGATACATGGCTTTTCGAGATGAGGCCAAGCAAAAAGCACAGTCTCTTAGCATGGGTATGGGACTTAGTGGCAACTTCAGGTGTTTTGCCAATGAGGCTATAGCCCTACACTCCGATACTCGTATTTACGTAGGAAGCCCCAGCAGAGAGGCCTTAGCCGACTGGGGTTTCTTCAGTGTCGGTACCGAGCTACAGACCTACTTCCTTTCGATAGCCAACGAACGTACCAAGCCTTATATCTCCTTAGGAATCAGCGCTATTTATGGAGGGTATGAGAAAAATAACTTTACTATTGAGCGCACTTACTTCATGCCCCATATTGGCCTTGGGATTGTAACACAATTCTAAGTCTCTGAATGATTTACTGGGTAGGTCATGATCTTTTTCATGGCTCTCTGATTGATAATTAACAATTAACCATTGACAATTAACAATTAATCTTTTTATCTTTGCCCAAAGTTCCTGAATTTTAGTGTTCTTTTTTTTTCAAACACAAAATTACTAATTTTCGGG
>NZ_KE992103.1 GCF_000466425.1 Capnocytophaga sp. oral taxon 863 str. F0517
GAATAAATTAACAGTAAATAAAGAGTATAGAGAGATTCCTTACATAGAAATTTATGATTTCAAATCAAGTTATAATCAACAGTTGAGTAATTAGAAATAAAAATATGTATAAAGTTATTAAAATAGTTATTATTATGGGTATATTAAGTAGTATTTTTTCTTGTAAAGTAGAAAAAGACATCTCTATATATAGAACAGAGGAATTCAAAAAAAAGGAACAAACATTTAAACTTTCATTAGATGAAGCAGGGCAAAAATGTATAGAATATATTTTAAAAGAAGAAATAGCTAATGATGGTTTTTTTGATTTGGATATTATATATGGAGATTATTATATTTTTAAGCCGAAGTGGGAACCATATAACTTGAAAACAGGAAACTATAATTTATCTGGCATTTGGATTAATGGTAACACTGGGGAAATAAAAGAAGTTAAAACAAATAAAAGAATTAAGGTCATACTAGAAAACACTAGTCATATATCTTATACGAGAAGAATTGAGAAAGATAAGGAGGAAAATTGATGAAAAAGTTTCATTCAGTTTTAGCTATAGGGTATTTATCCTTGAGAAGTGGTAATTACTCCTTCTCCACCAAATGCCTCAGCCCAAGGCTTCAAGTGGACATAAGCTCATCTTTACTGAAGATGAGAGCATCTTGCTTACTGACAAGAATGGCAATGTGATTAAGTTAGATACTCAAGG
>NZ_KE992104.1 GCF_000466425.1 Capnocytophaga sp. oral taxon 863 str. F0517
TTTTGACCAAACCGAAAGAACCCTTGCCCACGAATTGGGTCACGGAATATTTAAACTAGCACACCCATTCAAGAAAAAACAACAAGGCAATGTCCCTTCGTTAATGGACTATACCTCCGATGAGGATTTACTTTTTGCTGATTGGAAGCAGATCAATGATCCTACGTTTAAAATGGGGATATTTCAGGGACAAAAGGAAGGTTTAAAAATCTCCTATAAATATATTATTGAGGGGCATAACAAAGGTATTGCCCCCAATGGAAAGGTTATAGCTTATGTCAAAGCTACTAAAGAGAGATACAAAGTTAGGTTTGGTATTGATAAAGATTATTATATTCATAAGATTGAACTATATGATGAGGCTGGTAATAGTGTTGAAAACGAGTCATACTCTTGGAATTGGACAGATTTTGTAAACACTACAACCGCTAAAAGTATAGCAGAGACAAGTGCTATAGAACTTGTGTATAACTCTGCTAAAGAATCTGTCAAAACCTATATTTATCAAGTCATAGATGATTGTAAATATCGGTTTGCAGAGATAGATTATAAACCTTCAGATGGTATTGGTGAAATAAAATCGTCTAAATGGAAAACTAAATACCTTCTTAATGCAGAAGAATCTTGCACAAAGAATTTCATATTAGATATATTAGAAAAAGATAGAGAAGAATGCTCTAAAGAAGAAATAGATGAAGCATCAAAAATATTAAATCAATCTATTAAAACTCCTGAAAAAGCGGTAGACATTATAAATAATAGCTGTCTGTCAGCCTTGAGAAATCTATCTTATCAAAAGAAACAATACTTTATAGACCTTATAGCTTCACAAGAGAAGTTGAAAAACATTTCAGAATTGGCTATCTTGCGTTTGATGAATGCTCTTTCTGAAAGTGATTATGCCAACTTTTTCAATCATTTAGAGGCTAATAACAACTACTTAATAAAACATTTTATTGATCAAATAGATGATAGCTACTTTTTTATAGGTTCAGCAGGAGGAAATAGTGGAGGGAAAAACTACACTAACTTTATAGGAGCTTTGGTGTGGATGTTTAACCATACCCCAGCCTCTATTGAAGATAGATGGGGTAAGAATGAAGATGATTTTGTCAAAAGAACACTCAACTTAAACCCCATTACTTATAGTGAAGATACGAAATCCTCTCAGCATTTTGAGTATACTTTAAAAAAGAATAAGGGAAAATACATAGCTTCGACGGGAAGGATTCAGCTTTATGATGTTTATGATACCCATACTTATAATACTTTTGACAGCAAAGGACCGGGACGAATTTCCACTCATAAGGAAGAACCTATAGGAGAAGTTTCTCCATTAACACCACTTATTATTATCCCTGATAAGAACAAAGTTCCTTTGATACAAACAGCATTGGAAGGGAATGATTTAGGGAATGAAGTATATATAGTACCTGCTATTTTCTTAAAGTATAATGATGATAAGATTCTCAATGATTATATAGAGACAGGGGTTTTCACTACCTTAGATATAGCAACAATAGCAATCAGTGGAGGTACTGCTTTAGCGACCAAAGTACATTGGATACCCCGTGTTTGGGCATTGGTAGAAGTTGTAGGAGCTGTGGGGAATATAACAGCAAATACAATTAAAGAAATAAATGGTGATAATAAAGAGTTAAGAGAAATTGTCGATATTTATAATATTGCAATGGGAGCTATCGGGATCAAGAATCTCGGACAAGTAGGTTATAAGTTTGCAAAGAACCTACCACAAACTACAAAAAATATTCTCCAGAAGAATGGAAACTTAAGAACTCAACTCGTCAAAAGTTATCAAGATTGGAAAAGAAGAATAGGACAGCTCAAGACATCAAAGAAATTTGAGAAACTTGCTGATAATGAAAAGAAGTTATTAAAAGGGCAAGAAAAGGGCTGGAAATTATTAGGCTTTGTAGGTGATATCAAAGGTGTTGATCGGTTAAAAGACTTTTTAACCAATGATGCCCGTCTGGTGAACTTGATTAAGAAGCTAAACGCTAAGTTCAACAAGGTAGATGATTTTGCAAAACGTTTTGAAGAACTCTATCAAAAAGTGCCTGAAAATTCCGTAAAACCTATAGATGACCTTGTGGACGACCTTAAGCATCTATTTACAGAGCACATAGATGAGATTCCTGAAGGACAATTAGTAGCTTTCTTAAACGAACTTTTAGAAACTGGTGATAAGTTCAAAGCAGGAGCTACCTCTTTAGAGGTAATCCGAAATGTCAAATCCTACCTACCCGCTAAATTCCATAGCACCCTGCAAAAATTAGAATTAGAAGACCTTATTTCTTATGCTGATGAGGCAGGTGATTTTAGGTTTGATATCAAGTGGCAAGCTAAAACTTTGGATAAGTTTAATCAAGAGAGAGAAATTAGTATCTTCATAGATACTAAAAACTATTCTAAAGTAGGCAATATGTTTAAAGATTTAGGACAATATAAAGCATATTTAAGAGAAATAGATAATTTTGACCAGCTGTATATTATCCAACAAGGAGGTAGAGGTATTACAAAAGAAGATATCATTAAAAGACTTGAAAGTGCTATAGCTAAAGATGCTGAAGGGGTTTATTATGCAAAAAAACAACTTTGGCAGAAACTTGAGATAGATTCACCTGATAAACTACAAAAAGCTTGTGAAACCAAAGCTTTATCTCAGAGCCCTGCTTTTGATAAATTTAGAGACATCATTTTAATAACAAAATAAGTGTATTATGAAATTTCAGAAAATAAATAAAATTGAAAATGTATTAGATTTCGAACCAAAAAATGGAAGTTATTCATTTACAAAGGATAATTTAAATTATTTATGTATAAACAACAATTTTATACAAAAAGAGGAATGTGCTTTAGAACTATCTTTACGAGGAGAGTATATGTATGTTTGGTATGCCTCTTTAGAAACAGTAGAGATATATTCTAATGAAAACACTCTGATAAGCACTATTGAAGGGGATGTTTTCTTATTAAATAAGGAAACCCTATATATAGGATATAGCCTATTAGAGCTAAATCCATTTCAAAGCTACAGAAATTTAAAAAATCCATTTACTAATGAACTCATTTTAAAAGAAAACATTCCCTATCAGCTATATGTAGAAAAAGATATCATTATAGCTTATAGTATTTTTAAAGGAGAAATAAAACGTATCAATACCGATACAGAAACACTTTGGCAATTTACCATTGCTTCCTTAGGCGATTCTCCTTATCCTGATGAAGAGGATAGAATAGATAAAATAGTAGGTATTGCAAACGGAAATCTATGGGTTTATACCAATTTGTATCGTTTAATTGCCTTAGATATTGAAACGGGAAGTGCACAATACCATACTGATTGCTTTGGCGTTCAGTTAGATGAAGTTACTAAAAATATTTTTTCTATCGCTTCAAATGGTTGGACAGTTATAGATACTCAAACACTTACAGTGAAAGAGAGTTACTTCTTTTCAGAAGAAGACCCCAATATGGGACAATATAAATCTATATTTGACCCTTTACTACAAGGAGATTATTTTACATTTGTAGGTTCTAAACCTAAGGAACATTGGGGTATTGGTTGGATAGGTATTTTTGATTACAAAGCGAGAAAATTAGTATGGGAACACGAACTCATTCCTGAAGAAGAAAGAAAAAATACTCGCAATCACTTAGCGGCTACCCAACCCTTATATATGAGTGGTAATAAACTATATATCAAAGATGTAAAAGATAATTTGTACATTTTTGAAAGAGAGGAATAGAATATTTACTTTGTTTAAAGACTTAGGACAATATAAAGCCTATTTAAGAGCAATAGATAATTTTGACCAGCTGTATATTATCCAACAAGGAGGTAGAGGTGTTACTAGAAAACAAGTTATTGAAAAACTTGAAAGTGCTATAGCTAAAGATGCTGAAGCTGTATTTGATGCTAAAAAATCTATTTGGTTAAATATGAAAATTGGCTCTTATAAAAAGTTAGAAGATTTAGCAAAAACTAAAGAATTATCAACTTCTACTAAATATAGTTCATTTCAAGAAAGTATTAAAGTAACATTTTAATTTATGAAATTCAAAAAAAATAAAAAAAATCCAAAAAGTAAGAGGATTTGATCCTTATACAGGAATATATTCAACTTATGAACCTAATAGAATATATTTCCATAATACGTTTGTAGAATTAGAAGAAGAACCTTCTAAAATAAAGTTAATAGGTGAAAGAATCTTTACTAGGGATGCTGCAGGATGTCTGAAAATATGGAAAGAAGGAATACTCATAGAAACTATTGAAGACGCTGATTTATTCTCAAAATCTGATAATAACCAGATTTTGAAATATTATTATGATAAGGAATGGAATAGTTATGATAATATCCTTGATTTGGAGACCAATAAGCTCATTTTAAAAGAAAGCATTCCCTATCAGCTATATGTAGAAAAAAATATCATTATAGCGTATGATATTTTTGAGGGAGAGATAAAGCGTATCAATACCGATATAGAAACACTTTGGCAATTTACCATCGCTTCCTTAGGGGATTCTCCTTATCCTGATGAAGAAGATAGAATATACAAAATGATAGGTATTGTACACGGGAATCTATGGGTTTATACGCAACAATACCGCTTAATTGTCTTAGATATCGAAACGGGGTATGTACAATACCATACCGATTGCTTTGGTGTTCAGTTAGATGAAGTTACTAAAAATATTTTTTCTATCGCTTCAAACGGTTGGACAGTTATAGACACCCAAACATTTACTATAAAAGAAGATTACTTTTTCTCAAAAGAAGATCCTGAAGGAATGGGGCAATATGAGTCTGTATATAAACCTTTATTACAAGGAGATTATTTCACTTTTATAGGTTCTAAACATAAAGAATATGGAGGGATAGGTTGGATAGGTATTTTTGATTACAAGACGAGAAAGTTAGTATGGGAATACGAACTTCTTCCTTTTGAAGAAAGAAAAACTACTCGCAATCAGTTAGTTCCCCCCCAACCCTTATATATGAGTGGTAACAAATTGTATATCAAAGATATAAAAGATAATTTGTACATTTTTGAAAGAGAGGAATAGAAATGAATACCTATGTACAGAAAACATCTAAAACTATTGTCTATTTAAAGAAAAAACACTATCTCTATTCCTAAAATCATTACACAAACAATATACTAAAAATAAGTTCTTTGACATATTGAACAAGTACAAGCTATCATCAAACAGGGCAAGAAATACCAAATCGCAGGAGTGTTCAACTTGGTACACCTCTCACCTAAAACTGCCAAGGTAATCCTTGTACCCACTTCCGAAAACACCTCTATGGATATAGATAGAGTAAAATCTATTTATAGCAAGATAGGAGTAACTTTAGATATCACTTGGGCAGCGCCTTTTGATATCTCCC
>NZ_KE992105.1 GCF_000466425.1 Capnocytophaga sp. oral taxon 863 str. F0517
CCAAGCGGAAAAGCGTGATGGAGATATTGGGCTACGTAAGATAATTAATCATTAGGTGTTATTTCCTCGTCTACAACCAAGATAAAATCAGCGCGGCCACGGCTTTGCTTGTCGAGTCTTCGGAGTTCAGCTTGGGTAGTGGTAGCGATGGTCAGGATCCTCAGGTCGGGGCGCTCCCGCTTGAGGTACCAATAGATCCCTTGGAAGTAATCCGAATGATAACTCCCGTTGAAGTGTACAAAAAGAGTAGAGGGCTTCAGGTGAGCGAGGATGGACTCGGCCATGGTAGCATCCTTAATCGCCTGTGCCAAAGGAAGGTTTTCCGTATCGTGCCGAGCCATTTTTTTCATTTGCACATATTGGGAGAGGCTTCCATCATAAGGGAAGGGCAGGCGTACCAGCCAAGGCCGCTCTATTGCAGGAAGAGTATCAAGGGCTTGCAACCCTTTCTTATAGACCAAATTGGCGTAGCGGCGTGGGATATTGGTAGCCACAAAAGGCCGTTGGTGTTTCTTAGCAAAATCCACCAAGGGCTTATAGTCCGTCTTGTAGTTACTCCACAAGCGCGCCAAGGTATCCAAGCCTTTTTGGTCGATAGCTCCTTGCAAGTAGCGATCAAGGGCTTCTTGGTTATCTCGCTCGAGCATCTCCGCCCCCAGGATAAGCGAGCGCTTAGGCTGTAGGTCTTTGATCAGTGTGCGTTGCAACCAGTGAGCAATAGGGTTGTTGTGATATTCCCCAAAAAGCACGACATCGGCCTTTTCGCTCTTTCTCAAGAGTTTGCCATAGGTAGTCTTGTGCCCTTTTTTATCAAAGAAAACATAGGCTTTCTTCTCCTGAGAGAAAGCCACCACAGAGAGCAACAGCCCCCAATATAACAAAAGCATTCTTAGATTAGTCATTACTGCTGTTGCGTTGTTTTTAGATAGTAAAT
>NZ_KE992106.1 GCF_000466425.1 Capnocytophaga sp. oral taxon 863 str. F0517
GAATTGCCGCTTAAGTCGAACTCACGTTATTTTATATTTTTAATGAGACATTTGCCAATTTGCCAATGAGCTCATTGACAAATTGACAAATGGTCTCATTGGTAAATTATAAAAACAGCGCTACAATAGCGGCAATAATCCCATAGACGAGCATAGGAATAGCTGTCTTCTTGAGGATGCTTCCTTCTGCCTTATCAATCCCCAAGACAGAGCAACCTGCAATGATATTGTTGATACATACCATATTACCCATGGCACCCCCTACAGACTGCAAAGCCAAGATCAGCGGAACGGAAAGGCCTGTGGCTGTGGCTACCGAATACTGTACTGCCCCAAAGGTCACATTGGAAATCGTATTGGAACCTGAGAAGAAAGCCCCCAAAGCCCCTAAGTAGGAGGCAAAAGACACCCAATATTGCTGGGTGGCATTGGCCAATCCCTTACCAATTACCTGGGTCATGGAATCTTCCCCTCCGACCATCATGAGTTTCACCATAATCATAGCTCCTACTAAGGCGAGGAAAGGTTTTTGCATTTGCAAAGCACTCTTGAGGTAGATTCCTTTACATTTGTCCTTGGGCAAGCGGAAAAGAAAGAAAGAGATCAGTACTGTAACGATAAAAGGAATCAGTGAAGGGGTGTAAAGGAGCTTGTAGCTATCGGAAACTCCTGTTCTGAAGATATTTTCCACCGAGAAGATCAGCCCCTTGGTCACCTTAAGATCGCCCATTTCTCCGAGGGGAAAATGGAGCCAATCGGTAGCATTGTTGAGCATCGCCTTGAAGGGGAGCTGCTTGATACGAGTGAGGACTAAGATGACAATCAGCAATAGTGTAGGGGTAAAAGCCTTCACTAAGGTAGTTGCGGCTATTGGTTGTTTTTCCTCTTGGGCTTCTACCTTGGAGAGACCTATCCCCTTGCCGGCTACCCATACGGAGATGAAAAGCCCTATGGCTCCTCCTACAAGGGAAGGAAACTCATAGTTGAACTGAGCAATCAGGAAATAAGGGAGCGTACAGGAAAGGATACTGATGAGGATAAAAAGTGCATTTTGCTTGATTTCTTTCCAAGAAACAATGAAGCGCAAGGCTAATACTGGAATTACAAAGCCAGCGATAAGGTGAATGAGTGCGGTGATTTGTCCGATTTTGGAAACATCATCTCCGTTAATTGTTCCACTATCCAAGAGAGTCTTGAAGCCATACCAAGTAGGGGTGCCTACTGCTCCGAAGGAAACCGGTACAGAGTTCATCACTAAGGCCAGCATCACCACCGGCATTGGCTTAAAACCCAAGCCAACTAAGATAGGGGCTGCAATGGCCACTGGTGTACCGAAGCCGCTGGCTCCCTCGAGCATAAAGGCAAAAGCCCAACCAATAATCATCAGCTGTGCTACCGGATTGGGATTGATGTTGCCCAGCCACTGGCGCAGCGTATTCATAGCCCCTGAGGTCTCCATCATGTGATTGAAGAATACCGCCCCAAAGATCACTGAAATAGGGGTGAATACCGAAATAATTGCCGATACGATATTGGCATTCAGTAAGACAAACTCATTCTTGAAGTAGAAGAGTTGTAACACATACACTAAGCCCCCAATAAGAGGTAGGGCTACATACGAAGGAAATGCATTGCGCTTTACCATCAGGTAAATCAGTAGCACAATAGGAAAGATACTCAAAAAAAGATCCATGTCGATTGTTAATTATTAATTGTTAATTGTCAATGATTAATGACTAATTAAGGTTCTTTAATTTTGCGCAAATATATAACATTTCAGACATATAAACAAATTTTTTTTCAGTAATCAAAGGGCAGCCATCAGAGGTCAGCGCTTGAAACTGACCCCTGATTACTGACCTATGAAAACTATATAGAGTTAAGGAATTCGAGTAGGTCGGCTCGTTCCTTTTTCGAAAGTTTTTTAAAGATTTCCTTAGAGCGGAGCGCTTCACCTCCATGCCAAAGAATGGCCTCAGTGATATTCTTAGCGCGCCCATCGTGTAGGAATTCTGTATGTCCATTCACCATATCCTGTAATCCTATACCCCAAAGCGGTCGGGTGCGCCATTCACGACCATTGGCTAAGAAGTCAGGACGACCATCGGCGAGGTCTTCTCCCACGAAAAATAAACAAAGGCGCGCCGCATTAATCATTGAGCATTAACTATTAATCATTATTAAAGAATTCTTTGAGCTTACCTTCTCGTTCGTAGTTATAGAGCGCCTTAATCACCCAGGCGGGTGGGTACTTGCCGTGGGTGAGGACAAAGATGTTCTTGATGGCCTTGCTTACGGGATAGAGTAGGGTCATCAGCTGTAGGGTGTTCTCGAAAACCTCGCCGGTAGTGGTTTGGCTCAGCGGCACTTCAAGCAAGGCTAAGAGGATATAGACAGCGGCGATGACCGATAACATTTGGGCATTCTTGAGTAGTAACGCTCTAAGGGAGAAGCTGTGATAGCGCAGGTGGTAAGCAGCTCCGATGAGTATATTGAGCAGCAGGGCGCCTCCTAAGGCCATGACAAAGGCCTGGTGTGCCTGCCTCCAAGAGAGTAGGTAACTGCAAAGTAGCATAAAAGGTGTGCTATGCAAAAGTACCTGACCGAGGTAGTACAACCTATCTCGTAGGGCTATAGAGGTATCTGTGTGATACAATAAGACTAAGGAGGTGAGAAAAAGCATTGTTTTGAGTTTTAAATGGTTAGTGGATTTGAATTATATATTTCAGTTTCTAATGCGAATCAATAGTTAAAGAACTAGAAATATAGACATCTAGAAAGAGTTGTAAGTAACTCATTATTAACGATTTCTAGTTACATCCCCCTAGCCCCCCTCAAGGGGGGAATTATAGAGTGGTATCAAGTAGAATGTTGAACAATCACACTTGAATATACTGGATACCAGCATGATAGTTCAGCGTTCTACAATTCCCCCCTTGAGGGGGGTAGGGGGATGTAGAAAAAAACATACTGAATATCAATGAATTACTATATAAAGTGTATTATTTTAACTATTGATGCGCATTTCTAACTACGACTGAGAGCTTAAAATTCAAAACTATATAAGTTCTTGAATAGAGGCATTTATTTCAAGTCTTTCAATGGCTGGCTTCAGGGGAGTATATAGTTGTGCCAAATAGGCCTTGAGCACCGAGAGACGACGTGCGAGGTAAGCATCAAAAATCTCTCGCTTGTCTTGTACCTTGAGCGAGGCATCCAAGAAAAGGAGCTTGAGAGCCGCTCCGGAAGGGGCATTCATGGAATGTATGCTATGGTAGGAGATGTCCGGCGTTTGAGTCAGGGTATAGATCATATGTAGCAGGGTATCCATCTCCAGCTTGACCGATTCGGGGGCGTTGTGCCAGGAGATATACTGCATGGAGGCATCCTTATCCCCCTCAATGACGGTACCTGGCTCCCCTTTTTGGCTCCATCCTTGTATATGGCCGGTGACAAAGAGCTTAGGGGAGGCATGATAGTCATTGGTTTCGGCAAAGTTGGACAGCAGGTGCTCCAAGCGTTCGATAAGGGCATCCACCTGCTGGGTTTCTCGATAGGGTTGGTGAGCATATATAACAGGTATCTTCCCTATGGGATTGGGTTTGGGATAGCCCTCTTCCAGAAGATAGCCACCGGAGACACTACGCCACAGGTAATGCGCTTGGGGGGTATAGGTCTCAAAATAATCAGCCAAGGCAGCTGGGGCTTGAGGGTCACTCCCAAGACTCCTATAGGCTCGAGAGAAGGCAACCATATCGCCCGTGGAATCGAAATAAGGATATAGGGTATCCCCAAAGGCAGGTGAGAGGAGGGTGCAGCGCAGGCGAAAGCGGCAGGCAAAGCCATAGTCATAGTGCGGCTGAGGGGTGGGCTGCGGATACCACAGCTCGGCGCACTCCCCATAGGAGAAAGTAGCTCGTGCCAGGCGCCTATTGAGGCTGTTTTCCTTGGCATGTGCCAATAGCTTTAGCACGGCGGTGTAGGCCTGTTGCTCGGCGGGTGCCTCTGCGGTCGTCTCATATCGTACAGGCTGTCCAAAGAGGAAGGCCACCGAACGCTTGATAATGAGTTGCTGCAAAGGTAGCGCGATGCGGGCTACCCGCTCCAGTCGAGTGCCATCGGTGGTCTCTACCTGCTTGTCTCGCCGCAGCATAGGGTCATTGACCGGATGCAAAGATGGATCCAAGGACTTCTCCGCCTCCTTCACTTCCGGTAAGGGGGCATTGCGTCCCGATTTAAGTAAGGCAATAGCCGACTGGCTGTCTGAAAAATCAATGTTCATAAAAATCAATAGTTAATGGAAGGTTCATTATATTTACTACTACAGCAAAAACAACTAAGCTAATGCAAAATTACAACATTCAAGAAGTGAAATCAAGTAAAAAAGCGGTGAGAAGTAAGAAATTATACAATAAAAAGCTTTGTTAATGAACGTTTAGAAGTCCTTTTAGCTCCTCCTTCCATTCAAGAGGGAAAATCCGCGGGAGCAGACATCAGGATAAGGTATAAAAACAACAAATGACTAATACCGCTTGGATATTAGTCATTTGTCTATTCGTTTGTCACTAATCATTAGGCTTCCCCGGAGGTAGAGAAGTGGGCTTGCTTGCCAAATACTTCCTCATCGGTGGGGAGTTCCTTATCATGTTCGAACTGATAAAGGTTGGAACTAAGGTTTTGCATAAGCTCCTTGGCATGCTGGGGCGAGAGGATCATTCTGCTGACTACCCGCGCCTTGGGCATTCCTGGCATAATAGAGATAAAGTCAAGGACGAATTCCGAATCGGAGTGATTGACCACTACCATATTGGCATAAGTACCAGAGGCTACTTTATCATCTATCTCTATGTTGATTTCCTTTTTCGTTACCTTTTCCATAAGGTTATAGGTTAATATTTTGCTTTGGCTCCTTGCGCGATACGATGAGTTCTTCATAGCGCTTCATACCGGTACCGGCAGGAATACGATGTCCGACGATTACGTTCTCCTTCAATCCGTCGAGATTATCCACCTTACCTTGTACTGCTGCTTCGTTAAGCACCTTGGTAGTTTCCTGGAAGGAAGCAGCCGAGATGAAGGACTTGGTCTGCAAGGAGGCACGGGTAATTCCTTGTAGGACAGGGATCGCGGTAGCAGGGATAATGTCACGAGCGGCCACCAAACGTTTGTCTTTTCGCTTAAGCAAAGAGTTCTCGTCTCTGAGCTGGCGAAGGGTTACGATCTGTCCGGCCTTTAGGTTTTCAGAATCACCAGCATCTTCGACTACTTTCTTACCGAAGAGCTTGTCGTTTTCTTCGATAAAGTCGTCCTTATGAACCATTTGTTCTTCGAGGAAGAGGGTATCTCCTGGGTCTTGTATTTCTACCTTACGCATCATCTGGCGTACCACCACTTCGAAGTGTTTGTCGTTGATCTTCACCCCTTGTAAGCGGTATACCTCTTGTACTTCATTGACCAAATACTGCTGTACCGCAGAAGGCCCTTTGATACGTAGGATGTCTTCTGGAGTTACGGAACCATCGGAAAGTGGCATACCGGCACGTACGTAGTCGTTCTCCTGTACCAAGACTTGAGAGGAGAGCTTCACCAGATAAGTACGTTTTTCGCCTGTTTTGGATTCGATGAAGATCTCTCGGTTACCACGTTTTACCTTACCGAAGGATACCACCCCGTCGATTTCAGCTACAATCGCTGGGTTGGAAGGGTTACGAGCCTCGAAGAGCTCGGTCACACGAGGCAGACCTCCGGTAATATCCCCAGACTTGGCGGACTTACGCGGAATCTTTACCAAGATACGACCTTCTTTGATCTTCTCTTTGTCATCGACCATGATGTGTGCCCCCAGTGGTAGGGTGTAGGAGCGGAGGATATTGCCCTCTTTGTCCTGAATGTGCATGGTCGGAATAAGGCGTTTGTTACGCGATTCGGAGATTACCTTTTCTTGGAAACCGGTTTGCTCGTCGATTTCCACCTGGAAGGTAACCCCTTGTTCTATATTTTCGTAGGCAATCTGTCCGGAGAACTCGGAGATAATGACCGCGTTATAAGGATCCCATTGGTTGATTACATCGCCCTTGTGTACCAATTCTCCATTTTTCTTGAAGATAAAGGAACCATAAGGAATATTGGAGGTGCTCAGTACCATACGGGTGTTAGGTTCTAAGATCTTCACCTCGGAGGTACGAGAGATAACCACTTCCACAGGGTTGCCATCATAGTCTTCCCCTTTAACGGTTTTGAGGTCATCGATTTCGAGTATACCGTCGAAGTGAGCGATGATCTTGTTCTCCTCGGAGATATTTCCGGCAGTACCCCCCATGTGGAAGGTACGCAAGGTAAGCTGGGTTCCTGGTTCCCCGATGGACTGGGCAGCCACCACCCCGACAGCTTCTCCGATTTGTACCATCTTACCGGTGGAGAGGTTGCGCCCGTAGCACTTGGCACAGATACCATGCTTCGCCTCACAAGTAAGCGCAGAGCGCACTTCGATGGTTTCGATAGGTGCTGCATTGATCTTATCAACCGCATCCTCACGGATTTCCTCACCTGCCATCACGATCACTTCCTCATTAAGCGGGTTGATGATGTCATTGAGCGCTACACGACCCAGCACGCGTTCCCCAAGGGTTTCGATTACCTCTTCGTTTTTCTTTAGAGCACTAACCTCAATACCGCGGAGGGTACCACAGTCGTCCGTATTGATGATGACATCCTGAGAGACATCCACCAAACGACGGGTGAGGTAACCCGCATCGGCTGTCTTAAGCGCCGTATCGGCCAACCCCTTACGGGCACCGTGAGTAGAGATGAAGTACTCCAAGATAGAAAGTCCCTCTTTGAAGTTGGAGAGGATCGGGTTTTCGATGATTTCGCCCCCTCCTGCGGTAGACTTCTTCGGCTTGGCCATAAGACCTCGCATACCAGTAAGCTGGCGAATCTGCTCCTTAGAACCACGGGCTCCGGAGTCAAGCATCATATATACGGAGTTGAACCCTTGTCTGTCTTCGCTGATACGCTTCATTGCCAAGTCTGTAAGGCGAGCGTTGGTAGAAGTCCATACGTCGATCACCTGGTTATAACGCTCGTTATTGGTGATAAGACCCATGTTATAGTTGGCAATGATCCCTTGTACTTGCTCGTTGGCATCGGCGATCATATCTTGTTTTTCCTTAGGAATGATGATGTCGCCCAAGGAGAAGGAGAGCCCACCTTGGAAGGCAAACTTGTATCCCATGGACTTGATATCATCGAGGAACTCGGCTGTACGTGGAATACTGGTTTTCTTCAGTACGTGACCGATGATATCACGGAGTGATTTTTTGGTCAGTACGGTATTGATATATCCCGCTTCGGGAGGTACCACTTCGTTGAAGAGGACACGCCCTACTGTAGTTTCGATAAGTTTGGTAACGATATTGCCTTCCTCGTCAAGGTCATGGGTACGCACTTTGATAGAGGCATTCAGGTGTACCTTGCGCTCGTTATAGGCAATATTGACCTCCTCTGGGGAGTAGAATACAGAGCCCTCTCCTAAGATAGGTTCTTCGGGGGTACTCTTGCGCATCTTGGTAATATAGTAAAGCCCAAGCACCATGTCCTGAGAAGGTACGGTAATAGGAGCCCCATTGGCAGGGTTGAGGATGTTGTTCGAAGCAAGCATAAGCATTTGTGCCTCGAGGATTGCCTCTGGGCCTAAGGGCAAGTGTACCGCCATCTGGTCACCATCGAAGTCGGCGTTGAAGGCCGTACATACCAATGGGTGAAGTCGGATAGCCTTTCCTTCGATAAGCTTCGGCTGGAAGGCCTGAATACCCAATCGGTGAAGGGTAGGAGCACGGTTGAGCAATACAGGATGTCCCTTGATCACATTCTCCAAGATATCCCATACCACAGGTTCTTTTTTGTCAATAATACGCTTGGCCGATTTGACTGTTTTCACAATACCGCGCTCGATGAGCTTACGGATTACGAAAGGCTTATAGAGTTCGGCAGCCATATTCTTAGGCAAGCCGCATTCGTATAGCTTCATCTCAGGGCCTACGACGATTACCGAACGTGCGGAGTAGTCCACACGCTTACCGAGTAGGTTCTGGCGGAAGCGCCCTTGTTTCCCTTTGAGAGAGTCGGAAAGGGACTTAAGCGGACGGTTGGCATCCGTTTTTACAGCTGAGGACTTGCGTGTATTATCGAATAGAGAGTCCACGGATTCCTGCAACATACGTTTTTCGTTGCGGAGAATCACATCTGGCGCCTTGATTTCCATCAAGCGTTTCAATCGGTTGTTGCGAATGATCACACGGCGATAGAGGTCGTTGAGGTCAGAAGTGGCGAAGCGTCCCCCATCAAGCGGCACCAAGGGGCGTAGCTCGGGTGGGATCACAGGAATAACCTTGAGGATCATCCACTGAGGCTTGTTCTCTCTGTTCTTTTGGGAATCACGGAAGGCCTCCACTACCTGTAGGCGCTTAAGCGCCTCGGTTTTGCGTTGCTTAGAAGTTTCTGTATTGGCCTTATGTCTTAGCTCGTAGGAGAGCGCATCCAGATCCAATTCATCGAGCAGGTCATAGAGCGCCTCTGCCCCCATCTTGGCCACGAACTTATTAGGGTCGGTTTCCTCCAAGTATTGGTTTTCCACCGGAAGGGTTTCCATAATATCAAGATACTCTTCTTCGGTAAGGAAGTCAAGCTTCTCGATAGGCTCTCCCATAGGTGTTTTGGCGATACCTGGTTGGATAACGATATAGCGTTCGTAATAGATAATCATATCCAACTTCTTAGAGGGGATACCCAGTAGGTAGCCTATCTTGTTGGGGAGGGAGCGGAAGTACCAAATATGGGCCACGGGCACCACTAAGTTGATATGCCCCACGCGCTCACGGCGTACTTTTTTCTCGGTCACCTCCACCCCACAACGGTCACACACGATTCCCTTGTAGCGGATGCGCTTATACTTACCGCAAGCACATTCGTAGTCCTTGACCGGACCGAATATACGCTCACAGAAGAGGCCGTCGCGTTCGGGCTTGTGGGTGCGATAGTTGATGGTCTCAGGCTTGGCTACCTCACCACGAGATACCGCTAAGATACTCTCTGGAGAGGCCAAACCGATAGAGATTTTGTCAAATCTCACAGTTGGATTTTTCTCTTTTACTCTTGCCATAGCATTTTAAATAACAAAATTTGTTCCTAATTTGGACAAACACACGAAAGAGGAGGCAACATAACCCCCTTGGTTATGCAGCCTTCTCTGTGGTCGTTCTCCTATCTAAATAGATGAAAAACAAGTTCTTATGTGTTCTAAGAAAGTCAATATAACTCCGCAAAAGACACCTTGTCCAAATTGAGGGCAAAGATATAAAATAAATTTCAGAAATAAAAAATAAAAAGCAAAAAATATTACGCGCTCCTTTTTTATTCCTTTAGTATTCAAATTGTACATTTTTATCAGGGTCAGGGTTGCCTGCCCAGTAGGTTCTGTATAAGTCGAGGCTTTTTCGAATCTCACCATAGAGGGCTTCATTGTGCTCTCTAAGGTCGTCCAAGTGGTAGAACTTAGCCAATACATGCTGGTGCTCTATCCAGTCGAGGGACTGCATACAGTCGTCCAAGCCATCGAGCGTATAGCCGAAATAGTCAGGAAGGGCAAAGGTTTCCTTCATTTTGCTCAGGAAAGCCCTTTCGTTGTTGACGTTTCTTAGGTCGACGTGGAACTCTAAGGCGTTTTTTCTAATGTATGTACTCATTTCAATTAGAGAATAGTGTTTTTCTCGTTGGTACCAACAGGCCTACCCCTCCCCATATTTGGGGAAAGTCTACCTGACTATCTCCAACGCTTATACTTGTATGACCCCTAAGTTAAACGCTTTTTCGATAGGTGCCTCATTGGCTGCCTCGATTCCCATGGATATCCACTGCCGGGTATCCAACGGGTCGATGATTGCATCCGTCCATAGGCGGGCGGCAGCATAATAAGGGGTAGTTTGTTGGTTATATTTCTCCTGGATTTCCTCCAAAAGTTGTTTTTCTCTTTCCTCGGAGAGGGTCTCTCCTTTTCGCTTGAGGGCAGCCGTCTCTATCTGCAAGAGTACCTTGGCGGCCTGCATGCCTCCCATCACTGCTAAGGAAGCGGAGGGATAGGCCACGATTAGGCGTGGGTCATAGGCCTTACCACACATGGCATAGTTGCCAGCTCCATAGGAGTTGCCCACCACAATGGTGAACTTAGGTACTACCGAATTGGCTACAGCATTGACCAGCTTAGCACCGTCCTTGATAATCCCCCCATGCTCGGACTTGCTACCTACCATAAAGCCGGTAACATCCTGTAGGAAGACCAAGGGAATGCGTTTTTGGTTGCAGTTGGCTATAAAGCGGGTGGCCTTATCAGCACTATCGGAATAGATCACACCTCCTACCTGCATTTCTCCTTTTTTGGTTTTGACCACCTTGCGCTGGTTGGCCACAATACCCACTGCCCAACCATCAATACGGGCATAGCCGGTAAGGATCGTCTGTCCGTAGCCCTCCTTGTATTCCTCCCACTCGGAGTTGTCCACCAGGCGAAGGATCAGCTCCTTCATATCATAAGGTTGGGTACGGCTGATGGGCAGGATACCATATATATCTTGTGGATTAAGCTTAGGAGCTACACTCTGGACTCTGCTGAATCCTGCCTTGGGCGTATCCCCTATTTTGTCCACCAAGTTCTTGATTACCTCTAAGGCATCTTGGTCGTTTTCGCATTGGTAGTCGGTCACCCCACTGATCTGGCAATGGGTGGTAGCTCCTCCTAAGGTTTCATTATCAACCTGCTCGCCTATGGCGGCCTTGACCAAGTAGCTACCCGCCAGGAAGATACTTCCGGTTTTGTTGACGATTATCGCCTCATCACTCATGATAGGAAGGTAGGCACCTCCGGCCACACAACTACCCATAACAGCGGCGATCTGGACAATCCCCTGACTACTCATCTGGGCATTGTTGCGGAAGATACGCCCGAAGTGTTCCTTATCGGGGAAGACTTCATCCTGAAGAGGGAGGAATACACCCGCACTATCCACCAGATAGATGATCGGCAAGCGGTTTTCCATGGCGATCTCCTGTGCGCGGAGGTTCTTCTTACAAGTCATGGGGAACCAAGCTCCAGCCTTGACAGTCGCATCGTTGGCCACCACAATCACTTGGCGACCCCGCACATAGCCTATAACGACCACCACTCCAGCCGAGGGACAGCCCCCATACTCCTGATACATATCTTCGGCGGCAAAAGCACCAATTTCTAAGAACGGTTTATTCTTATCCAATAAGTAATCGATACGCTCGCGTGCGGAGAGCTTGCCCTGGCTGTGGAGCTTTTCGAGCACCTTATCCCCTCCGCCACGCTTGATCTTCTCGAAGCGTTGTCGCACCTCGTCACGGGCGAGCTTGTTGTGATCTTCGTTCTTATTAAAAGCTAAATCCATCATGGATGTTTTCAAGTTGCAAAGTTAAGAGTTTTTATTATTTGAACAAATTTTTTCGAGTCTTTTTTTCAAAAAAAATATTCACAAATGTTAACATGCGTTATTATTGCTCATTATCAGAGGGTTATTCTCTCGAAAAGACTTTATTTGGGTGCGCTAAGGCGTACATAGCGTACGTATCCAGCGCCTTCTGTCTTGCCTTTGAGGGCTTCTGTGGTGAAGGGAACTTGAGCATCGGTGGTGTAGTAATACTGGTCTTCCACGGCAGATTCGAAGCGGATTTTGTAGCCCTTATCCAAGAGGTTTTTATCCAAATCAAGGACAAAACTCTTGCGATCTCCTTGGGTAATAGAGGCTCCAGTGATGGCATCTATCTTTTCCTTTTTCTCACTATAGAAGCCGAACCACTTCTTTAGAGAGTCGTAGTACTTGCCGTTATCGCCGAAAACCTGTAGGGTCTTGACGTAGTTGTCCTGTGGGTCAATCAGCGAGACGACCATATAGGCACCCTCACCATTATAGTTGGCCATCTGTACCATACACTTGAACTTGTCCTGTGCTTGTGCAGTAGCAAAAGCGAAAATTGCCACAAGGGCAACACAAATTTTCTTTGTCATAATTTTAAATGTTTGAAATAAGGGGCAAAGATACGTTTTTTTAGCGATTAATGATAATAGTTAATGATGAATAGCACCAATTGCTATGAACCCCTATAACGATACGCCTCCCCTACCCCTATAATACTATAGAAAAAAACAATAGAAAACCACCTTTTATTATAGATATTATTTATACTTTTGCAGCGTAAAAAAACAACATTCTATAATCATTTAAAAAATTATTTTATATGTCATTAGTTGGAAAAAAATTCCCTAATATCACCGTTGACGCTATGTCAGAAATGGGTGACAATCTCCGTATCAATATTTTAGAGGAGGCTACTAAGAAAAATAAGAAAGTCGTACTCTTCTGGTATCCTAAGGATTTTACCTTTGTATGCCCTACCGAACTCCATGCTTTCGAAGAGCTTAAGGGAGAATTCGAGAAGCGCAACACCATCATCATAGGGGCTTCTGTAGATACTTGCGAGGTACACTTTGCTTGGCTAAATACGCCTAAGGATCAAGGGGGTATCGAAGGGGTAAGCTATCCTATCTTGGCCGATACCACTCGCAATCTCTCCAATGCTTTGGGTATTCTTGATGCCGAACATGTATATCATGAAGCAGAAGACATTTACCTTATCGAAGGTTCCAATGTTACTTTCCGCGCTACCTTCCTTATCGACGAGAGTGGAAAAGTATTCCACGAAAGTGTAAACGATATGCCACTTGGGCGCAATGTGAAGGAATACCTTCGCCTAATCGATGCCTATACCCACGTACAAAAGTACGGTGAAGTATGCCCTGCCAACTGGGAAGAAGGTAAAGAGGCCATGCACGCCGATAGAAAGAGCACCGCTGAATATCTTGCCAAACACTAAGCCTTATTGTCCTTAAATAAAACGCAGAACTTTATTTTTATCTTATGCTTATAGAACTTACCAGCGATAATTTAGCAGAAGTAGTACAAGCCAACCCTAAAGTGGTTGTGCAGTTCTCTGCTTCTTGGTGCGGAAATTGCCGTATCATGAAACCTAAGTTTAAGAAAATGGCCACCGAACGTGAGGATCTCACCTTTGTGATTGTGGATGCTGAACAATTCCCTGAATCTCGCAAAATGGCCAATGTAACCAACCTTCCTACCTTTGCTACCTATGCCAATGGTGTGCTTGTCAAGGACTTACAGACCAACAAGCAGGAGGTATTAACTGAATTAGTCGATGAAATTACCAATTATTAAGCAGCTCACTCAGTTCATTGAAGCCAATGACGAGGATTATATCATCGAAACGATAGAGGTTTTAGAGAACCTTACTGAACTCTCCTCCCTAAAGGACGAGGAGCTGGACATGATCGGGGAACTGCTCTCCAATATGTATGGAGCTTTGGAAGTTCAAAAACTTATCAAAGAAGGTACCCCCCAGAAAGAAGCGCTTAACGCCTTCATGAAAAGGGTCTTAGGTTCCATAGATAAATAAACTCATTTTAAACTTAACTCAAAAAGAGGCGGCACCTGCGGTGCCGCCT
>NZ_KE992107.1 GCF_000466425.1 Capnocytophaga sp. oral taxon 863 str. F0517
TTAGCCCCCTTAAAATCAACGATAAAAGAGTTTTCTTTAAAGACAGCTTTTGAAAAATCTCCACTATAGAACTCTGTTAAACAAAAATCAATCTCATCTCCTCCAAAAGTTACTTCTCTAAAAGAAATAGACTTAAAATCACTTCCTCTAAAAATAGATCTTTTAAAAGAAATATCAGAGAGAAAAGATGATTTATCAAATTCTGTTTGCTCTTCAAAAATACAATTATCAAACTCCATTTGCTCTTCAAAAATACAATTTTGAGCATCAATAGAATTTGTGAAAACTCTATGATGTAATCTTATTCCTTCCTTAACAAATAACACCCCTTTATAGCCTCCCTCCCAATGATTTCTCACATAATGAATCAAATCAAAGAGAATCTCTGAAGGAAATTTAGAAATACATATCTTTGTCGCCTTAACTTCTTTACCATCCTCTTTATCTACAGAAGGGGTCTTATGTATGAAGGTATTAAAGTATCTATTTTTCATAATTTTTTATTTCTATCAACATTTCATAACAAACTACAAAATTACGATTTTTTACCAAATTCTCCAATAAAGAGCTACAAACTCTCTTATGATAGACACGAACGAGACGCTCACGCCAACGAAGGGCTAAATCTGTGGAAACTTTCGTTATATCGAACTCACCATTGTTTATTATAGTTAGCCTCCAAAATCTTTAGAATATCACTTTGTTTAAAGAGAATTTTACCACCAATTTGGATATAAGGAAAAAGCCCGTCATCACGGTATTGCTGTAGGGTTCTTTTGGTGATATGCAGCAGCTCACAGACCTCCTTTCCTGATAGAAATACCTCGCCGTCAAATACAGGACGGAAGTTTTTAAGGATAAAGTCCATTTGCTGTTTAAGGTTTTCAAGCTGACTAAGGTAAGAGCTTAGTTCCTGGTGTGTTTCTGTGAGTAAGTTCATTGGGTTTGAAGGTTAGAGGTTAAAAGCTGTTCTACATCACTACGCTTAAAATAGTTCTTGCGGTGGATGCACGAGAAAGGCAAGAGTTTTTGGTCTTTATAATACTGCAAGGCACGCTTGCTAATGCCCAAAAGCAGACAAACCTCCTGAGAGTCCAACCACTTTTCTTTTTGCCAAATACCTTTGTAAGTATCCATTACCACTTGCAGAGAATTGTTGAGTTGCTGTACGTCTTTTTGTATCTGTTCAAAAACAGATTTTTCTATAACTACTACTTCCATTTGCATTATTTTGCGCAAAGGTAAAACAAAACAAGCCCACTTTTAGAAGTAGGCTTGTTTTGGAAGAGAAAGGAGGATTTTGGCTTTATATCTTTACTCTTTCTTTACATTAAACTCAAAATCAAGTTTTTGTTCATTGCCGAAGGAGTCGCTTATCCAAACGGAGAGAGACTGATTAGCTTCTGAGGCAGAAGTGTAGTAAAGCCTAAACGCTCCTTTGGAGGCAAGTGGATAAACATCATTAACAAGTAAGACTTCTCCTTGTGGAGAGGTACGCAAACTACCTTTTCCCTCATACTGAAAGTAACGAATAAAATAGCGGTTCTCATCGTACTGGTAGGGAGAGCGCAACTCACAACGTATTTCTACCGTATCGGTTTTACCTATACTTTTAGGCACGGGCAATACCTTTACCTCAAAAGGAAAATTTTGTTGTACGTCCAACTCTTTTTTACAAGAGGTGAATAGGCTCACACATAGCATTGCGATGAGTCCTATTACAATTTTCTGATTTATTTTCTTCATCGTATTGTCTTTTTAAAGGTTAAAACATATAACGCAGTCCTACAGTAGCACAGGGACGCAGTAGCTCAAAGGAACTTCCCCACAGAGCTGCTACCTTGCCAGAGCAAAGCACTAAAAAGTGATCACTTAGGTAAGTCTCTACCTGCAAGCCAATTTGTGCGCCATAGAGAAAATTATTTTCGTTCTTTAATAGTGCCCCATCAGGAAGGAGGCTTTTGCTGTGATTGACTACCTCATAGCCCAAAAGAGCTTCTGCTCCTAAGTTCAAAGCCACCGTTTTACTGCTGTCACTGATCAAGGCAAAGCTATAACCTCCTGCACCTATATACCTCTCAACGGGTATATTCAGACTCTTGTAAAGGTACAATCGCCTTTGATATTCAAGGGAAAAATGCTTGTAGTTACCCCTTTTAGCATTGATACTATAGCCCAACTGCACCCCAAAATCATCAGAAAAAGAGGAAGTAAAAGCCTCTACAGGTGCAACCCAAGAGAGTGAGATACCTTTTTGTTTGGGTAACAATCGCTGTGCCTGGGCAATGGAGCCTCCTAAAAAGCACAGACAAATACAAGTGATAATTCTTAGCATTGGCATTAGAATTTAAGGTTAAACTGTTCAATAGGGCGAGCGGCTATAATCTCCTCGTTGGTGATAAGGAACGATTGGTAACGAGAGCCGTTTTTTTCAAAGATTTCTACCCGCAAAACCTTGTCATCAGAGAGGGTGAGTTGGTCTAACATATACACCGAGCGGGCTTCTTTATGCGCCTTTAGTAGCGATATAGGTTGGTATACGCGCAAGGGATCAACGGGCACTTCTTGTACAATGCTCTTTTTGGTAGTCTTCTTATCAATGATTTTAAAAGTGATAAAATCTACTTCAAAAGGCAGGTTAGAGCGATTGGACAATTGCACATCTACATAGAGTTTGCTATTGTGTACATAGATGCCTTTTAGTAGCCATTGTATACCTGCATTCTCCGAACCTATATGCTTGATGTAATTCTTCTTCTGATGATAGATAGACGACATAATAATCTGTGCTACCGCAGGTGATTCCCAGCCTGTATCGGAAAAGAGAATATCTGACTTCACATTGTTGCCTTGGGGCATCCCTCTACCAAAATCAATGGTAAGAGGTTGTGGCGTGGTGTGATAACTTACCTCAAAGCTATAAAAGCCTCCGTCTTGAGTGATGACCGATAGGTTGGTGCTATCGGTAAAGTCTGTTTTAGCTGCCTTTACCCTTAGTACATTCTCGGCATCTTTCACCTTGTCAGCTACTAAGTTTTCACTGCCTAAATCCACATAGCGGATAGAAGCAGGAAAGATAAGATGGGTTGTTTGATCATAAGCCACCTGCAAAGGATAAGGCACTACTTTTCCTGATTGTGCTAAAAGTTCCTTTTTCTCAGTACTGAGAGCTGTGTTTTCCTTTGCCTCATTCTGGGCTTGCACGGTAACAGTAAGCATTGTTACTGATAAAAATAAGTGTAATTTACGCATAAATAAAATGATATTAAGTGTGTTTAATAGGTTGAAAAATAAATAATTGTGTTGTTTTGTGCTTTGTTGTGTGTTTATGGGTTTGTCTGAAAGGCTATTTCTTAGAGATGAGTAGGAGCTGATAACCTGCTTTAACCCTTATGGAAGGCTGTGCAATCTTTTTAGAAAGATAGGACGTACCTCCTTGTACGACCCCTTTGCTCAGCTCTGAGACAATTTGGTCTTTGGCTGAAGAGCTAAAGGTAAAGCTACTCCCTGAACTTTTGCTCATTCCTGCTGCTATTTCTCTAAAGGCATTGGCATCGGAAGAAGCGGGCAGGTATAACCCTTGTTGCCCATCGATGTCGTAGGCAGCTATAGAGACAGGAATCACTTTGCCCTTGTATTCTAAGGATTTTACGGTGAGTAGTAGCCTATCACCACTCACTTTAGCAGAGGCTGTAAGCAGTTCTCCTTTAGGAATGAGTATGCCTGCTACTCGTATAGGTTCTAAAAGTCTTAGCTGCACCCTTGAGTTTTCTCCTAATAGCTGTTCGATATGTGTACAAGCGCGAATGCTATTCTTTAGAATACTACCTTGTGGCTTAAAGCTCTCGCCATTGAAAAAAGCGGTCTGTTGCTCCTTTACCCATTCTTGCAGTGCCTCCTTCTCGGACTGCTTGCGGGGCAAACGACTGACTACCTTTTCCTCTGGAGTATAGACAGGAGCAATGTTTTTACTCTGTTCTGCATTGTCAGCTTCGCTACTATTGTTTCCCTCGCCTTCTTGTGAGCCTGCGCCTCCCATCATTGAGGGGTTCTGTTGTCCTTTAGGCAAATATCTTGAAGCCATTTCATAAGACTTTTCCATCAATGCCATTTGAGCATCTACAGAGGTAGGATCTTGCTTGTTGGAGAGTTGAGACTTGAGTGAGGCTATCTCTTCTTTGAGTCGTTGTTGCTCCTCGTAAGCACTATTGTCTTGGTAGAAACTGCCTAAAGTCTGGTGAATATCGCGATAAGACTGAGCAGAACGCTCAAAGGCATTAGGGGTAGCCTTGCGATAACGTGGAGTGGGTTCTTCCTCCTCGATAGCTTCGGGATATTCCTCGCCTTCGTCTTCTTGCCAATAATCAGACAGCGCATTGAGAGAGGCTTTTTTATCAGCTTCTTTTTCTTCTAAGAGGGCTTCTTCATAGGCTTTTTCCTTATCAGAAGGCAAGAGGGTTTCGGTAGCTTGTGGTATTGCCTCATTGATGCCTACTTGTGTTTGCTCTTGCTCACTTCCGCCACCAAAAAGCAGATACATACAAGCGAGGAAGATTATCCCCATTAGGGCATAGATGACAATTTTCTTGAGTTGTTGTTTTTTAGCAAGGGATTTTTCCTCATTGCGCTCTTGGAGGGCTTTTTCCTCTTCTTCACTGACCAAGAAACTCGGTGTAGAAGAAGGAGCGTTAGCCTTATCTGAGGCAGGGGTATTACCGTTTTGCTCTGGAAGGGGTGTGTTCTTTTCCATTATTAAGTTGTTTAAAAATTAACGAATCCTTTTTTGGGGTATTTCCCTCAGTAGGTACAATAGCCTTGTTGTCAATATGCTGTATGGCAGGGGCTTCGCCTTGGTGGTACTCTTGGTAAGCGTGCCATAGTATAAAAAGAGTAAGTAGCGAGTAGACTGCAAAGGCTAAGAGTACCAAGCGCCTTCTTTGTGAGGGGGAAAGTCCCTGACAATAGCTTTGGGTTTGCTTTTTTAGAGAATGTATCTCTCTTTGGATTTTGGCTATCATCTCTCTACGGTTCTAAGGTCTTTGTTTTCTATTACATTGAACTGTTCGATGATAAACCCTTGAGGGTTATTATCAGAACGCACGGAGTTAATCAACCTGCAGGAGGTAATAAGACTCCTTTCGGTGATGTTGCTAGCACGAGTGATGAACTGTTTGGCAAAGGTTTCCACCTGATAAGGATAGCTATTAAAGTTACAGCGCACGCTATCGATGACTACCCGTTGGAGGATATTACCAGAGATGATGCGGTTGTAATAGCCTTTTTCAGCCAAATCTTTATAGTAGTTAAAGGCAGATTTATCAGCCATAAAGAAGGCACGTTTGGTATTGTCTTCAATTGCTTTTTTATCGGGGGCTAAGTTGAAGAAGAGTTCGTGAAACCTGCGCACGTGTTCTTTAGCCTCGACAGGGCGATTGATTTTCTCATCTTGAGAGAGTGCCAGCATTAGTGATTTACCGTTGTCTAACACATAGATTTTCTCGCGCTGTTTCTCAGCAAAGTAATAGGCATAGCCTACAGCGAAGATACTCACGCCTGAGCAGAGCACTGCAAAGGCTATAGCATACATACGGATTTGTTTGAATCCGTTTTCGATGTTTCTAAAGATTTTAAATTCCATTAATTTTAGTATTCAATTAGACTTGTTTTTTACTTCATTAACCTACCTGTAATATTACCTGAAAGAGAGCCAGCTCCTGCACCTGCTATATTACCTGCATTAGAGGTAGCTTGGTTTACATTTCTACCATAATTGCCCATACCTCCTGCTTGTATAATCCAACCTGCCACAGTAGGAATGGTAAAATAGCCTATAATACCAATGACCATAAAGATAATGTAGGCTGTGTTGGTAGTATCAGGAATGAAACTTGGGTCGGAGAGTTGCTCGATGTCTCGTTGTAAGATAAGGGATTGGATACGTGCTAAAATAGCACTGAACAAATCGGATACAGGAAGCCATAGATAAACACTTACATAACGAGTAACCCATTGTAGTAAGGTAGATTGAAATCCATCCCATACCGAAATGGCAAAGGCTATAGGTCCTAAAATAGACATCACCACAAGAAAGAAAGTGCGTATGGTGTCAATCACTAAAGCGGCTGCTTGAAAGAGCATTTCGAGTAGCTCACGAAACCACGATCGGATGCTTTGCTTGAGGTCATACATCCCTCTTTCAATGTACATTCCTGCCATTACAGCCATATCTTCGGGCATC
Organism: Capnocytophaga sp. oral taxon 863 str. F0517; assembly: GCF_000466425.1. GTDB lineage: Bacteria > Bacteroidota > Bacteroidia > Flavobacteriales > Flavobacteriaceae > Capnocytophaga. Next base: position 6,239 of record NZ_KE992107.1, read on the forward strand.
CAACCTAATTCATCAATCTTTTTGTCAAACTCTTCATCTGAGACGAGATAGGCAGTTTCAGGGTTACGCAATTGTGCTTCTCGCTCTAATCGGTCTTTTTGCTCTTGTAGTTTGTGCAAATCGAGCGTTTGTCCTTCTAAGATGCTATGGGTACCTGTTACCACAGGGCTTAACACTGTATTCATTGTTCCTAACACCAGAGTAGGGAAAAATATCACACACAGCCCTATGGCAAAGGGACGGAGCAAGGGATACACATCCACAGGTTCGGCACGGGCTAAGGCTTGCCATATACGCATTGCCACATAGAACAGTGCCCCTAAGCCTGCCAAGCCTTTGGCTATGGCAGACATCTGAGCTGTTAGGGGCATCATCTCGTCGTATAAAGTACGAAGTATTTGGTGTAGATTTTCCATTTATCAGTCTTTTACCAGTATTTGAGTTCCGTTCCATAGAGTGAGAGTACCTTTTGCGCATCGTTTTGCTTCTTAGCACGTAGATAGCTTACCGAGATGTTTTTCTGGGTGTAGTAGCGTACTAAATTATAGTACTCTTTCACTTCCTTATGCACCTTGTCGATAATGTCCATACGCTCTTTGTCGTTCATAGAGAGTGAGGAACTATTGACAATTTGTCGCAGGTCTTTGAGTAGCTTAGAACTTTCGCCCAAGAGCTTGGAGTAGCCATTGGCAATAGCCGACAACTCTTGAGAGGAGAAGTTAGGGTCTTGGCTCATCTTCTTGAAGTTGGTTACATACATCTTGGAGATGTCGCCCACAAGTAACACTGTTTCCTGTACTTTGCGAGCATCTTTTACCAAGTTATTTACCTTTTTCAGAGCATCGTAATACTCCTTGCCTTGGTTGTAGAGCTTTTCCACCTCTCGGAAGTTGTTGAGCATATTCTTAGCTGTTGAGGAGGTCTGCACTATCTGCTGGGTAGTGTTGATAATGCTCTGAGCAAAATTAGTCGGGTCAGTTACTACCCATTGTGCGCTTAGTTTGGGGCTTGCCAGCATAGCTATAACAAAAAGCCCCGTTAATAACATTTTCTTCATTGACTTTAATTATTATGATTTACGTATGATTATTAATTTATTACAGTCCATTAGCCATTTGTACGATGGCTTTTTCTAAATTGCCGTCTAACTTCTCGGAGAGTTCCATCACTTGGTGTTTTTCGCTCTCTTCAGTGGTGTAGGCAAAGTATTCTTCTCGGCTTACTTCTGTAGCATACACCGCAGAGTGTGTACCTCCTAAGCCTATCCACACTTCTTTGTATTTGCGACGAGAGTCGTTGGAGAGATTGATAGATAGGATTTGCGACTTCTCTTTCTCAGTAAGTCCTAACATCGCTTGGATAGCATCGAACTTGTTCATATACTTACGCTGGTCAAGCAATATCTTGCAATCGGAGTTGTTGATGATAGATTCCTTTACAATAGGTGAATGGATGATATCATCTACCTCTTGGGTTACAATCACTGCCTCACCAAAGAACTTACGAACGGTTTTGAATAGGTACTTGATGTACTCCGCCATTCCTTCTTTGGCAATCGCTTTCCACGCTTCTTCGATGAGAATCATCTTACGAATACCCTTCAGGCGTCTCATCTTGTTGATAAACACCTCCATAATGATGATAGTAACCACAGGAAAGAGTATCGGGTGGTCTTTAATCGCATCAATTTCAAAAACAATAAAGCGTTTGGAGAGCAGGTCTAACTCCTTGTCAGAATTGAGCAAATAGTCATATTCACCTCCTTTGTAATAAGGCTCTAACACATTGAGGAAGTTAGCCAAGTCAAAGTCCTTTTCTCTTACCTGCTTCTCTTGTAGTATGGCTCGGTAGTCATTCTTGATATACTCGTAAAAACCATTGAAAGAGGGCGTGTGCGAGGGATTGTCTTTTACCAATTGCAGGTAAAGGTTCACTGCATTGGAAAGGGCTACCTCTTCCGCACGTGTAGGAGGTTCATTGTCTCGCTTCCAAAGGGTGAGTATCAGTGTTTTGATACTCTCGCGCTTTTCAATGTCAAACACCCCATCATCGGTGTAGAAAGGGTTAAAAGCAATGGGGTTGTCTTCAGTATAAGTAAAGTAAATTCCGTCTTTGCCTTTGGTCTTGTGGTGAATAAGTTCACAGACCCCTTGGTAGGAGTTCCCTGTATCTACTAAAACGATATGCGTTCCTTGTTCGTAATACTGCCTTACTAAGTGGTTCGTGAAGAAGGATTTGCCACTACCCGAAGGTCCTAAGACGAACTTATTACGGTTGGTGATAATCCCTTTTTTCATAGGCTCATCGGAGATATCCAAATGGATAGGCTTGCCTGTGAGCCTGTCGGCCATCTTAATGCCGAAAGGACTGGAAGAACTTTGATAGTTGGTCTCCTGAGTGAAAAAGCACAAAGCGGGCTCTATAAAAGTATAGAAAGTCTCTTCACTGGGGAAGTCGGCAGCATTGCCAGCTATACCTGCCCAATAGAGAGTTGCCGTATCAATGGTGTTATGGCGAGGCTTGCACTCCATTGAAGCCAAAGCGCTACCCACATCGTTTTTAATGCTCCTAAGCTCTTGTGGGTTGTCCGACCACGCCATTACATTAAAGTGCGCTCTGATAGAGGAAAGTCCATAAGAGTGTGCCTCATTGAGGTATTGCTCTATCCATTCTTTGTTGATTTGGTTGCTACGGCTGTATCTTGAAAGCGAGTGCATATTGCGTGCTGATTTCTCAAACTGTCTGAGATTTTCATCGGAATTGTCCAAGAACAGATATTGGTTGTAAATATGGTTACAACTCAGTAGCAAGCCCACAGGAGCTGCAAAGGACAAACGGCAATCGCTCTTATCGGTAGAGAGTCGCTCGTAACGGCTATCGGCTTGTACCTTAGAAGGCAAGTCTTCTGTATCTGATAAGGTATGCACACAGAGTCTTTGGTTACCAATGCGCATTTGCTCGGCAGAGAGGCATATATCTTGCAGGCTCTCTTTCTCATTAGTGGAAAGACTGAGATATTGCTCAAAGAGTCCCTTTTTGTGGGGAGTGCCTATATAGTCCTCTGTTTTTAGCTGACGGAGCTTTATCAGGTTAGAGTCGTTTAAAATACGCTCTAACTGTGCTACCGCTTCCAAAAATTGAGTGGCGTGTTCTCGGTTAGTGAGCTCCTTAGGCAAGAAGTTTCCTTTGCAAAGGGAGGAAAAGTTGCTTTGGGCTCTCATTCGGTTTTT
>NZ_KE992108.1 GCF_000466425.1 Capnocytophaga sp. oral taxon 863 str. F0517
GACCCTTTCCCTAAAATGGGAGAGGGTTATTCGTTACTAACCCTCTAATTAAAAGTAGTGAAAAAACTTGTTTTTAATGATTTTTTTTTTAATTTTGTGCCTTAATAGGCATATGCCTGATAAGTGGGTATAAGTGCTACTTTTGGGACTCTTAGAAAAGAGAAATGAACTATAAATGATAAGATTAACTGACGAAAACGAGTTTGTTTATGAAAAAAATACTTTTTTTCTTTTTTGTAGTATCTGGAATGAACCTACAGGCGCAGTATACAGATATTATCAACTCGAACAAGCCGGGGCGTTCCATGGGGGCTTATGCCGTAGGAAGAAAGGTAGCTCAAGTGGAGTCTGACCTTTATTACGAGACGAACAAACATGAACCTTTAGGCCTTTCTCAGGAAAATGTGGGCCTGAACTATATGGTGCGTTATGGAGTATGGAGAGACCAATTCGAGATCGTAGGCGACGGAACACTCTTGTATAGCAACCGCTCTACGGATGGAGTTTCGGCTGGTAAATTGGGATTCCAGCGCACTACCTTCGGAGTAAAATATCTTTTCTATGACCCTACTTTCTTGGAAGATATTAATGTATATAGCTGGAAGGCCAATGCCGAATTCAAGTGGCGAAAACTGATCCCTGCTATTGCCCTCTATGCGGGGGTCAATCTCTTAGAGAAAAATCGTTACCTCTATGAGGTGATGAATGACGAATATACTATAGCCACCCCTAAGGCAATCATATCTCTACAGAGCCATCCACTTCGGGAAGTAGCCTTGGTGCTCAATATCGTAGGAAGCAATATAGCCTCTATACATGCACAATATAGCTATATACTGACTCTTACTCACAATCTCTATGATGACCGATGGAGTATCTATTTGGAAAATGAGGGGATTACAAGTGATTATTACAAAGATTCCTTGCTAAGAGGAGGGGTTTCTTATCTCATAGATGAAAAATTTCAAATTAACGCCTCTATAGGAGCTAGCTGGAAAACAACTCCTACCCGCTATATGGGAGGAGTGGGTATCTCTTACCGATTCTATGACCGTTATAAGGATATAGAATATGAGGCTAAGAAAAAGGCCAGAGACAAACAGAATAAGGAGGATGCTCAGATCTTCGGCTTCTGATTTATACACCATCAGAAAATAAGAAATGTTTACAAACGATTCTAAATAAGTTTGTTATGAGGTTATTAACAGAGGTTGTTATTTTGTTGAATATATTATAGTATAAAAGTTGCAATTTATAGAAAAACATCGTAGCTTTGCATTGTTATAACCTATTAAAAATTTGAAAGTATGATTTTAGATGAATTAAAAAAATATGCAGACCAAATGGGATCTCAACTCTCTGGGATCTTATCTGTTAGCTTTATAGGCACAGAGAATGGTCAGATATTGTACAACCAGTCCTTCAGCGGATTGGATTACTCAGCTACAGCCAAGTTCGAAGCTGAAATAGTTAAGAATGCACTTCAAGAAATTAAATATATAGATAATATCAATGAGGATTCCCTCCGCGAGATTACCATCTCCAACGAGGAGCAGATCCACCTGATCTATGTCTCTAAAGATTTTGATTACCTCATCCACCTCATCACCGATGCGACTAAGGTGAATTATGGTGTATTAAGTGTGATCCATAAACAATGCTATTCAGCTATGACTCAGGTAGTTACCTTCAATACTTTACAAACGGAGTTGTATACTAAGGTAACTTCAGAGGCGCCTAAAAAGGAAAGCCATTTCAGAAAATTATTCTTTAGCTAAAACATACAAATATGGAACAGTTTTTGAATGAATATGTTACAGAGCTTTACTCAAATGTATCAGGGGCGATCTCAGTCTCTTTGGTAAGTACGCTTGATGGCTCTATCTTGGCCTACAAGGCGCGGGAGGGAGTTGATAACCGATTGGCGAGTTCTTATCAGCTCGAAATTTTCAGAAATGCCATCCTTTCTTTCGAAAATACAGAAGGTTTGAACAACAAAACAGTGGATGATGTCTCTATTGTCTATCAGGGACAAACGCACTTGATAGGGCTTTTACAGAGTAAAAAAATCCTAGACCATATCATCTTGGACGATACTGCCAATGTAGGAATGGCCAAGCTCCTTATCCGCAAAATCCGTACAGAGGCAGAAAAGAAATCATTTTAATAACCAAAATCAATTAATAAACAATAAATTAAAATCATACTTATCGCATAACTTACCGAAATGCAGCACTTGTTTTTTGGTAAGTTATTTTCTTTGAATCCTATGAAAAAAATAATTATTGCCATAGATGGCCATTCCTCTACTGGGAAAAGTACGACCGCTAAGCGTGTAGCCCATGCCTTGCAGTATGTATATATAGATACAGGGGCTATGTATCGTGCCGTTACCTTTTTGGCACTCCAAAAGGGATTTATAACTACCTCTATAGATAAGCAAGGCCTGCTATCAGCCCTCAAGGAGAGTACCCTTAGCTTTGTACACAATTCTGCCTTAGGAAGATCAGAGATTTACCTCAATGGGCAAAATATAGAGAAAGAAATACGAGGTCTTGCGGTAGCCAATCAGGTGAGTCAAGTGGCTAAAATTCCTGAAGTACGCACCTATTTGGTAGCCTTACAACGCCAAATGGGGGCGCAAAAAGGAGTCGTGATGGATGGGCGCGATATCGGTACGGTGGTATTCCCACAGGCCGAACTGAAGCTATTCATGACCGCTTCCGAGCAGGTACGAGCCCAAAGGCGCTTTGAGGAACTCCAACAAAAAGGAGAGATAGTGACCTTCGATCAGGTACTCAAGAATATACAAGAACGTGATTATCAGGATACCCATCGGGAGGAATCCCCCCTACAGAAAGCCTCCGATGCCATAGAGATTGACAATTCACACATCCCTTTGGAAGAAGTGGTCTCACAGATTGTACAGCTGGCCGAAGAAAAAATAAAAGCGTAGGTGACTACGCTTTTTTCTATAAATGTCCGTCTGCATCAGGTAATACTCCCTTTACATCATAGAGGATGCTATGAGGATTCCTTAAGCGCTCCCAAGGGAGGGAGCGGAACTCCTTATGAGCGACGGCCAATACGATGGCATCATAGGTCTGTCCTTGGGGAAGTTCTCTAAGGGAGTGAATTTGGTGCTCTTCCCATACCTCTTCAGACCTAGCCCAAGGGTCATATACCGTTACCTTGGTGTGGAAGGCCTCCAATTGGCGGACAACATCGGTTACTTTGGTATTGCGTACATCAGGGCAATTCTCCTTGAAGGTAATTCCCAATACGAGTATATGGGCACTATGGATAGGGATTTGGCGGGCAATCATCAGCTTAATGACTTGGTCGGCTACATACTTGCCCATGGAATCGTTCATACGGCGACCAGCTAAGATAATTTCGGGGTGATAGCCTACCTCTTGCGCTTTTTGAGCTAAGTAATAGGGGTCTACTCCGGTACAATGCCCACCTACAAGGCCAGGGGAGAAGCGCAAGAAGTTCCACTTGGTACCAGCAGCCTCCAATACAGCGCGTACATCAATGTCTAATAAATTACATATTTTAGCCAATTCATTGACAAAGGCAATGTTGATATCCCGCTGCGAGTTTTCGATTACCTTAGCAGCTTCAGCGACCTTGATAGAGGGAGCTAAGTGGGTACCCGCCTCTATGACCGATAGGTAGAGTGCATTGACCTTTTGGGCTGTCTCTAGGGTAGAACCGGAGGTGATTTTTAAGATTTGTGATACTGTATGGAGCTTGTCTCCGGGGTTGATGCGTTCAGGGGAGTAACCTACGAAGAAATCCTCGTTGAACTTAAGGGAAGAGACCCGCTCCAAGATAGGTACACACTCCTCTTCGGTACAGCCTGGATATACAGTGGATTCGTAGATGACAATATCCCCTTTTTTGAGATACCTACCTACAACCTCACTGGCCGATTGCAAAGGGGTGAGCAAAGGGTGATGGTGCTTGTCCACCGGGGTAGGTACGGTCACTATATAATAGTTACAGGCGGCTAAGTCGTCAGGGGTATAGCTACAGAAAAGCCCTTTTTGTTCTGGAAAAAGGCTAGGATTGGTGGGGACTAAGACTTCTTTGAGAAGCGAATGATCTACCTCTAAGGTGGCATCTTCCCCTCTTTGGAGGGCTTCCACTCGTGAGATCTTTTGGTCATAACCCACTACGGCATAGCGGGTAGCTAATAGCCGAGCCAAGGGAAGTCCTACATATCCCAATCCGATAATAGCTATTTTGGGAGTATTCATTGTGTTTCTATATCTATTAATATTGTGTTACATGCCTTTTTCGTCTAGGAAGTACTGGAGGGCAATAAGGTCAGGGAAATTCACCTCACGGGATTTGCTACCTTTGTTGGCTCCTACCACCCCGAGGGCTTCCAGCTGATCCATGATACGCCCTGCACGGGCAAAACCGATTTCCAACTTGCGCTGTAGCATGGAGGTGGAGCCCTGCTGACTGCCTACAATCAGCTCGGCGGCATCTCTTAGTAAGGGATCTTTCTTATTCATATCCACTTCGATAGGAGCATTTTCTCCTCCTTCGATAGGCGCTTCAGGGAGCTGGTAGGCTTCGGGATAGCCTTTTTGCATACCTATGAAATTGACAATGTTCTCCACCTCAGAGGTATCGACAAAGGCACATTGTACACGGATGAGTTCATTACCTTCAGTATAGAGCATATCACCCTTACCGTCCAATTGGTTGGCTCCGGAGCTATCCAAGATAGTCTTGGAGTCGATGGCCTGGAATACTTTGAAGGCCACACGGGTAGGGAAGTTTGCCTTGATAATACCGGTGATGATATCCACTGATGGGCGCTGGGTGGCTATAATCAGGTGGATACCGATGGCTCGCGCCAGCTGTGCCAAGCGGGCTACGGGCTTTTCTACCTCCTTGCCTGCGGTCATAATAAGGTCGGCAAACTCATCCACGACCAAGACAATATAAGGTAGGAACCTGTGTCCATCGTTAGGGTTGAGCAGTCGTGCTTTGAATTTGGCATTATATTCCTTGATGTTGCGCACCATGGCATCATCCAGTAGCTTATACCGTTCATTCATCTCCACACAGAGGGAGTTAAGTACCGGGATGACATCTTCAGGTTCCTTTATGATGGCCTCTTTGCTGTCTGGAAGTTTGGCTAAGTAATGCTTTTCTAACTTTTTATAGAGGGAAAGCTCTACTTTTTTAGGGTCTACGAAGACAAATTTCAGTTCAGCAGGATGTTTTTTGTAGAGCAAGGAGGTGATTACGGCATTGATACCCACCGATTTTCCTTGTCCAGTAGCCCCTGCCATAAGCATATGAGGCATCTTGGTCAAGTCGGCTACAAAAGTCTCGTTACTGATAGTCTTTCCAAAAGCGACAGGCAGTTCCATTTCAGCTTTTTGGAAATGAACTGAACTGACCACCGAGCGCATTGAGACGAGGGATTTTTTGATGTTAGGAACCTCTATACCCACAGTGCCTTTTCCTGGAATAGGGGCAATGATACGTATTTTCTTGGCGGCCAAGGACATGGTAATATTGTCCTCCAAGCTCTTGATACGAGCGATCTTAATTCCCTTCGCGGGTTCTATCTCATAAAGGGTGACAGCAGGCCCGATCACGGCCGAGATACGAGAGACCTCGATCTTGAAGTCTCGTAGGGTTTGGATGATGGTGTTCTTGTTCTCTTCCAATTCCTCATCATTGCGTACCACACCGTTGTCTTTGTATTCTTTTAGGAGCTCAATGGAAGGAAACTGGTAATTATTTAGCTCCAAAGTAGGGTCGAATTCCCCAAAGTCTTCCACCAAGCGGCGGGCTACTTCTTGCGGATTAACGGTGGCTTCTTGCTTGATTTCCACCTGGAAACCATCTTCTTTTTCCTCTATAATACTAGTGGTCTGAGGGGGGACTTGCTGGGAAGGAGCTTTTTGTGTTGGGGATACATCTTCTTCAGTAGAATCGGCCTCTTCCTCTGTGAGGTTTTCTTGTGCTGTAGTAGGGGCTTGCTCTGGATGTAGCAGCGGAATATCATCCCGATGGGTATAGATGTCTATCTTAGGTTCAGAATGAAAGGTTTCTTCGCCTATAGGGGCTTCATCTGTAGTAATTTGTGCAGTGATAGGACTTCTTTTGTAGGTTTTAGCAAATGGATTTTTTTGGTTTTTGATCCATTCATTGCTATTATCAATTGAATTTCTGATTTTATCCGGAGTAATATGGAATTTGGAAACCAAATACACGCAGAGGATGGTCAGCAAGACCAAGGCTGTCCCCAGGTGACCTATGTAATCACTCATATAAGCATTCAGCTCATAGCCTCCTACCCCGCTCAATACAGAAGCATCGGAGGAGAAAAAGCCCATGGCCACCGAGAGAAAAAGCATCCAAAGGATTCCCCAGAACCACTTATTGAGTAGCTTCGTCTTAGTATCCAAGATGAGCTTTAGCGCGGTTAGTCCTAAAAGAGAGAGGGGAATGAAGGTAGCGATACCAAAGCCCTTATAGATAAGCAGATGGCCTATATAAGCCCCGATCTTATTGAGGATATTTTTCGGTTGTGCAGCCCTATCGGCCATCTCTCCCAGAAGGCTTTGGTCGGCCTGCCAGGTGAAGATAAAGGAGATAAAGGAGATGAAAAGTCCAACACAGACAAATAGCAGTACCACTCCTATGGAGACCTTTCGCTCCAATATGGGATTGCCTTTGCTCTTGCTTTCTTTTTCAGTATCAGGGGTTTGTGTCTTTGACATTTTGGTGGAGGCTAATTTATAAAAACAGCTGCAAAAATACAATATTTAATAACAAATGACAAGTGACCAATGACAAATCTTTTCCACAACAATCATGGGTCATCGCTCATTAGTAAACAAAGGTTCCGTGTTCGCTCTCTATGGTAAGTTTTTTACTTTCAGCCTCTTCTACATGACCTACAATGCGGGCATCAACGTGGAAAGACTGGGAGATACGGATGATATCGGCTGCTATCTCCTCTGGGACATAGAGTTCCATGCGGTGTCCACAATTGAATACCTGATACATCTCTCTCCAAGAGGTATGGGATTGCTCCTGAATGAGTTTGAAAAGGGGAGGTACAGGGAAGAGGTTGTTCTTGATTACATGTAAGTGATCTATAAAATGGAGAATTTTTGTTTGAGCGCCTCCACTACAATGTACCATACCATGGATTTGGGTAGGACTGTACTGGGAAAGAATTTTTTGGATAACAGGTGCATAGGTACGAGTAGGGGAGAGAACTAATTTCCCTGCATCCAAGGGGCTATCCGGCACGGGGTCAAGCAGGGTTTTACTACCCGTATAGATGACTTCTGTAGGGAGCGAAGGATCGTAGCTTTCGGGGTATTTCTTGGCTAAGGACTTGGAAAAGACGTCATGCCGTGCCGAGGTAAGCCCATTACTGCCCATACCTCCATTATAGGCACTCTCATAAGTAGCCTGTCCAAAAGAGGCCAAACCGACGATGACATCGCCTGCTTCAATACGCGCATTGTCAATCACTTGGCTACGCTTGATACGGGCTGTTACGGTAGAATCCACGATGATGGTACGCACCAAATCACCTACATCGGCTGTTTCCCCACCGGTAGAGTGGATATGTACTCCATACTGGGCAAGCTCTGCGATAAGCTCCTCGGTACCATTGATAATAGCGGCAATGACCTCCCCGGGGATGAGTTGTTTGTTGCGGCCTATGGTGGAGGAAAGCAGTATATTATCGGTAATTCCTACACAGAGTAGGTCATCAATATTCATAATAAGGGCATCCTGAGCGATACCTTTCCATACCGAGAGGTCACCAGTCTCTTTCCAATACATATAAGCCAAAGAGGATTTGGTACCCGCTCCATCGGCGTGCATGACCAAGCAATATTGGTCATCTCCCCCTAAGTAATCAGGAATAATCTTACAAAAAGCCTTGGGGAACAGTCCCTTATCTATATTCTTAATGGCGTTGTGAACCTCCTCTTTGGTAGCGGAGACCCCACGCATGGCATATCGGTTGTCCATATTCAAAGGTTGATTTTTAGCTGTTTTTACAAGTGCCAAAGGTAGTGAAAAAAAATGATATAAAAACTTTTACTTTTTACTTTTTACCTGTTACTTTTTTCTTTACCTTTGCCCAAAAAATATCCTCTTTTTACATAGAGGAGAAAAATAGAAAAAATATAATATAAGCTATTGAGAATGAAGAAGTTTTTTTTCTTTTGTCAAAAGATATTTAGTTACGTAGGAGTGCTGGCTGTAGCGCTGTTACTTATCAATGCGGTGGCCTCGCCTGCCGAAAGTGAGCAGCCTCACCTAAGTGAAGATGATCCGCTCTTGGTGGATGCCCTTCGGGAGAGGGACAGCCTGCCTATTTATCAGATACGTGCCTTTGACCTACCTAAGAAGCTGGATTTCGCAGGAGAAGCGGTACCTTTACACCTCTCTGATGTGAGGGAAAGGCTCGATAGGGAGCTCTTGGTCAATGTTTATTGGCAGTCCAATGGCTTATTGCTTATCAAGCGTGCTCATAAGTTCTTCCCCATTATAGAGCCTATACTGCACAAGAATGGAGTGCCTAATGATTTCAAGTACTTAGCCCTGATAGAAAGTGGGCTGATGAATGTGGTTTCTCCCTCTGGAGCGGCAGGCTTTTGGCAGTTTATGAAAAATACGGCCAAGGAGTACAACCTCGAAATGGAAGATACAGTGGATGAGCGTTATCACTTAGAGAAGGCCACTGAGGCTGCTTGTCTCTATCTGAAAAAAGCCAAGGAAGAAATGGGGAATTGGACATTGGCGGCTGCCGCTTACAATGCAGGAAAGGCGGGTATCCGCAACCAACTGAACAAGCAATTGGTCTCCAGCTATTATGACCTACATCTGAACAACGAGACCAGTCGCTATGTGTTCCGTATATTGGCCATCAAAGAGATAATGAAGAATCCTAAGAAATATGGTTTCTATTATAAAAAAGAACAGCTGTATGACCTTGACCCTGTACAATATATCACGGTGGATTCTACCATTACCAATTTAGCGGAATTTGCCAAACAATATAATACGAATTATAAAACTATACGTCTGCTCAATCCTTGGATTCGAGATTTTTCGCTCCAAAACAAAAATGGGAAGACTTATGTAATCAAAGTACCAAAGTAGTGGTTAGTTGTTAGTTGTTAGTTTTTAGTGATTAGTCGTTAGTCTATAGATAACTATTCACTGTTCGCTATTTACTATTCACTGTTCACCATATTGTTTTTTATTTTTCATTTTTCATTAATTTGATAACAGCAAAGAATATACATAAAAGATTTGGCCAAGTAGAAATTCTCAAGGGAGTAGATATCCAGGTGGAGAGAGGGCAGGTGGTCTCCATAGTGGGGGCTTCGGGAGCAGGGAAAACAACCTTACTGCATATTCTCGGCACCTTAGATAGTATGACCCCTGTAGAAGGAAGCAGCCTTATAATCAATGGGATAGATGTAAAAAAACTCTCAGCCAACAAGTTGGCACAATTCCGCAATGAGCAGATAGGATTTATATTCCAGTTCCACCAGCTATTGCCGGAGTTTACCGCCTTGGAGAATGTTTGTATTCCTGCTTTTATAAAGGGAACCTCAAGGGTAAAAGCGGTCGATAGGGCAAAGGAGTTATTGGACTACTTAGGCCTTTCCCATAGGTTGGATCACAAGCCTGATATGCTCTCCGGAGGGGAGCAACAGCGAGTGGCCGTAGCCCGTGCTCTGATGAACCAGCCCTCGGTTATTTTTGCCGACGAACCTAGTGGAAACCTCGACTCCGAGAGTGCGCAGCAGCTCCACCAGCTCTTCTTCACCCTCCGAGATGCCTTCCAACAAACCTTTGTTATTGTAACCCATAACAACGATTTGGCTCAAATGGCCGATAAGACCTTCACCATGCAGGACGGGAGAATAGCGTGAAGTGAACAGTGAAGAATGAATAGTGACTAGTTGCTATAGACTAACGACTAATCACTAACAACTAATTGCTAACAAAAAAAATAACAAAAAAAATTTGGTAGTTTCAATAAAAGTTCGTTACTTTGCACCCTGATAAAATAATGAACTAAAAAGTGATAAAATGGCACAAGTTTGCGAATTAACAGGTAAAAAAGCTATGGGGGGAAACAATGTTTCTCACGCCATGAACAAGACTAAGAGAAAATTTAAAGCGAATTTGACAACTAAGCGTTTCTATATTCCTGAAGAAGACCGTTGGATTACCCTTCGTGTTTCCACAAGCGCTATTAAGACTATTAATAAAAAAGGAATAGCAGCGGTACTCAAAGAAGCTAAAGAACAAGGATTTATAAAATAACAATAAAAAATCATATACGATGGCTAAAAAAGGTAATAGAATACAAGTGATCTTAGAATGTACTGAACATAAGGATTCTGGACTTCCTGGAACTTCAAGATATATCACTACTAAAAATAAAAAGAATACTCCAGATAGGTTAGAACTTAAAAAGTATAATCCTATCCTAAAGAAAATGACTGTACACAAAGAAATTAAATAAACAATACCATGGCAAAGAAAACAGTAGCAACTCTACAAGGGAAATCTAAAAGATTGACCAAAGTGATCAAAATGGTGAAATCACCTAAGACCGGAGCTTATACTTTCGTAGAAGGTGTCATGGCTCCTGAATTAGCCGAAGAATTCTTAAAGAAAAAATAAGAGCGTTCTGATTGACCTCTTGTTTATTTTCAGCTATACATAATAGAGACTATTCATGAGAAATGGGTAGTCTTTTTTATTTTTTAAATTATGAAAAAAGCAGTGATTATAGGCTTAGGCCTCATAGGTGGTTCCTTTGCTTTGGAACTTAGAAAACGCCTACAATATACCGTAGTGGGCATAGATAAAAACCCAGAACACTTGCAGCAGGCACTTGACTTGGGGATTATCTCACAGGGGGTAGATTATTCTTCCTTGGGTGATGCTGACTTAGTCATCGTAGCCGTTCCGGTCAATCGTATCGCTCAGGTAGTTAGCCAAGTGCTGGATCATATAGGAGATGATACCTTGGTGATGGATGCAGGTTCCGTCAAGGCGCCTATTTGCCAGCAGCTTGCCCAGCATCCACGCCGCAACCAGTTTGTGGCTGCACACCCCATGGCAGGTACCGAACACTCTGGGCCACAGGCTGCCCTCTATGATCTTTTTGATGGTAAGGTGATGGCCTTGTGTGAGGTAGAAAAGAGCCATTGGAAGCTCTTAGACCGCGCCTTGGATGTTAGCAAAGCCCTCAATATGAGAGTCAAAATGATGTCACCCACGGACCATGACCTTCACACAGCCTACGTCTCTCACCTTTCCCACGTAAGCTCCTTTATGCTCGGAAAAACAGTCTTGGAAATAGAAAAAGACGAAGCCCAGATTTTCGATTTGGCCAGTACCGGTTTTGCCTCTACAGTGCGTTTGGCTAAGAGCCACCCCCAAATGTGGACACCTATCTTCTTGGAAAACAAGGTCAATATCCTCAAAGCCCTTACCGAATATATCAAAAACTTAGAAAACTTCAAGCAACTACTGGAAACTGACCAAGCAGAGGGTATTACTCAGAATATCAAGGAAGCAAACTATATCCGAAAAATACTGAAATAATAGTAAACGATCAATGTTCTTATGTGTTGGCGAGGGCTTGCAGCTTGTGCACAATATAGACAGCGCTTATAGCTCTTTTGCCAAAAGATAGTGGCTTTTGTATATAGAAAACAGAAATCAAATCCGTTCTATTTAAAGATCTTTATAACTAATTATATATCAAATATTTAAAAGAGTATTTAGTTGTTTTAATGGGACACTACTGGTTATTAATCATTGGCCATTATCTTTGATATAAATTTTTCGGTGGCTCCGGTATTAGAGAGGATATAATTGTAGTTAAGAAGGCCTGCTTTCTTGCGTTGAATAACATCAGTGAAGAGAAAAGTAGCGATTTGGGTGAATTCTTCAGTATTTTTGATTGAAAAAACACCTTCACGACTGATAAGATCTTTAGCTTCATTGAACTTATCATAATTTTTTCCGATAACAACAGGAATACTGAACACCGCAGGCTCTAAAATGTTGTGCAAACCTTTGTTTCCCATCCCTCCTCCTACGTATGCGATAGCTGCATAGCTATAAATCTTGGTAAGTAGACCGATTTTATCTACTATAAGTACTTCATAAGGCGATAAGTCCTTTCCCTCTACTTCAGAAAGAACGGCTACACGCTTATAGATACAGTCTCTTAAGAGATGTATCTTCTCCTTGTCGTGTACCTCATGCGGGGCAATGATAAACTTCATATTTCCCTTATAAGCGTTCAGAAAAGGAACATACACCGCTTCATCTGCCTTCCATGAACTACCAAAAACCATACAAGGTGCTCCGGAAAGGAACTGTTCTACGAAGGAAAGTTTGTTGTCTTGAGAAAGGATTTCCACTACACGGTCAAAACGAGTATCTCCACTTACCGTTACATTAGAATAACCTATGGATTGGAGCAGGAGTTTAGCATTTTCGTTTTGTACAAAAAAATGAGTAAAGCAGGGAAGTACGGCACGCATACCCAGGCTTCTTTTTTTGAAAAATAGTTGGTCTTTACGGAACACTCCAGAGACCAAATAGGTGGGAATTGCTTTGTCTTTTAAGGCAAATAAATAGTTTTTCCAAAATTCATATTTGACAAAGATCGCCATTTGAGGGTGCAATAGGTTTAGAAAACGATCTACCCGCTCAGGAAGATCAAGCGGCAAGTAGAGGATTACATCAGCCTCTTTGCTATGTTTTTTAGCCTCATAGCCAGAGGGAGAAAAGAAGGTAACCACGAGTTTTTTCTCTGGATATAGCTCCCTAAGTCGTTTGAGAATAGGTAACCCCTGTTCGTATTCCCCTAAGGAAGCCGCATGTAGCCAGATGACCGAGTCTTCCGGGCTTATATGGGTCTGTAAGATACGAAAACTTTCTTTTCGACCTCGGTAGAATAGTTTTATTTTTCGATTGAATAAGGCCAACAGCGGTAGCATACAAGCCACCAAGCGGGTAGCAAGCGTATAGAGGAAATTCATACCATGAAAAATTTTACAAATGTACATATTTTTTGTGGAGTGGAAAAATAAAAATTATCTTTTATCATAGTGCTATTTTGATATTTATTTATTATCTTTGTACCTTAATTGGAACAATTATTCAAAATGAAAAAGATATTTACTTTATCTGTAGCAACATTGGCTTTTGCCGCTTGTAATAACAGCACCCCTCAGCAGGCAGATAATGCTGCTCATGAGCCTACTGCTACAGAGGAAGCACCTATGGTAGGGGACGACAGAGACGAGCATGGCTGTATAGGCAGTGCTGGCTACACTTGGAGTGCCCTCCGAGGGGAGTGTATCCAAACCTTTGAGGTAGGTACCCGTCTCAATCCTGTGGATGTGGAGGAAGAAGAAGCTGTAATTAGTGCCTTCATTGTCTCCAAGGAGGACGATAACAGCCAAGTGGAGTTATTTATTACTGGAGAAGAACAGAACCCCGTCCTAAAACAGGAAACCGATGGGACTTTTAAAAATGGTAAATACACTTACAACGCTCAAACCAAAGAACTTTCCATAGATGGGAAAGTAATGTACAAGAATTAAATAAAGAATGAAAATCACTCATCATTAATCACAAATAAAGATGCTTCTCTTTTTTAAAAATAAAAACACTATTTATGCTGTCGCTACGGAGGCTACTCTTAGCAAGGCCGATCTTGACAAACTCAAATGGCTCTTTGGCAATGCCGAGCAACTTACAAGAGAGACCCTTGAAGGGACTTTCGTAGGGCCTCGTGCCACTATGGTGACCCCTTGGAGTACCAATGCGGTGGAGATCACCCAAAATATGGATATCTTAGGCATTAGCCGTATAGAGGAATTCCAAGAGGTAACGGCCGATTTTACCGACTTCGACCCCATGCTTTTGCAAAAATACGAAGGCTTGGGACAGGATATATTTACCATCCATATAGAACCGCTCTCTACCATAGAGATAGCGGATATAGCAGCCTACAACCAGCAGGAGGGGCTCTCCCTAAGCCCTGAAGAGGTGGCTTATTTGGAAAACCTATCTGCTCAACTGGGGCGCAAACTTACTGACTCCGAAGTCTTTGGCTTCTCTCAAATCAACTCCGAACACTGTCGCCATAAAATATTCAACGGTACCTTCATCATCGATGGAGAGCAGCAGCCTACCTCTCTCTTTAAGCTTATCAAAAAAACTTCTCAGGCGCACCCCAACGGTATTGTCTCCGCTTATAAGGACAATGTGGCTTTTATCAAAGGAGCTACCGTAGAACAATTCGCTCCTAAAAGTGCTGACAAGCCCGATTTTTATGAGTTACAGCCCTTCGAAGCGGTGCTCTCTCTTAAGGCAGAAACCCATAACTTTCCTACAACTGTAGAACCCTTCAATGGGGCAGCTACGGGTTCAGGAGGGGAGATTCGTGACCGCTTAGCAGGCGGACAAGGTTCCTTGCCATTGGCTGGTACAGCCGTTTATATGACTGCTTACCCTCGCCTTCAGGAGGATCGTCCTTGGGAAAAGGGGATGGCCGAGCGCCCTTGGCTTTACCAAACACCTATGGATATCCTTATCAAGGCCTCCAATGGGGCAAGTGATTTTGGCAACAAATTTGGCCAACCCCTTATTGCGGGTTCTGTGCTTACTTTTGAGCATGAGGAGGACGGACGTAAGCTCGGCTATGACAAAGTAATCATGCAAGCTGGAGGTATTGGCTATGCCAAAGCCTCACAAGCTATCAAACATACCCCTCACGAAGGAGACAAAATTGTTATCCTCGGTGGGGACAACTATCGTATCGGAATGGGGGGAGCTGCTGTCTCTTCTGCTAATACAGGGGCTTTTGGCTCTGGTATTGAGCTGAATGCTATCCAGCGCTCCAACCCTGAGATGCAAAAAAGGGTAGCCAATGCGATTCGTGCCTTGGTAGAATCCGACAATAATCCTATTGTTTCTATCCATGACCATGGTGCTGGAGGACACCTCAACTGCCTTTCCGAACTAATCGAAGAAACAGGAGGTTGCATTGATTTGGATAGCCTCCCCATAGGAGATCCAACCCTCTCGGATAAGGAGATTATCGGCAATGAATCTCAGGAACGTATGGGGCTGGTACTTCCCAAA
Organism: Capnocytophaga sp. oral taxon 863 str. F0517; assembly: GCF_000466425.1. Classification (GTDB taxonomy): domain Bacteria; phylum Bacteroidota; class Bacteroidia; order Flavobacteriales; family Flavobacteriaceae; genus Capnocytophaga. The sequence continues at coordinate 15,211 of NZ_KE992108.1, forward strand.
GAAGCACTCACTCAGTTAGAGGCTATAGCCCAGCGCGAGCGAGCACCTATCTATGAAGTAGGAGAGGTGACTGCAGATCATCACTTTACCATAGCTTCCCAAAAGAAAGGTACGCGCCCTATGGACTTAGACCTTTCTGCCCTCTTTGGAAGTTCTCCTAAAACGGTGATGATCGACCAAAGAGTAAGCACTCCCTATCAGGAACTGACCTATTACCCCAGCCAGCTACATACCTACCTTAGCCAAGTGTTACAGCTTGAGAGTGTCGCTTGTAAGGACTGGCTAACCAACAAGGTAGACCGCTGTGTAGGAGGCAAGGTAGCCAAGCAGCAATGTGCAGGCCCACTCCAGCTCCCCTTGAACAATGTGGGAGTGATGGCTCTCGACTATCAGGGCAAGGAGGGAATCGCTACCAGTATCGGCCATTCGCCCCTAACAGCCCTTATCTCACCTACTTCAGGAAGCCGCAATGCCATTGCAGAGGCCTTGACCAATATAGTGTTTGCTCCCTTAGAGAATGGCTTGGCAGGAGTATCCCTTTCGGCCAACTGGATGTGGCCTTGCCGCAACCCTGGTGAAGATGCCCGCCTTTATGAGGCAGTACAAGCAGCTTCTGACTTTGCTATAGAGTTGGGGATCAATATCCCTACCGGAAAAGATTCCCTTTCTATGAAGCAGAAATATCCCGATGGAGGAGATGTCATAGCCCCTGGTACGGTCATTATATCAGCCGCTGCTCATTGTACTGATATTCAAAAGATAGTGGAACCAGTACTCCAAAAGAACGGAGGAGCGATCTATTATATCAATTTCTCAGGAGATACCTATCAGTTGGGTGGCTCAGCTTTTGCACAGATATTAGGTAAAATAGGCTCTGAAGCACCTACAGTAAAGAAATCAGATGACTTCAAAAAGGCTTTCAACGCGGTACAAACCCTTATCAGAGAAGGAAAAATACAGGCCGGACACGATATAGGAAGTGGGGGACTTATCACCTCTCTCTTGGAGATGTGCTTTGCTGACAATGAACTTGCTGCCCAAATAGATCTCTCTGTCTTAGGGGAAGAAGACCTTCTCAAAGTACTCTTTGCTGAAAATGTAGGGCTACTCTTCCAAGGGGATGATTCCATAGAGACCTATCTCAAGGCGCAAGGGGTGGCTTATGCTAAGATAGGAACTCCTATCGAAGGGGAAGCCTTGACCTTAACTCATTTCGGACAAACTTATACCTTTAATATAGCAGAATACCGCGATTTGTGGTACTTGACATCTTATCTGTTGGACAAACAGCAGACAGCCAATGATAAAGCTACCGAGCGCTACCAAAATTATTCCGAACAGCCGCTACAATACACCTTCCCTGCTCACTTTACCGGAGAAAAACCACAGCGCCCCGAGGGAAAAAGACCCATCGCTGCCGTAATCCGAGAGAAAGGGAGCAACTCCGAACGAGAAATGGCCAATGCACTTTACTTGGCTGGCTTCGATGTGAAGGATGTACATACCACTGATCTGACCTCAGGACGTGAAACCTTGGAGGATGTACAGTTTATAGGTGCCGTCGGAGGCTTCTCCAATTCAGATGTCTTGGGTAGTGCCAAAGGTTGGGCAGGTGCCTTGCTCTATAACGAAAAAGCTAAAAAGGCTTTGGACAATTTCTTTGCCCGACCCGATACCCTTTCTGTAGGGATATGCAATGGCTGTCAGCTCTTTATGGAACTGGAACTTATCAATCCAGAACATAGTGAGCATGGCAAAATGAAGCACAACGATAGTCATAAACATGAAACAGGTTTTGTATCGGTGACTATTCCTGAAAATAATTCGGTGATGCTCTCCTCCTTGGCAGGTACTACCTTAGGGGTATGGATCTCCCATGGTGAAGGAAAGTTCCACCTACCACTCTCTGAAGACCAATATAATATTGTAGCCAAATATACCTACGAAGGCTATCCGGCCAACCCTAATGGCTCTGACTACCAAGCCGCCATGCTCTGTGATAAGAGTGGAAGACACTTGGTGACCATGCCACACATCGAGCGCTCCGTATTCCCTTGGCAATGGGCCTATTACCAAGGACAAAAAGCAGCTGTGACTCCATGGCTCGAAGCCTTTGTCAATGCCCGTAAATGGCTTGAAGCACAGCGATAAGATAATCATTAACCATAACCATTCATAATGGGTTCTTTCTCCAAAACAATAAAGTCTTTTAGCCCTACTTTTTGGGTAATCAATTTCTTACAAATTATGGAGCGTGCCGCTTGGTTCGGTGTTTTTGCGCTCTTGGGTCTTTACTTAGTAGCCTCTACTGATCAGGGAGGGTTGGGGCTTACCCATATCCAAAAAGGAAATATCTTGGCTAACGTAACGGCTATACAGTATTTTCTTCCCCTCTTCTTTGGAGTGATTGCCGATCGTATTGGCTATAAGCGCTCCTTGCTCATCGCCTTTGTCATTACAGCAGTAGGCTATTATCTTATGGGAACCGTCAGTAGCTATTGGGCGATCTATTTGGCTTTCTTGTTAGCTGCTATCGGCGGAAGTTTCTTCAAGCCGGTGGCCTCCGGAATTATCGCCCGAAATACGGATGATACAACCAATACGATGGGATTTGGGATATTCTATCTGATGGCCAATATAGGAGGCTTTTTTGGTCCTGCCTTTTCCTCTTACTTACGTACAGTAATGGGCTGGCGTATCATCTTCCTACAAGCAGCGATTGTTATTTTTATCAATCTCTTAGTAGTCCTTTTCTTTTTTAAGGAGAAGAAGATGGACAGAACCTATAACGTGCCTATTTGGGATGAGATAAAGGGGTCTTTCCATAATATTATAGAGGCGCTCAAGGACAAAAAGCTCTCCATTCTCCTATTCCTGATGGTAGGTTATTGGATGGTATATAACCAACTCTTTTATACCTTACCCAATTTTATAGAAGACTGGGTCGATTCCTCTTTGGAGAGTCATTGGATTCAGGAGCATATACCTTTCTTAGCCACTACCCTGACCGAAGACGGACAGATTAAGGCCGAGTGGTATGGCAATTTGGATTCGGTGATGATTATCTTTTTCCAAGTGGCCATCTCCTATATGATCATGAATGTGAGGCAGGTATCGGCCTTGATTCGTGGAACTATCATCTCGACTATAGGGGTGATACTTACCTTTGCTTTGAATAATGTATGGTTCATGATCATAGGTACGGCTATTTTTGCCATAGGGGAGATGATGGCCGGCCCTACCCTCTATGCTTATGTCGCCCTTATTACTCCCAAGGGAAAAGAAGCGCTCTATCAGGGAACTCTCTTCTTACCGGTGGCTTTGGCTAACTATCTTACCGGCTTTATCACTGGAGACCTTTACCAAAGCTGGTCAGATAAGTATTCCCTCCTACAATTGGAATTGGCCAAACGGCAGATCTCCCTCCCTGAGGGGCTGAGTAAAAAGCAGTTCTTTGAGCAAGCCCAGGAAAAACTACAGCTTTCCCATAGCCAGCTTACCGATTTGCTTTGGAATACCTACCATCCTAACAAATTATGGTATATAGCTCTTGCTATGGGTGCCTTCACTGCGATCTCTGTTTATATCTATAATAGGATATTGGTGAAGAAAGAACGATGACTAACGACTAACCAATAAAATTAACAATTAACCATTTATAATTAACAATTAAAAAATATTTTACTGATAAAAATGTAGTATTTTTGCGCTTTTAATAAATACTACTGAATGTCTGAGAACAAGAAATCCTATTTTGAGACTCTTAAGTCTTTTTCCTCTACCTTTTGGGTGGGGAATTTCCTACAACTGACCGAGCGTTGGGCTTATTTTAGTATCTTTTCGCTCCTTGCTCTTTACCTAGTAGCGGGGACTGATGAGGGTGGTTTGGCGCTCACACATACCCAAAAAGGGAATATTATGGCTCAGATTACGGCTATTTTATTCCTTTTACCTTTATTCTTTGGGGTAATTGCCGATAGGATTGGCTATAAGCTCTCCTTGCTAATATCCTGTGCCGTTATGGGAGTGGGCTATTACCTGATGGGAGTTGCTACGGGCTATTGGGATACTTACTTTGCTTTCCTACTGGCAGCCGTTGGCTGTAGCTTTTTCCGTCCTGTGGTACAGGGCATTATTGCACGCCATACCAATGAGCAAAATAGTACCTTAGGATTTGGCTTCTTTTATATGGTAGGAAATATAGGAGGGCTATTGGGGCCAGGAGTCTCTTCTTACCTGCGTACTACCTTAGGATGGAAAGTGATCTTTATACAAGCCACAGTGGTGATACTCTTTAACCTCTTGGTAATTCTCTTCCTATATAAGGAACCTAAGGTAGAAAGAAAATACAATATACCGCTACTGACGGAAGTCAAAGGATCAGTACAAAATATTATAGGGGCTCTGAAGGATAAGAAACTAACTATCTTACTACTACTGATGGTAGGCTTCTGGACGGTTTATAACCAACTTTTCTATACCTTACCCAATTTTATAGAGGATTGGGTGGATTCCTCCCGACAAAGTGATTGGATTAACCAATATATTCCTTTCTTTGGAAGTACCTTTACCGAAAATGGACAAATTAAGGCAGAATGGTTCGGTAATATAGACTGTGTGATGATTATCCTAACCCAAATGGTGATTTCTTATTTTGTCATGAAGATGGATCAGGTCTCTGCTATGATTCGTGGAACGCTTGTAATGACCATTGGGGTGACCCTCACCTTTATGTTCAAGGAGGTAACCTTTACGGTATTAGGAACCGCCATCTTTGCCATAGGAGAGATTGCTGTAGGGCCTACCATTTCGGCTTTTATTGCCAAGATTACCCCCAAAGGAAAAGAAGCGCTCTATCAGGGTACTTATTTCTTGCCTATGGCCTTAGGAAGCTATTTGACTGGGTTCTTTACAGGAAATATGTACGATAAGTGGTCGGATAAGCACTACCTTCTACAGCTGGAAATGCAAAAACGCGCCATTGAGATGCCGCAGGGGCTGACTAAAAAGCAGTATTTGGAACAAGCTCAAGAAAAACTGAATATGACCCCTACCGAGATTACCGATCTCTTGTGGAATGCCTATCATCCTAATAGGTATTGGTATATCATATTTAGTTTGGGAGTGCTCACAGTTATCGCTATATACCTTTTTAATCGTTACCTAAAGCGAACTGCTAATGAGCAAATGAATTAATTAATGTGAGTTTGTTGGATAAAAAGGCTATAATATAGTCTTAGAATAGCGTTGACAATCAATCACTTAAAAAATATTTCAAAAATTTTCGTTGAAATATTTGGTCAATTGGAAAAGTTGTTGTA
>NZ_KE992109.1 GCF_000466425.1 Capnocytophaga sp. oral taxon 863 str. F0517
CATTCTGACGTGAACCATTCTGACCGAAGATTACAAGGCGTGTACTAGTCTCATCACAGTTAAGATAGTCTTCTGTTTTGTTCTGAGTAACTAGCAACTGAGGGCTACGCTTGATCTCAAAATCTTTGGAGATGTCACAATAAACCCTATCTGAGAACCTTGCCCCATCCATCGCCCTGATATGTAAGGTATATCTGGCAGGAGCCAAGTTTCTGATATTTACATCCTCTGTCATTTCGGTATATTCTCTGAGTCGGGTAGTACTGCCCTGATAGGTCAAATACCAGTAGTAGCTTTGACCAAAGTTACTTACTTTGGTGCTTACTTTACCATCATTGGCTCCATAACAAGACTCATCCTCGACAACAGGATTGGTCATTTTGAGCTCCTTACCTGAGGCTATATCTACTGTTACATCTTTGTAACGAGTAGGACAGAATACAGGTCCTTGGAAGACATAGATATCATCGATAGCGAAATCATTACCTCCTGTATCATTCTTCGTATTCTGAATCTTAACAATTACTTTATCTCTGTTACCAGGATCTATATCTCCAAGTTCATCAGAGGATACACGAACCCAGTTGGTATTTCCATTAACAGAGTTAAAAGGTATTTCTACAGCTCTTGTTTGAGCAATTACATTATTTGCAAGGTCGGTTATCTGAATACGGATATCAGGTTTTACACCCCATTCTCCGGTATTGAGGTTCATGACATAGATTTCGAAGCCGATAGGTCCATTAGGTACTATATCCACTACTTTTTGGTAGAGGGTTTCTCCCTGACCAAGGTTGGTTCCCATATCTATATACATAAAGCGTCCTTTGCTAGCTGGATCATTGGTTGTATGATCCACTGGAGCGGATTGTATCCAGCCACCTACGCCCAATCGCCTACATGGAGAACTCCATCTGTAGGACATGGCATCGAACTCGGCATTATTGACAATCATATACTGATTCCAACCAGCACATGGATATACATAGCTCAAGCCTGGGGATACACTCACTCCGGTTCGGTTCAGTCCTGCTATATCGGTAGCGTTTCCTGTACCAAAATCCTCTCTGATCAGCTCTCGTTTATCTGAAAGTGTCTTCTTATAGAAAATACGTGTAGCCTGAGTAGTACCAGCATCGGAGACAGTAAAATCCTCCACTCCTATAGTACCTACTCTATCATAAGTACCCGTATATTGTGCAGGCAAAGCACTTACTGTAGCCGCTTTTTCTATATGATAGCTATAGTCCGCTCTGTCAGTTGTATAAGTTACCCTCGCCGCTCCAGAACAGTCATAGGCAACTGTATGCCTTATTTCTGGTTCAGCCAAAGGTGGTTCCACATTCATATCAAAAGATAAGCTACAAGGCTCCACTCCTGTTGGAGGATTCTTACTTCTTACCATAACGGTGTAAGTTCCTGGTTTTACCCCATCAAAACGGAGTTCGTTGGGTAGCCAAGTAGCTCCCAAGGCATTTCCATTCCAAGTGGTACCACCATCAAGACTCACTTCATATTTATTCCCTGGGCCTACCCCCCCACCGGTACCATTACCTCCAAAGAGGTTGGATATTCTGATAGAAGCAGGCGTATAAGGTGGGGTTACTCCTGTTGGGTTCACTCCATTACCAGAGGCATCCTTACAAGCCAAGTGGGAAATATTGACAAAAGCCTGAAGTGGGGTTCCCTCCACTACATCAATTTCTTGATCATCATAATCAGTACCTCTGAGGTATTCCAACTGTCCTTGGCTGTTGAGTACCTGATAGGATTCCTCAGGGTAAGAACAAGTCTTGCTACCTCGGCTATAATATACCCTCAAGCGATAAGTACCTGTGGTGAGACCTCTAAAGGTACCGTTGGGGTAGTCCTGTCTCACCCAAGTATCCGTAGCAGGATAGCTGGTTCCTACTTTCTTCTGAATAGCATATTTTACATCATATTTGGTAGGGTCAAACAGTGCATTATTGATACTCATGGTGATGGTTCCTCCATTGGCACTACAATCAGCAGCCGTAGCACTCTTAGTAAAGGTAGGACGTGGCTGCTGCTCGTAACGTACATGAGTGAAAGCGCTACAGCCATTGGCATCAATAACTCCTACCATATAGATTTTATGACCATCACCCGCTTTAAAGTTCGGATCATTGATATCAAAGGTATAAGAAGTCGCATTTCCTACATTGGGACGCTGTAATACCCCTGAAGTTTCTACCCATACCGTATAAGGAGGTTTTCCCCCTTGGTAAGTAATGGTAATTTTCTTATTAGGACCACAAGTAGGCACCTCTGTTGCTGCACTGAGCAATTTTAGCTCATTTTCTTCCTTGATCTCAATCTCTCTTACAGGAGAGGTACAGCTATTAGAACTGTCTCCTACCTGCAACTTTACCTCATAGGTACCCTTGGTAAGGGCCGCCAAGATAGTTGCTGAAGAGGTACTTTCCGAATTGCGATCCGCCTCTGTAGTTGCTTCATATTGAGTTACCAAAGTATTAGGCGTACCTCGTCGCTCTACAATAACCTTCACTGGTAGAGTAACATCATTGGAAAGGACAACCTTGAGCTTCCCTCCTGATGGATTATTACTTACACAAAGGATATCCTTCTTTGTAAGGGTAAAGTTGGCATCAGTATCGCCTGCGGTAGTAGCCTGTATATCAATAGACTTTTCGAATCCACAGACATTCCCTTGATACTGAGAGCCTCCATTGGGAAGTTTCTTACGGATGGTTACCGTATAACGCCCAGCTGCTGTCACCTCTTTAGAGAAACTCTGCCCAGGAACATCCGTCCAGTTTACTGAATTGGAAGGCCCATCCACCTTATATTGATAATTAGTATCAGGTATTCCAGAGAGGTTGAACCAACCCTTATTGGTCGGCGTACCTCCAGGGGTACAGATCAAAGGCATGATGTTGCGCTTGCCTATCCTAAGATTAGGTGGTGTATTACTCTTAGAAGCACCAAAATAATAGTCCATCTCACAGTTACCCGGATTCTTAATTAAGATACCGAAGTGTGTTCCCCCATTGGTATCTGTCTCTACCTCTGTTTCTGGGAGGTTATAGGTACGTCCTCTACCCACTTCTCTCCAACTACCACGTGCCGCTGGGATAGGTGTAGGCGGACAAGAAGCTGTAGTAGAAGTAGTGCCGGTATATTTATACCATATAATATCATTATCCAACACAGTGGAAGCGACCTGAGCGGTAAGTGGTACAGAAGCCCCACAGACAGCGATTTGTAGATAGTCGAGACCGGTATTGTTACACACTTCCTTAGCCGTTACCGCACTGTTAGCACGCAAGGGGTGTAGGGCATCACTTCCACTACGAGGTTGTATATTATAGGTAATGGTGCTCGCTTGATTACAAGTACCTCCAGTTCGGGTAAGAATATAAGTCCCTACTCCAGTTACTTGGTATTTTTGGGAGGTACCCACTACACCTTGTCCTTGTTTTGTCCAGCTATAAGTGGTATAGCCAGTTCCACCATCCAATTCCATAGCAGAACAGTAAGGGAGGGTATTATTAGCTACTAATGCACAAGGTGCGTCTTCAATATAGAAGGTGGTAGGGGCAGGTTTACAATCTGCTACTGCTTTATGAGAGCGTGTCTCTCTATTTGTCTCTGTAGGATTAATTGTATTATATATAAGTTTAGGCTGAAAATCTAACTTATTGCTACAAGCATCTCTTAAGTCATTACAATCATTAGTCGTTTTTACCTTAAGCATAATGGTTGAGAAAGCCCCCCCTGTTACAAAGCTATTAGGTTGCATATTAAAGGTAAGCTTCGTCTGCCCGTTTTCTGGAGTTGAAGTAGGTGCACTTACTCCAGAAGGCAAAGAACCATCAATCCCTACATAAGTAAGATTTTTAGGTAGCAATGCTTCCATCTTAAGACTTGTTGGAATACCTGTTCCTATGTTACGTATTTTTATCTGATACTTAAGTTCTGTATTGAG
>NZ_KE992110.1:0-443 GCF_000466425.1 Capnocytophaga sp. oral taxon 863 str. F0517
TGTAAAACAATTGCTAAAACACTATCATTTTGCCTCGTTAGGAGCATTTAACGCCTTGCTCAATCAGTTTAACATAGCGGTAGAAAAGGTAGAAGGCGAACTGCAAGGCGTTCCTAAAAAGGGCTTGGTATATGTGGTATTGGATGAAAATGGCAATAAGGCAAGCCATCCTTTTAAAGCCTCCAAGCTCGGCAAAACACTGAGCTTACCTTATATCGAAAAACATTTACAAAAGGAACAAGATCACTTAAAAGGACAAAACACCACTTCCTTAAAGGCGCATATCACCTTTGCCAAAGAAACAACTCATAGTAAAAGTGAATTTGTTCAAGAACTAAAAGCAAAAGGGATAGAGGTTGTCTTCCGTGAAAACAAAAAGGGGAGAACGTATGGAGTAACCTTTATTGATCACAACAGCCGATGTGTGTATAATGGTTCTCAGC
>NZ_KE992110.1:543-908 GCF_000466425.1 Capnocytophaga sp. oral taxon 863 str. F0517
TTTCATCAGTGGCTAAAATCGTTAGAAGAGCCTGCTACGGCTTTAACCTCTCAGGTAAATATGCCGTCTGTAACTCCTTATGCAAGTAAAAATCACAACAATACTAATACTGTTGAAGAGGATACTTTTATTGACACTTCTTGGACACATTACCAAGAGGATTTTGGCAAGGACTCAGCATTAAATGCTTTCTTTACTCTTTTCTCTTTGGATGATCAAGGGGTAGATTACGAAGAAGAGGATTTTACCAGAAGAATGAAACGTGCTACTGCCAAACGGCGAAAAATGAAAAACAAATCTTAAGTGTAGCCAGCTCACTGGCTCAGCTAATTATAAAATATTGACAAACACTAAAAACAGAAACA
>NZ_KE992110.1:1008-2013 GCF_000466425.1 Capnocytophaga sp. oral taxon 863 str. F0517
TAGCGGTAGAAAAGGTAGAAGGCGAACTGCAAGGTGTTCCTAAAAAGGGCTTGGTGTATGTGGTATTGGATGAGAATGGTAACAAAGCAAGCCATCCTTTTAAAGCCTCCAAGCTCGGCAAAACACTGAGCTTACCTTATATCGAAAAACATTTACAAAAGGAACAAGATCACTTAAAAGGACAAAACACCACTTCCTTAAAGGCACATATCATCTTTGCCAAAGAAACAGCTCATAGCAAAAGTGAATTTGTTCAAGAACTAAAAGCTAAAGGAATAGAGGTTGTCTTTCGTAAAAATAAAGAAGGGAGAACCTACGGAGTAACCTTTATCGACCACAACAGCCGATGTGTGTATAATGGTTCTCAGCTTGGAAAGGAGTTTTCTGCCAATGTTTTTCATCAGTGGCTAAAATCGTTAGAAGAGCCTGTTCCTGCTTTAACCTCTGAGGTTAATATGCCGGCTGTAGCTCCTTATGCAAGTAAAAATCACAACAATACTAACACTGTTGAAGAGGATACTTTTTCTGACACTTCTTGGACACATTACCAAGAGGATTTTGGCAAGGACTCAGCATTAAATGCTTTCTTTACTCTTTTCTCTTTGGATGATCAAGGGGTAGATTACGAAGAAGAGGATTTTACCAGAAGAATGAAACGTGCTACTGCCAAACGGCGAAAAATGAAAAACAAATCTTAGGTGTGGCTATTGAGCTGACATAGCTAAGTATAAAATATTGACAAACACTAAAAACAGAAACAAATATGCAAAACGATGATGATTTAAGAGCATTAGCCAAGATAATGGCTTTTATGCGTGCAGTAAGTATTCTCATAGTACTGATGCACCTCTATTGGTATTGTTATGGCTTTTTCCAAGGCGAAAAGTGGATATTAGCCGTAGTAGATAGAATCCTGACCAACTTCCAACGAACAGCAGGACTGTTCTCTCACCCGCTATACACCAAATGCTTTGCCCTCCTGCTCTTAGCCCTGAGCTGTTTGGG
>NZ_KE992111.1:0-411 GCF_000466425.1 Capnocytophaga sp. oral taxon 863 str. F0517
AAAATAAAAAATCAACGCAACACCAGTAAATTAGTATTTCAAAATTACAACCTCCTATAAAATACTCTGCTTGATAACTAATAGCTTGCTCATGATATTTAACTTCTTTATATAAATTTGCTATTTTTTCCATTTTTATTCTTTCTTTACAACTTAAAAATGTTAAAATAGCTATAGCTAATAAATATACTTTTTTCATAAATTAGATACTTTACCTACGTATAATTACAAATTCATCACTACCTTGGGGTAAATATAATAAAATAGGGTAGGGAGCTGCTCCATAAGTTGTTCCTTTACTTATTAAAGGGCTCCAACCTTTTATATCTAATGGAGAGTAATTATTAAATTCTTTAGTATGTGTTTTTCTCTCCAAAGTTACTAACTTCCCCTCTGCATAAAGTTTTAACT
>NZ_KE992111.1:511-1348 GCF_000466425.1 Capnocytophaga sp. oral taxon 863 str. F0517
AAATACAAACTTCATCAAATCTTTTTTGAATCAGCTTTAACCACGCCTCAGAATTTCCTTCATTAAGTATTTTTCTTGTTCTTTGATGAAATGCTACTACTTTTTTCTCCAATTCTTTTTTATCCCATTTACGAAGGTCTTGCCCCTTACTCCAACCTTCTAATTCATAAGGTAAATCTGTAATTTCTACTTCCCATTCTTGCTCAAAGTAAGGTATATCAATTGTGGGGGCTGTAATAGGCAAAGGTTTATCTTCATAGTTTAATATCTCATCGGTCTCTTTATTGCGTATATAACTGCCAAATGATATATTCGAATTTTTAATATCTTTAGATGCTATTAGTTTTTCTCCAGCTTTAAAGGCTGGAAATATCCTCAATTTTACCTTATATTTCCCATTTTTTAATATATATGGGTTCATATCTACACCACTATTTGCTCCTACATAATCACAATCTGCTTTTATATCATTGATATAAAGTTCATAAGGCACTCGCATTGAAAGAGCAATCATATAAGTTATCTGTTTTTCTAATGGTATTTGTTGTATTTTCATTTCTCCTGTATTTTGTGCATTATGACAATTCAACAGTAAGATAGCCAATGTCAAGATTATATTTTTCATAAATTAGATACTTTACCTACGTATAATTACAAATTCATCACTACCTTGGGGTAAATATAATAAAATAGGGTAGGGAGCTGCTCCATAAGTTGTTCCTTTACTGATTAAAGGGCTCCATCCTTTAATGTCTAATGGTGAATAATTATTAAACTCTCGGGTATGCGTTTTTCGTTCTAAGGTTACTAACTTCCCCTCTGCATAAAGTTTTAACT
>NZ_KE992111.1:1448-2293 GCF_000466425.1 Capnocytophaga sp. oral taxon 863 str. F0517
AAATACAAACTTCATCAAATCTTTTTTGAATCAGTTTCATCCACTCTTCTGAATTCCCGTCATTAAGTATCTTTCTGATCTTTTGATGAAAAGCGACCACCTTTTTCTCTAATTTATCCTTATCCCATTTACGAAGGTCTTGACCTTTGCTCCAACCTTCTAACTCATAAGGCAATTCTGTAAGCTCTACATCCCACTCTTGCTCAAAATAAGGCACATCCTCCTTAGGGGCTACAATAGGAAGGGCTACATCTGCTTTGTAATTTAGTATCTCATCGGTCTCTTTATTTCTGATGTAGCTGCCAAAAAACAAATTACATCTCCTAATATTCTCTACTGTTACCAAAGTATCTCCTCTTCTAAAAAGTGGAAATATCTGTAATTTTATTTTACATTTCCCATTTTTTAATACATAAGGATTTAAATCTATGGCTGTGCCCAAAGGCATATTAAGTTCCGAAGCTTTTATATCATTTACATAAACAATTACTGGAATATTGGTTGTTATATCAATCATATAAGTTATTTGTTTTTCCAAGGGTATTTGTTGTATTTTCATTTCTCCTGTATTTTGTGCATTATGACAATTAAACAATAAAATTATAAATATAAAAAGTATTTTTTTCATAAGTTAATCTAATTTAAATTCATACGAAAATCCTTCGTGGATTAAATATTTTTAGAGGCGTCTATTTAGCTACATACTAATTGACTTTGGGAAATGTGAGAACGCTCTACAATATCTCCACAGATATTACAAGTACGTGAAAAATCTTTTCTGACTTGGTATTTTTTATGACCACATTTGCGACAGCAATATCCATCTTCCCACTTTAAAGAAGCTA
>NZ_KE992112.1:0-3906 GCF_000466425.1 Capnocytophaga sp. oral taxon 863 str. F0517
TAATGAATTTTGTCAATGCCATTGAGAAAATCCCAGCAATGATGGAAAAGGAAGAAAAAGAGATTGCTCTTATCCAAAAGGACATTCCTCTTCTAAAGGAAATCATTGAGAAAGTATGGGGTAAAGAAACACAGCTCTCCGAGCTTAAAACTGAGCTCTCAGCCCTCGATAGGAAAATACAACTTTCACTCTCCTCCGATACTCCACAAGAGGCACAAGAAGGAGCCGAAAAACAAGAGGTACAAGAGGCAGAAGAACTCAATAAAGAACTATCGCAAGAGAGTCAAAAAAGCGAAACTCAAGAAGCCCCAACTCCCACGAAGGAGTTTGTAAGAGAGACTCTTAACAGAAACTCACGAGGGTTTAAAATGTAGCATTTATTCCTTAAAGAACCTGTATATCTCCATTTTGAAAATCAGCAGAACTGATGTTTTGCTGGTTTTCTTTATTTTTAAACGTGTTTAAACTTTTTTGAGGAACTTGGATATAAACCCTAATAAGAGCATTCCAATCCAAGTTACATCAAGATACTCGTATCTCATTATCAAACCTTTATATCCGTCAAGCCAACCATTTGCTATCATTTGCCCTTTATTATCACACAAAAAAATGCTATTTGTGGTTACGGATTTTTTTCTTGCTTGATAGCCTGTAGATTCTCCTTTTTCAAAATAGCTCTCAATTGGAAGTTCTCTCCATTGTACCCCTGTTTTAACCTCTTGAGAATCAATAAAAATATTGAAGCTAAATCAAAATTACTTTTAAATCCTCTTTTTCCTACACTTAAAAAGGAAATAATCCATTTATTTATTGTATCTTTGCCCAAAGTTCCTGAATTCTGGTGTTCTTTTTTTCAAACACAAAATTACTAATTTTCGGGAACTTTTACTTTATTATAAGAAAAGTTTAAACAGCTTTACAAATAAAAAACCATACCAACAAAAAATATAACCATTAACCATTGCCCATAAAATAATATTTTGTACCTTTGCCAACAAAAATAAAACATAATAAGCTATGCCCGACGAAAAGATAAAAATAACAAAAGGAACTCCCTCCCATACTTTAGGAGAAAGACTAAAATTTGAAGTGATAAACTCTATATCGAAAAATGAAGGATATTATCTATGGAACGTTTTTAGTTGCAATAATGATGAAAAACAATGGAAGCCTATAAGAACTATAAATGGCAAATCATATAAATTTGAATGCCATTTTGAAAAAGAGAGTAGTGATGGCGTTACTTTTCAAGTAAGAGTTTATAAGAATGACAAAAAGCCTGAAATAGAAGAAAATACACTTTTAGATTTTATTGAAGTTACCCCTCATAAACGTATTGAGAAAGCCCCTAAAATCATCTCAACACACTTCTTCCCTGAAGGAGAATACGATACTAACAACAAAGTCAGTGTTTATGATTCCCTCCATCTACGTGCTAAAACAGAAGGCTTAACAGGTAAGGAAATACAATTCCACGTGTGCCAAGAAGAAAACGGAAAAGAAATAGTAAAAGATACTGTTTCAACTCGTGTAGACCATACCGATTACGCCACTACAAAAATAAAACTACCCATCGACACTATCAAAAGCATACTTACTAATAAAAACCAAGGAAACCAAAAAGATTACTACATTAAAGCCAGCTTTGGGCTTGATAAGAACGGAAAGAAATCAACAGGAGAGATTACCAAAACCTATTTTATTGATAAACAGGGCAACCCAATCGAGAAAATATCCATTGGTGATACCATACGCGTATGTATTGACTCCAAAGGTGAAATAGCTGATTTTCTGCAATATACTATTTACGAAAAAGACAAGTGTACATCTGATGACGTTATCTTCCAAAGTCCTAAATTTAAACTCAACAATAACCACTTCTTTTGTAGAGAAATAGTAGTAACCAAAGAACTCTTTAACAAAGGTTACGGAGTCTCTCACACTGCCTTCGATTCTGATTATAATGTACAAGATTACTATATCAAAGTAGAACGCTTTAACGGAAGCGCAAACTCCCATACCTTTGAGGTAACCTCCGATACCCTTAAAGTTCACTATGGCAAAAGCCCCGTTAAAGTAACTGTAAATGAAAAGAAAGTAGAACAACTCCCTCTATTAAAGGATATATTTTTACCAGCACTTAAAATAGAGGCTGCTAATAAAATCTCATTAGAAAAAGAACCTTTACATATAGCTATAGAAAAACAAACCTATCAAATACTTTCCTCAAAGAGTATTATGGATATAAAACAAGATGGTAGAGCAAGATATATTGATATACCTATTACAAGAATTGATAGAAATAGTATGTACATACACTTTTCCCTTTTTCATCTTGGAGAACGTAAATATGGCTATATTTATCCCATAATAAGCACTATGCCTAACACTGAAAAGGATTATAAAGATCATCAGCAAATAGAAAAGAGCCTTACGAGTAAAGTTTCTGTCAATGACAAAGAAAGAACGACTCCTTTTGGTGATTTAATATACAAAATCTACCCCACTACCACTTATATTGACTTTGAAATTACAATTACAAGTAAAATTGATAAAGATATTTATATAGATTTCTTCTATTCTGACTTTTCTTCAATAATAACTCCTACCACAGATGGATTAATATTTAAAATTAAACTACCCACTAAAAGATCTGGCTTTGATATTGATGATGCAGTAGCACACTTAAATGCAGCAGCTAAGGAAAAATCTATTGGTTCTTGCGCAAAATATGTTAGAGAGGCAATGGAAGCAGGTGGGATGAGTACAAATGGGCGTCCTGATTATGCTTGTAAATATGGTCCTTTTTTACTGAGAAAAGGATTTAATCAAATAAATATAACAGACCCTAATGATTATACTCCTATCAAAGGGGATATTGTTGTTTTTGACACATACCCAGGTCAGCCAAAATATCCTGCTGGGCATATCCAAATGTACAATGGAGAGAAGTGGGTGTCAGATTTTGTGCAAAGACGTTTCTGGCCTAATACTGCTTATGAAAATGATTATAAAAAGAGAAAAGAAGAAAAAAGAGAAGTTAATTTTAAAATATTCAGATGGTAAAGATTTATTATTTTATTTCAGCGTGTTTATTGTTATTTTCTTGTAACAATAACAATACCCAAGTATCATCTTCTGATGATATTAGAGATACTATTTCCTCTATCAAAAGAGATACCATAGTAGAAAAAGATACAATTGCACCAATTCAAGCTCCTAAAGAAGAAACTGATGAAGCTACAAAAATGATTTTAGAATTTTATGATAAGTACATCAGACAGCAAGATAAAATGCCTTGTCTTGATAACAGGGAGTTTTGCGAAGAAGAATTAAGGAAAATAGAAAGGGAGTTTCTATCAAATAAATTGATAAAAAAAATAAAACGTATTACTGAATATAGAGATATGGATCCTATTGTAAATGCCCAAGATATCTTCATAGAATGGTTGGACTCTATTAAGGTAAAGAAGATAAATTCAAAAAGATATAATGTTTATCGCTTTAATTTTTATGATAAGAAATATGAAATTATAAAATTAAAAGTAGCTAAGAAGAAGGACAAGTATATTATTGATGATATTATTTTTTAGAAAGAGATTTACAGCCGTTTTGTCTCACATCTCTTTCAGGCTGATGTTACTATCCACTACAACAAAGCCTCCTTTATGGAGGCTATCCAGCTTGCCAATACCAAAATAGACGAGATACGCACGGAGTTCAGCCGCTGGCTCTTAGAGCAGTCCTCTGAGTTTAAAGAGCGCCTTGCCAAGCGGTATAACGAAACCTTTAACTGCTTTGTACGCCCACAGTACAACGGCGCACATCAAGACTTCCCTGGTCTTTATCGTGAGTCGTTCGGCACAGGGGTCAATGCACAGAAAAAAGCCGTTGCTGTACATCACT
>NZ_KE992112.1:4006-11767 GCF_000466425.1 Capnocytophaga sp. oral taxon 863 str. F0517
ATGCACAGAAAAAAGCCGTTGCTGTACATCACTTGGATACCCTTTGGCGTCCCAGCGACTTGCAACAAAGGGACGGACGTGCCATTCGCAAAGGCAATGAAGTGGCCAAATATTTTGCTGATAATAAGGTGGATGTGATTATCTATGCCGTCGAAAAGTCTTTGGACTCTTACAAGTTCAATCTACTGTTTAACAAACAGCTTTTTATCGATCAGCTTAAGAACAATAAGTTGGGCAAAAGAACCATTGATGAGGGAGCTATGGACGAAAAATCGGGAATGAACTATTCTGAATATGTAGCGGAATACCGACCTCTTAGATAAAGCCAAATTAGAAAAGCGCATTGCCTCTTTGGAGAGTGAGCGACAGTCTTTTCATCGTGCCAAGTCCTCTACCCAAACATGATTGGCACATCTTACAGAGAGCTTAACAACTTGTCAAAATACCTTAAATGGCTTACAAACCGATTGGGAGGAGTTAAACAAAAAAGCTATCTTAAACCCTGATGGTAGTATGCAAAACTGTTTACAGCTCACAGGCTTAGAGGGAGTAATAGACATCAAGCAATTGGGTGAAAAACTCAATCATATTGCCAAGAACTTAGATATCAATGGAGAGTTTAGAAAGATAGGTGAGCTTTATGGTTTTCAGCTGCTGGCTAAGACCAGTATTGCCCAAAGCGATGGACTCGGTTTTAAGGAAATCAAGTTTTACGCAGAAGGGGCAGGAGGTATTAAATACACCCATAACAATGGCACAATGGCAACAGATCCCAAGCAGGCTGCCTCTTTCTTTATACGCGCTTTAGAAAAAATTCCCACTCTCATTGATAAAGAACAGCAAAAGATCGCTGACATCCAAAAAGACTTGCCTATACTTCAAGAAATCCTCTCTGGCAGTTGGAATAAAGAAGCTGAACTTACCCAGCTTAAAACTGACCTTGCAACTATCGACCGAAGGATACTCTTGTCCATTACTCCTGAGAGTAGTGGTGCTGAGGAAGGGGAGTCTGTAGAGCAGGGGGAACAAGAGTCTCAAGAGCAGCATAACACTCCTGAAAAGCAGGAAGTAAAATCAGGGGTGAAATTCAGGATGTAGTGGCAACACAGCAGCCCCTATATTGCCTATATAACTCCTATATACGCCCTATATACATTATCTCCGTATATAGGGTAGCTATAGGGGATTGCTTATTTATAATTTGCTATATCTCATTGAGATAGTACATTTTTTAGGCGTGAGATAGGTTTTGTTATAAGCTCACCCTACAAACTTTTACTAACACTAAATTAGTAAAATATTAGTCGTATTATTGTAAAACGAACCAAAACATAAAAAGACAAAAGTATCTAAATATTTTATATCTATATGATTATCAGCAGATAACAAAGTCTGTAAAAATATTTTGAAAAAACCTTGTCTTTTTATTTTGTGATGTAGAATATTTTTAGTAATATTGCCGCACAATTCATCAATTTTCCTGTTTTATGAAGAAAAGCGTGCTAAAATACTTCCCAAAACTCGATACCACAGTCTTTCTCACCTTTGGCGGGATACTTTTGCTCGGGCTCATAATCTTAATATACCAACTCAATCACCGCACAGACTGCACTGAAGCCAAATATATTATCCACACAGACGACTTCATCACTAAAAATCTCATTGAGTTCATCGATAATACCAAAGGAGCTACTTCTTGGAAGTGGGATTTTGGCGATGGCTCTGCGGTAGATTACAACCAAAACGCACTTCACTCTTACAACAAGGCAGGACAATACATCGTTACCCTTACCATCAACAACACTTGCAGTTTTCAAAAAATAGTAACTATCACAGACCCTGATGCCGATTCAGGCTATCTGCCTGTTATCATCGCCCCCAATGTAGCCTTTGAGGGGGATACCATCAAGTTTAACGCCCGCAAAGAAGGTGGCATTTCTTTTGAGTGGAGTTTTGGCGAGGGTGCTGGTACTGATGCCCTTGGTGAAAAAGTTACTTATAGCTTTAAAACCACTGGCAAAAAGACCGTTTCCTTGATTGTCAATGGCGATATAGAGCATATCGCCACTAAAACCATCTACATCGCCCCTAAACATATTGCTGCTAAAAAGAAAAGCGATGCATCCTCTTACGAATTTGAAAAACCTCATTCCGACTTTGAGTTGCCACGGGGTAAGGCTCAAAAAGACCCTTTAGTAGATTTTATTGGACACCTACCTGTAACCCCTGCACCCAAAAAGGAGAAAGACAGTATTCCTTCCCCTAAAAAAGCACCAGATATCTCAGTAGAACAGTTCCAACTCTTGCTGGGTCAAGTAGCCGCACAATCTAAGACAAAAGACGATTTTAAAGAGTATCTCTGTGGTAATTTTAGCACTCCTGTGGTAGTAAACGACCAAAAACTCGTACCCTTTGAACAGCTTTGTAGGGATATTGCAGGTAAAAAGATTAAAATCTCCACAATGCGCCTACAAAAAGACACTAAAAATTGTATTCAACATATCTATATCTATTACAAGATTAAGAAATGGGGGATTTGGGTAAAAGAGTGATAGATTTTAGCTTAAATAAAATCTAAGATAATTAAGACAATGGATGGAATACTATTTTTCAGCATTGGAATTAGCATACTCATTCCATTAGTACAGTTGTTTTATCTATTCTATCGTAGATTTTTTAATAAAGATAGTAAATTTATTCAATATTTATTAGCGATATTAAGTGTTTTTGCTTATATAAGTTTGAGTTTTGTAGTTATAATGTATATTAAACCAACAGTTTTTGATAGTACAGACTTTCATAATACGATTGTTATACCTATTGCAGCTTATTTGGTAATGAATGTAATTATAATACTACAAAAATATATAGCAAAAAGTAATACCATAGGTATATTACTGATAATCAATGTTATTACACTGATAACTATATGCTATTACTTATTGCTGACAACTACCTATGAAGAGGGAGATGGAGATGTATTGTGTAATTCACACAAACAGATAATGATTTTTAGTTACACTGATTTTATCGGGGTACTACTATTAAACACATTGACATTTTTCGTTATTAAAAAGTAAAAGATTTTAGAATCATATGCAACAAAAACCCTACACTCAGGAAGTCCAAAAAGCCCTTCAAATAGCCCAAAAGATAGGCAAGGAGCATATCCACGCTCATTACTCAGGAGCGCACTTGCTGAAAGCGATGCTCAATCGCGATTTGCCCTTGCTTAAAGCTTTAGAGGCAAAGGGTATTGACGTGTTTTACTTAGAGGAATGGGCAGAAGTGCGTCTTGAAGAACTTCCTAAATCCACGCATACTTATAGCTGCGAACCTGACGAGGTAATTGATACCATCTTCACAGAGGCAAATGAGGTCGCTGAGAGTCTTTTAGAGGAAGAAATAAGCCTCTTTGCGGTAATAGTAGCCATTAGCAGCCCAGGGGTAGCTTTTAGCTTTGACCAGATGAAGACCTTTCCCGTCTCTCGTGCTGAACTCCTGAAAGACCAAACCGTAAGCGGTACCATCTTCTCTAACAACACTCCTGACGAACCCTCAGCAAAAAAGAAAAACAACTTCTTACAAAAATACTGCATCTACAAAAACGCACAGGTAAAACCTCAAAAAGAAAAAGACCTTTTAGTAGGGCGCGATACTGAAATCAACAAAATCATTGAAATACTTTGCCGTTTTAACAAGCCTAATGTGCTAGTCATCGGTGATTCAGGAGTGGGTAAAACAGCTGTTTTAGAGGGATTTGTACAGAAAGTGGTATGGCAGCAAATCCCAGAACTGCTCGCGGGTTTAGAAGTCTTTGAGTTGGATATGGGGGCTATCGTGGCTGGAGCTTCTTATAAGGGCGAGATTGAAGACCGCTTAAAGAACATCGCCCAAGAGCTTAAAGCACTCCCCAAAGCAGTGCTTATCATTGAAGAAATCCACTCTATTTTGGGCGGACAAGCCTCAGACTCTTCTATTGCGAACCTACTCAAAAGCGAACTCTCCAAAGGCTTACGGCTTATTGCGACCTCTACCATTGAGGAATACACCAAAAAGATAGAAAAAGAACAGGGACTATCGGGTATGTTTGAACTTTTAAGGTTAGAAGAAAGCGATGATGATACCCATTTTAGAATGCTCAAACAAGCCTTAGCCGACTATCAAAAGCACCACAACATCAGCATTGACGACCTGACCATCAAGGAGGCTATTCGCCTTTCCAAGCGTTTTATGAAGGAACGCAGCTTGCCTGCCTCAGCTATTGACCTGATAGACCAGACAATGGCATCGCTTAAAACAGCAGGAGAGTCATTCTTAAAAGAACGCAACTATTTTATAGGCAAAGTATTGGAACTGAGGGAAAACAAAAAGCTCCTCAGCGAAAAAGACCGCCAATTGCTGGCTCAGTGGCTTTATAAAGACCTATGCCAAAAACTGCAAAACCTCAGTGGCTCAGAGAGTGAAACACAGAACGAGCATAATCCCATTGAAAACACCCCTACTGATGAACTTCTTGACCTATGCCGCAGCCTTATTGATCGTATTGAAGACATAGCAAAAGAAAAACGAAGCCACATCACTGAATACGACCTTGCTTTTATCATCTCTCAAAAGACCAACATCCCTATTGGCAAGCTCAAAGAAGAGGAAAAGCAGCGACTCAATGATATGGAAAATGTATTAGCCCAGCGGGTGGTAGGGCAAGATCACGCCATTGCAATTGTCTCTGAAGCTATCTTGGAAAGTCGTTCAGGCTTAAATAAAGCAGGACAGCCCATTGGTTCTTTTTTCTTTTTAGGTCCCACAGGTACGGGAAAGACAGAGCTTGCCAAATCGTTGGCTGAGTTTCTATTCCAAGATGAGAATGCCATTATCCGCTTTGATATGTCTGAGTTTAAGGAAGAGCATTCTGCTGCCTTGCTCTATGGCGCACCACCAGGTTACGTAGGCTATGAAGAGGGTGGCTTGTTAGTCAATAAAATACGCCAAAAGCCTTATGCTATTGTGCTTTTTGATGAGATTGAAAAGGCACATAGCTCGGTATTTGACGTCTTCTTGCAGATAATGGATGAGGGTAAACTCCACGACCGTCTGGGCAAAGAGGGAGACTTTTCTAACGCTATTGTGCTCTTCACTTCCAATATAGGTTCTGAGTTTATCGTACAATCCTTTGAAAAGGGAAATATCCCTACTTCTTCTGAGCTTTTAGAGCGTATGAGTGGTTATTTCCGTCCTGAGTTCTTAGGGCGACTTACCGAAACGATACCATTTGCCCCTATCAGCAAGGGCAATGCGCTAAAAATCTTTGAGATACACTTAAAGAAAGAGCTGTTGGACTTGGTAAAGAATATCAATATACAGTTAGAAATCACTGATATCGCCAAAGAACAACTCTCAGAAGAGGGGTATGATATCAAATACGGGGCGCGACCTTTAAAGGGCGTTATCCGCGCTAAACTGCGTCGTCCCTTAGCTAAAAAGATTATTGCGGGAGAGTTTAAGGAAGGTGATAGCATCATAGCTGATTGGCAGGACGGAAAAATCGTGTGGAACAGAAAAGAAGATAACAAGCTAAAAGATAATGTATTATGAGCCAGAAACATTTAGTATGCCAAGGAGCAACCTGCCAATGTCAATTTGGCAATGCTCCCGATAAGTTAAAGGTACTTACACAGACCAAAGCCTTCATCAACGAAGAAGAACCTCAAGAGAAATTGGTAGCCACAACTGCTGATGTAGGGGCTACTTTTGAGAAAAACACCTTTGGGCTATGTCAGATGCAACCACTACCAGGTGGGGGCTATAAACCCTGTCAGGCAATGGTAACTCAATGGAGCGGTGCTTATGAGAACGTTACCTATGAGGAAAACAACGGGCATCCCCTTTTAGAGGACAGTAAAGCCACCTGCCCCATAGGTGGCAAGGACTGTATCAGCATCATCAACCACGGACAAGTGGCTGAGATAACAAACCGCAATCTACATAATGCTGATCCTATTAAAATGGATATGATCAATCCTTTTATGGATTTCGGTAAATTCGTAAATGATAGCATTGATTCTTCTGTGAGTAAGAAAATCACTGATATTTTTTGGCAATACGGAAAAAATAACACTACTATTCAGGGGAAGTCAAGATTTTATACAGATATTGATTTAGTTGTAAAAACTGTTAATTATTTTGAAGGAGAAGAGGTTACCGTATCCTTTAAATCAGAGGATGGAAAACCCATCATAAATGATTTAACTGAGTTGACCTTTAAAGGTGTTGTTGATGAAAATGGAGTTGCCATAATAGAAAAACCCTTGAAAGAGTATACATTAATTATCAAATAAAATAGAATAATATGAATTTAGAATCAAGAAAATTTATTGCTGTTTGTGATGGCAAACAAGCTGATCCTATTGAGATTAAAAGACCTAAATGGGAGGATATGATAAAGAATTACCCCAATAGCTCTATGAGTACTGTTAAATTGTATGCTGAAATTGGGGGAAAAACTCTTTCATCTCTTACAACAGAAAATGCAATTAATGATGCAGGATATGGAAATTCTTGTTGCATAAGGATTAGCAGAGCTTTGAATTTAAGCGGAATAACGTTATCTTCTGATAATTCTTCATATAGAGACACTGTTGGTGGTGTTATAAAAGGAGAAGATAAAAAAAATTATTGGATAAGAGTTAGGGAACTATCAAAATATTTAGATGATATTTTAGGAAAGCCTGAATTTCAAAAATCAATAAAACGAATTCCTATAATACAAGAGAAGGATCCTATTCAAAAAAATAAAAAACTAGAAAAAGAGATAGAAGAGAAAAAGAAGTCTTTAACAGATGATGATTGGAATAGACTTCATAAAATGAAAGGGATTATCCTATTTAGTATCTCTGGATGGGGTGATGCAGGAGGTCATATCACTCTTTGGGATGGAAAAAATTTAATTTATGTAGGAAATATTCCTGACTATAATAATCCTGATCATCCTCATTACTATTTTCATATGACAAAATACTATGATGGAAAAGGGGGAAAAAAAGATAAAATAGTACAAACTGATTTAATAAAATTATGGGAATTAAAATAAAAATAACAGTATTACTTTCACTCACAACTAACTTTATAGTTGCTCAGAATACACTAAAAGAGTTAAAAAAATATGCTCTTCACTATTGTATTGCACACAACTATCATTTGATAGATAGCGAATGTAGTACTCACGACTATACTTCATCATATATACTTGAAGTGAAGAAAATATCTAATGAATTAATGGATGAAGTAAGATTTTATACAGAGGAAAAAACTGATAAATATTATAAAGGTCCACCACCTCCTGCTTGGCTATATGATGAGCAAGCTAATTATATTTGTTATCTTTGCACTGATTTTTATGAATCACAAGAATTACATCATTTTATAAAGAGACTCATACGTAAATATAGAAAAAAACAACCTTTATCTGATGAATAAAATTTGTACTAAGTTCCGCAACTTCTTAGTTAAAAAATATCGCAGACTAAGAAAAACAATAGCATCATAGCCGATTGGCAGGAAGGGAAAATTGTGTGGAACAGAAAAGAAGATAACAACATAAAAGATAATGTATTATGAGCCAGAAACATTTAGTATGCCAAGGAGCAACCTGCCAATGTCAATTTGGCAACGCTCCCGATAAGTTAAAGGTACTTACACAGACTAAAGTCTTTATCAATGAGGAAGAACCCCAAGAGAAATTGGTAGCCACAACTGCTGATG
>NZ_KE992112.1:11867-21160 GCF_000466425.1 Capnocytophaga sp. oral taxon 863 str. F0517
TTGGGCTATGTCAGATGCAACCACTACCAGGTGGTGGTTATAAACCCTGTCAGGCAATGGTAACTCAGTGGAGCGGTGCTTATGAGAATGTTACCTATGAAGAAAACAATGGGCACCCCCTTTTAGAGGACAGCAAAGCCACCTGCCCCATAGGTGGTAAAGACTGTATCAGCATCATCAACCACGGACAGGTGGCAGAGATAACAAACCGCAATCTACACAGTGCTGACCCTATCAAAATGGATATGATCAATCCTTTTATGGATTTTAGTAAATTCGTAAATGATAGTATTGATTCTTCTGTAAATAAGAAAATCACAAGTCTTACTTGGGTAGATAAAAATAGAGAACCTATTGATTATTTTGATGAAAAACAAAGTGTTTTTTATATACTCGCTCAAACACAGAATTACACAAAAGGAGAAACAGTTAGTATTGAGGTAGAAGAAAGTAACCAAGAAAAAATACAAGATGGAAATTATTTAATACCTTTGTCAAGTGTAGTAGAAGCTGATGGAACAGCTCTATTTGAGGTGAATATCAATGAAAAAAATACTACTATAAACCATGGATTAGCGCAAGAAAAGAAAAAAGTTATAGAAAGAAGAATTATAGCAAGAGTTGTAGGGAGTGATGTTGTTAGCAGCCTCTTAGAAGAAAGAGCAAAAATATCACCTACTATTTTGGTAACCTACGGACAAAAAATAGTAAGCAAAGATAATGATGATAAATTTGTAAAACAAACTGGTGAAGGATGTGCTAAACTATTGGGAGTGAATGCCCAGCCAGTAAGTACAGGCAAAGAACTGCTCCAAACAATGGAAAATGCTGGACGAATTGGTGCTTTTGTTTTTTGGGGACACAGTTGGAATAGAGGATTGTATTTGAAAGATAACGAAGGTTTCTATGTAGACACTATTGAAAAAATATTAGGCAGCCATCGTGATTCTCTTGATTTTGAGCTTCTTAAAGATATGAAGCAACGAACTATAAAAACCCACAAGCATTCCCTCTTTATTTTTGCTAGTTGTGGAACAGCTTTGCAACCTGCTGCAATTGAAATAGATGAAATAAAATATACATTTGATAGTTTTGCTTATGCTTTTGGTAATTATATCAATAAAGAAATAGATATCGTAGATGATGAAGTTACATATTATTATAAAATAACCACTATTGGGGCTACAGCATTATCCAATTTGTTTTGGGATAAAGAATACTTTAAAGGAAAAGTAAAAACCGATGGTGTTTTCAAAAAAATAGAAAAACTCTATAAAATTACTGTCATTCCTGAAAATAGTGAACCCCACACTAATACAGAAATAGTAGAAACTCGTGTTACGGATTTAGGTAAAAAAATAGACGTAATTAAAATTATAAAAGATTATGATCCAGAAAATATTTCTATATAGCTTACTAATAGGCGTATCCTTTTTAAGCTGTTTCAATACACCTAAAAAAACCATTTCCTTTTCTCAAAAAATAGAAACCCAAAAAGATACTATTTTAAGTAAAGAAGAGATTTATAAAAAAATAGAAGAGATTGTTAATTTGAGGATAGCAGATAAGAAAGAAGGAAAAGAAAGTTTAAGTTATTATTTTTCTAAACTAAATATAGAAGATATTTCAAGTTATAAGATAAAAACGATAATAGGTCGTTTAATAGAATTTAAATACTTGAAAGTCAGAAATAGTGGAGAATATGATCCAGAATCTTTTCCTGTATATAATTTGTCAATATCAGGTGATTTATTTCTATTAGGAATTATAAGAGGAGATATGAGCTATACGGACTTTGTATGTATAGATTCCATTGTATTAGCATTGGATAAAATTCCACAAATGCAAAATGATTCCATTCATAAAATCTGTCTTGATTTGGTAAAACGCAACAAAACAGGTGGTTGCAAATGGTAAAAATTACGCGGGTTAAATCTACCTATGAAAATAATTGAAGTAAAAATATTGCTATTCCAAAAATATTTCATACCTTTACCTCGTGCAAACAGCCAATAGAATAAAACCACAATGACCTATAAGAAACTCATTTACATATCATCACTCATCTTTACAGCTGCCTGCTCAGGAGGCAAGTATATCCGTGAGGTGCCCTATCACTATTCCACGGATAGCTTTCGCAAAGCCGCGCAAGCTCATAAGGACAGTATAGACGCCAAATACACGGAGAGCAATTACAAGGATGAGCAGCTTTCAGATGAGGAAATACGACTTAAAGAGAAGTATTCCATCATCTTAAAGACGATGCCACAGGACATACGCAATTATCCCTTGTATGCTTATATTGATGCTTGGATAGGTACGCCTTACAAACCACAGAGCTTGGATAAGAAAATAGGTGTAGATACCTCTTACTTTGTACAAGCATTATTTAGTGATGTTTACAAAGAGACTTTTCCTAAAACTGCTGATGGTATATTCCGCTCTAAAGCCTTGCAACTCTTTACAGGAAGGGATTTTTTAAAAGAAGGTGATATATTGTTTTTCAGATATTCCAAAGAACAACCCATTTCAGATGTGGGGATATACCTGCACAACGACCGTATCTTAGCCTGCACAGAGGAAGGGTTAAATATCTATGATTTTAACGACCCTTATTTTCAATTGCGCTATGTAGCTGCGGGCAGACTAAAACAAGAGAAAAAAAAGTAATGGCAACAGACTTAGAACATATCGCCCAAGAAATCACTGCTTTGAAATATGATATCAAAGCAGAAGTCCTTGTCAGCGACCTAATACAACACAAGCATATCAAAGAAAACCAGTGTATTGTAGAGAAAGAAGGGCAGTTTTCACGCAGTTATCGCTTTGATGTGTTGGACGCTTCTGTAAAGGACTATTTCTATGATGCTACTCAGATGCTTTATATAAGTCTCTCCCGTGATAGTCTCTATGATACCTTGCCTGAAGGAATGGTACACAGCAAGGATGCGGATACCTCAAAGAAGGGCATAGAGACAATGGTTAAGGAGTATCGCCAGCAAAAGGAAGAAGAGAAAGCCGCGAGATTGTTCTTTGCTCCTTTGGAGAATGAACTCTTTCAGTTTAACGTACAAACAGAAATCTTTGAGAGTTCGTTCCTAAAAGAAATCAATAGCACCCTTGCCCCTGATGTTCTGTATACCCTATGGAATGTCCCTACGAGTTTTGAAGCTGTGTTAGCCTCAAAGTTTATCAGTCTATTACCCTATGCACATAAGATTATAGGCGACCTTGATAAGACTTGCGAGGTACTATCACTGCTTATTGGTGAAGAGGTCAAGGTAAATATCAGAGAATACGACAACTATGCCGATGCCACCCAACATACCTTACTTGGGGATTGTTATTTAGGCTTAGATACGATTGCAGGTACTGACTATACAGATTACACCAAGCATTTGGACTTGCAAATAGGTCCTTTGCAGCAAACTGAGTTACCTCAGTATCTACATCAAGGAACTATTAAGCAATTTTTAGCGTTTTTTTATAGGCACTTCTTCCCTATGGAGGTAGAGGTAACCACAGAGGTGCTACTGCCCAAAGAAAAGCAATCATCAACTTTAAATGTGACAGAAAGCCCTTCCTATTTGGGATACAATACTTACCTAACAGAAATTAAAGCAGATTAATATTACAATATACTATGAACCATATAAAGAAATACTTTGGACACTTACTTGACCCGCAATTGATTATCATTGTGCTGGTTATCATTATGGGCTGTGTAGCCTTAAAGATGTTTTTTGCCTCAAAAGTAAGTGGTTTTAAGGATAAATATAAAACCAAGTTCTATATCTATGTAAGTGCAGCCGTATTTGTTTATGCGCTTGTCCCTCTAATGGGTTATAGCCGCCTTTTTATAGACAACAACCTATATGAGTTTATCTTCTATCAGATAGCCTCATTAGGACTGGGAATACTCCACTGCTTTTTATATCGTTACTACTTTAAGAAGTTTGAGTCAAAAGAGGCACTTACTGAGTATCTCTTTGCTATCCTGATAGTAGCTTTTGCAAGCATTCCATTCTTGCTTATTTATTCTTTCCTCAATGACGTAATCTTTGCTTATTGGATGTTGATGCATTTCTTGTGGTTTTTTGTACCTACCTTGCTTAATGACAGTTTTAACAGAGCTATCAGCATACCGCCTGTGGAGTACGAGTCTTGGCAGTTCCCTGCTGATTACAAACAAAGAGGAAGTATCAAGGATGAGGAAATGCGAGACTTGGTACTCATCTCTTTAGTAGTAAAGAAGGAAGAAACAGATGAGAATTTCAGTTCTTTTAGAGCTAAAGCACCCTCACGTATTGATTTTGGGAGACTTTTCTACAGTTTTGTATTAGACTACAACGAAAAACACTTTAATGAACCTATACAAACGGAAGATGACAATGGCTTGTGTCATTGGATTTTTTACTTGCAACCTAAGTGGTATGAGAAAACGCGGTTTATTATTCCAGATGGCACACTTCTTTCCAATAACATCGTTGAGAATAGTGTGATATTCTGTATACGAAAAGAAGGTGTAGACAATAAACTTAAAGAAGAGGAGGAAGAGGAAGAAACCTATGAATTTCAATAGTATAACCCTAAAATGATACACTTATGAGTAGAATATACAAGGTAAAGAAAGGGGATACCTTACAGTTGATTGCTGAGAAGCTTCAAATCTCAGTAAATGACTTGCGGCATTATCACAATATGCGTTGTGAGTTGTGGGAACTATTGGAACAAAAGCTAACCTCTAAGACAGAGCGCATTATAGTTCCTTCAGAAGAAGAACTCGCTACCTTGCAAGGACATCAAAAGGCTGTACAAAAAGAAATAGAGCGTCCTTCCCGTTATTTGGATAAGAAGTTTTATGCAAAGGACTATAAAGTAAAAGAAGTAGTCATCACCTCAGATAAGGAAGTAAAAACAGATTATTCTCTTTCTTTGCAGATGGAGAAAGCAGAGAAAGGGTGGAGTATGATTGTAAATACAACTTATGAGGAGGCTGATACTAAATTCACCGAGTTAGCAACGGCTTGTATGCAGGCGATGCAACCATTAAAATACCATCTATCCATAAATGGGGGAATCACTGATATAGAAAACCACCGAGAGATCATTGAGCGATTTGCACAAAAACGTACTGATATAGAAGGCTATTTTGAAGGTGAGTTAGCCAAAAGCTATACTGATGCTTTCTATGAAAAACTCATAGATAAGGAATATATATTAGAACGCTTACAGATGTCGTTCTTAAATCAGGTGCTCTTTCCTCGTATGGAGTGGTTTCATAAGGACAATGAAAAGTGGGAAGAGGAGTTTTGCCCTGTGCAAGGTAGTGATTTTATTCCTTATGAGTTAGAAGCAGAAGTAGTATTTGAAGAAGAGGAAATAGTAACAACTGTAAAGGGAGAGTTAAGGAGAAATTATAACTTATGGAAATTAACAGAAGGTATCAGAATGATTGATAATATAACACCTTTTGAAAGTGATTTTACAATTATGTATGTTACAGAGAGAAAATCATCGCAACTTTATGCTATAGAAGCAGTATTAGATATTTACTTTGAAAGTGAATTATATAGAAAAAATATGTTAGGAATAAATAAAAAATCTAAATTATAAGATTATGCCAGGTAAAATAACTATATCAGGTGAAGAAAATCCTCGTGTAAATGAGTCACCTCTTTATGAATTAAAAATAGGAACAAAAACTATTAAAGAGGATAATAATGTACTGTATCGTTGGGTAATGTATAGAGTAGATGAAAGAAGTCTTATTAGCAAGGAAACAAAGCGAAAAGGTGTTACTACTAAGTTTCGTATAGATCTAAAAATGTCAGGAAAAAAGTATGATATCATTGTC
Source organism: Capnocytophaga sp. oral taxon 863 str. F0517 (assembly GCF_000466425.1). Lineage (GTDB taxonomy): Bacteria > Bacteroidota > Bacteroidia > Flavobacteriales > Flavobacteriaceae > Capnocytophaga. The sequence continues at coordinate 17,725 of NZ_KE992112.1, forward strand.
TATAAATTCACTTTTGTAGAAAAAACAAAAATAACTATTGAAGAGTTTTCAGAAAGAGTTTCTAATGATGAGTTAGAAAAAATATTAAATAGCAAAGATGAAAAAGGAAACATAAAAGAAGAAATTGTAGCTGAAATATTAAAAAATGAAAATAGAAATGAAAAAATAGAAGTAGAAATTGTAGCTAAGAAAACTATAGAGATCCCTGAAGAAAAAACAACAAGACATAATATAGAACCTAAAATTTTAAAAGTTGATTTTATAAAAATGGGAGATGGCGATCCTAATAAAGTAAGTTATCAAGACACTTTGCTTGTATGGGCTGAAACTCAGGATTTACAAAATAAAGAGATAACTTTTAAATTATTATGGAATAATGATAAAGAACCTAAAAAAGTTTTTAAAGCAAAAGTCGACAATAAAGGTAGAGCAGAAGTAAAAATACCTTTGTCAACACACCCAGATGTATTAGATGCTTATGTAAAAAATAAGACTTCAAAAGATAAATCAACAGAACACACTTTTAAAGTAGAAGCCAGTTTTGGAGAACCTCCAAAAACAAATGGTAAAAAAGCAACTCAAGTTAAAGGTAAAATAAAAGACGTCTACTTTATAGATAAAAATAATAAAAAGGTAACAAAAATTAAGAAAGGAGATGTCGTTAGAGTACGTATTGAATCAGAAGGAATGATTAATAAATCTTTTCAGTATTTTATATTGGAAAAGGATAAATATACCCCTGATGACTCTATAACAAGCAGTGGAGTACTCACGTTTAAAGATGATATTTTTATAGGAAGAGAGATTGAGATTGATGACGAAAAGCTTCTTTGGGGAGGAAAAGAAAGAGAGGGAGAAGACAGATATGAACAAAATTACACTATTGAAGTAAAAACATTTAGTGATAGTAAGGGATCTAAGCCTTTTCAGATTACTACTGAAGATCTTAAAGTTGAATATGGTATTTCTGCTGTAAAAGTAACTACAGGAGAAGTAAATAAGAATACTAAAACACTTCCTGCTTATGGCTTATTTTTACCTGACATTCAAATAAAAGAAGTCTATGAAGTAAAAGATGATAAAAATGTTTCTTTAGAGCCTGATAAAGAGGCAGATAAACATATAAAAGTACTTGATGAAAAAACAAGTGTAGCAACAGAATACAAAGAAAAAGATATCACAACTGTAAAACAAACCAACAGTATGATTATTCGCTTTTCTGTAACCCCAAAAGGGGGGAAGAAAGTGGGCTATTTAGGGTTGTTTTTAAGCACTAGCCACGAAGCAGAAATTCTCTATGCTAATGAGTTGTACTATAACTATAAGAATGTTTTATCTCCTAATATAGCTTCTATAACAATAAAAGAAGGCGAGATAGAAAGGCCATTTGGCTCAGGATATACAACAAAAATAAACGGGAAAGAGACCGAATTTGAGCTAAAAATAGTCTTTAATAAAGATAAGAAAATTAGTAGTGATGTGTTTATAGACATCTTTAGCAATACCAATGCTGCTCTTGCAAAACCTACCTTGTCAGGCAGTGCGTTGCATAGGTTTAAGATGAAGATAACTAAAGAAATGGTTAAAGCTACAGTTGTTGTAGTATCTGGAAAAGGAAGTAAAAAAATAGGAAACTGGGTAGTTTACAAAACAGATGTTTATAATGAAATGACAATAGAGCAATATAAAGAATATAAAAAAAATAATAGCTTACCCTCTCCAGATTTTACGACCTATCTTGCAAGAGATGCTCATTCAATAAAGAAAAAACACATACCACATTCCCCATATAGGTATGGAAAAAATAATGAAGCCCCACCAGGAGAATATTACTTGATTCAAAAAACATTTCCTACACAAAAACATTCTATGTATTTGAGTGATAAAGGGAAATATCCTGTTATTAAAGGTGTTGATGGAAAAAGAGAAGGAATTGCTATACATAAATTTTCTCCTGCTGACGCCATTGGCTGTTTAACAACAGTTAGTGGAGGCAATAACGATCCTGTGAAGAACTTATATGATTCTATAAAATACTGGGATAATGTAAAAATAATTCTTGAAGAAAGAGAAGTAGAAGAATCTAATTGGAATAACAAAAATATAGGAGAAACAAAATGGACTGGAAAATTATAATACTTTTTTTAATAGTAACTTTTAATAGCTATAGTCAAAAGATGGAAGATTATACAATTTTTAAAGACGGCGAAGTTTATATTAACTTCCGTAAATATACGCAAGAAATAATGCCTCAGATAGTTGCTGAATTAGAAAAATACAACTATAAAAAACCTTCTGAAGAGCACTATAAGCAAGTAATACACTCTTTTATCAATAAAGAATTGCTACCACAAAATATAGTGGTGCTGAATGATGATCTCTGTCCATTTATTGCTATTAAAGATAAGAGAATCATATTTACAGAAGGAGATGAAGTAGATGTAGATGGACTTAAGTTATTTCACCTTAATCAGTATCTCTTCTATAAAGATCTAAAGTCCTTAGAATGGCTAAAAGATAATCATGCAGATATGTTATCAAATTTTGTAGTTACTTTCGGTGTTTATAGAGATAAAACACTACTAAAATGGTATCTTGATGAAAATATTAATAATAGAACTGGTATACAATCGTTATTTTATTATGAGAAGAATATGCGCCAATTTATAAGAAAAGAGATGGTGTTAGCGGTCGATAAAATGTTACGAGGGACTCCTAACGAACACGATTTTGCTATTAATGCGGCGAAATACTATGTTCAAAGATATTCTCACGACTTCGATAACCCCAAGGAAATAATTGATTTCTTATTTAATTCTTCAAGAGGTTATTATATAGAAGATCCTGATGGATACTCTAATATAAGGGCGGATAAGAGTACTTCTTCTAAAATTCTAAGTAGAATAAAATCAGGCGAAAAAATAGATGTATTAGATGATACAAGCAATTGGTATCTGATAAAAACTAAAGAAGGATTAAAAGGATATGTACACAAAAGCAGAATAAAAATTAAATAATTTATCCTAAAAACCCTTACCTTTGCAAATTAAAAATAAACAAGATAGAACAATGAACAATCTACTCACCCATTATCCTGTAAATTGGATAGACGGAATGAAGCTAAGTAGCAGCCATTTTATTGCTGTGCAGGATTTTGTTACCGACAGCCTTAGAGATGCCATAGCCCTGCAAACCACAGACCTTAACTATGGCTTACAGCCTATGGCTGGCGATGCCTTCAAGATGCACGTGCTGATGGATCACTACAATCAGCTGCAACTAACCCTTGAAGAATGCCACGCTGTTACTCCTAATGGAATACGCATACAGATAAGTACCTCACAAGAAGGACAAACCTTAACGCTAAGCAAGGATATGACAGAGATGAAGGGTAATGCCACCTTCTCTGTGTTTATCACCGCTGAATTGTTTAAAC
>NZ_KE992113.1:0-2038 GCF_000466425.1 Capnocytophaga sp. oral taxon 863 str. F0517
AAAACTCTTTTATCGTTGATTTTAAGGGGGCTAAACTTTATAGTGTCATCTTCAATGAAGTTCAATTCGAAAGAATTGTCTCTTTTGAAAAATTAGAGAGTCCTACAGAAATAAAAAACACTAAATTTGAAGGAGCAGTTTTCTCTCAACAAGTAAATTTTCATGATGTTTTATTTTATGATAATATCTTTTTTCAAAATGCTATTTTTAGAGGGAAGACCTATTTCCTAAATATAATATCAGAAAAAATATCTGAAGATACTACAAATGGTAAAGAAAAGGAGTTTACTTTTAAAAGAGCTAAATTTCAAAATAAAACATATTTTAGTGGTAATAATTATATAGAGTTAAATTTTTCAGAGGTCGAATTTGGAGTAAAGGGTGAAGATATTACTATTTCGTTTAGTAATGCTAAGTTCTATGAAAATATTCGGTTTCATCATTGTGATTTTTACTCTAGTATTAATTTTGAAAATACAACTTTTGAAAAATTAGTTGATTTTCATGGAGCTATATTTTGTGAAGCACAACCTTTTCATTTTACAGACTTTTCTGAAAAAGCAATTTTTGCAAATGTAAAGTTTAAGAAAGAAGTACAATTTTTATATTGTAAAATAAAGCCAGATTCATACATAAGGTTTGAAAGTTCTATTTTTGAGAGAGGATTGGAGATTTCTCGTAGTAATTTTAGAAGAAATATAAATTTTTGGGATATAACAATAGACAAAGAGGGGGAGCAAGAGATTTTTAGAAATTTAAACAACCAACATTATAAGGATATAAAATATATAGACGATTTTGGCAAATACCCTACGAAAGAAGTGGCTATGGTTTATAGGCAAATTCGAGAGACATATCGTATTATAAAGGATGATTTTTATGCTCAAAATAATAGGATTGAAGGATTGAATTTCTATGAAAAAGAAATGTCTGTTTATCTTGAAGAAAAACGCCTCTCTAAAACAAAGAAAGAAGAGAAATATGAATCAAATTGTTATAAAAAAATTAAGAGAGATAAAATATTCTATAGCCTCATAATAATAATGGTAATAACTATTATCTTATGGGGGTGTTATAAATATTTTATTTTCTATATAATTCTTATAATTTCTTTCGTTTTAGTATTAGTAGAGAGATGGTATAAAAATAAAGAAAAATTGAAAAGCAAAAATATCCTAAAACAAAATAACTATTTTTCTTTTATATTTTTAATTATAGGAATAATATTTTATCTTATTTGGATATATGAAGCAATGAATACTATTCATTATTTCGTTATTAGCTATATATTTCTTTTTTTCTCAGCTGTGTTTTTATATTTTTATCAAGAAAGGGATAGAATTATCTTGTGGCTTAATAAAAATTCTAACTCTTTTGGAACAGATTGGGTAGTAGGAATTAATTTTACTTTGCTAATAGCACTTATTAGTTCTATGATAATTTTATCAATGACACCTCATATAGTATTTTCTTTTGATACAGAGGGGATAGAGAATTTCATAAGAACTCTAGTAGAAATACTTAATATTACAGAATGGGCAGATATTAAGATACTTAATAAAGAACCCAATACATGGCAGTACATTTTAATGTTTTTTAGTCGTATTTTCATTGGATATGGTTATTATCAAACCATTCAGGCATTTAGAAAATTTGGAAAATCATAAAACACATGTAAAACCAATATTTGCAGGAGGCAGACAGAGAACAGGGTAAGAACTTCGGGGTCAATATAGGTTCTTCCTTAGGAGCGACAACCCTCTTTGAACAATACCATAAGGATTTTTTTAGAGCAAGTGTGCCCCTTGGCTTCGTCTACTATTTTCTTAGGTAATATTGCTTGTTGGGTAATGCAGGATACCAAAGGACAGAGGGTGTCCATCTCTTACTCGATCATCTGCTCCACAGCACTACATGCCTTGCTCAACGGTATAGCATGGCTTCATACAATCCGTTGTCTGCCGCTATTTATCTAATCCGTGAAAATCGCAACAGCATAATTCCGTAAACATATAAAATCAGTGAAATTCATTTCTCA
>NZ_KE992113.1:2138-2552 GCF_000466425.1 Capnocytophaga sp. oral taxon 863 str. F0517
GTAATATTGCTTGTTGGGTAATGCAGGATACCAAGGAACAGAGGGTGTCCATCTCTCTCTATCAACTGCTCCATAACACTACATGCCTTGCTCAATGGTATAGCATGGCTTTATACAATCCGTTGTCTGCCGCTATTTACCTAATCCGTGAAAATCGCAACAGCATGATTCTGTAAACATATAAAATCAGTGAAATTCATTTCTCATATACCCAGCTGTGGGCACTCGCTGGCTTTATGGGAACTTTCGTTATATCGAACTCATGTTAAGTAGCTTCTCTTTTTATCTTTAACGGCTATCTTATAAGATTTCTCTCTATCCCAAACTAACAAAAAATCTATCTGTAAGGTCTTTCTTTTGCTTCTTTTCTTTCTCAAAGAAAAGAAGGTCGTGAGCCACGACAGGCAATTAATA
>NZ_KE992114.1:0-578 GCF_000466425.1 Capnocytophaga sp. oral taxon 863 str. F0517
CTGTTTGGTACTCTAAAGCACAAAAAAAGCAGTTGTTTTTTGCCTCCTCCCTTGCTATAGAAAGCAAAGAAGTAAATTTACCTCCTCTGTTGTGGAAAGCTACCCCCAAGAGTCTTTGGATATATGCCTTAGCCAAAAACCAAAAGCCACACCTTAATACACCTCTGTGCTATGCGCCTTTTTTCAACGTCTATGAAAATGGCAATGTGTGTATGGGGTCAGTGCGGGTAGATGAGCGTAAAGCCTCTTGCTTAGAAGACTTTATCACCCAATGGGAAGATTATTTTTTCAATAGCTATTTTTCTCATCAATTAGGCTCATATCCTATAACCAAAATACCCTTAATAAGCCTTTGGCAGGAACTCACTCATAGTAATAAGCCTTTCCCTTGCGAACTGCTCAATCCCAATCACCTCACCTTACAACAAATCCTATAACAATGAAACAGACCCTAAACACCTCAAACACCCTCAACCCTTTCAATACCTCTGTCCAAAAACACAAAGAGCGGGTACATTTTACTGATACTGCTTTGCTCAACGCTACCAATCCTATTAAAGTACATCTGATAGGAGCAG
>NZ_KE992114.1:678-1158 GCF_000466425.1 Capnocytophaga sp. oral taxon 863 str. F0517
CATCAATTAGGCTCATATCCTATAACCAAAATACTCTTAATAACCCTTTGGCAGGAACTCACTCAAAGTAATAAACCTTTTCCTTGTGAACTGCTCAATCCCAATCACCTCACCTTACAACAAATCCTATAACAATGAAACAGACCCTAAACACCTCAAACAGCCTCAACCCTTTCAACACCTCTGTCCAAGCACACAAAGAGCGGGTACATTTTACTGATACAGCTTTGCTCAACGCCACCAATCCTATTAAAGTACATCTGATAGGAGCAGGAGGCACAGGCTCACAAGTAGCCACTGCTTTAGCACGTATCAACCACGCTTTGGTTGCTTTAGGACACGCAGGGTTATCGGTAACCCTTTGGGATAACGACCTTGTAAGCCCTGCTAATCTTGGCAGGCAACTCTTTTCAGCTTGTGAGTTAGGAATGTACAAATCCACTGCCCTAATAAGCCGTATCAATCGCTTTTTTGGTACAG
>NZ_KE992114.1:1258-1912 GCF_000466425.1 Capnocytophaga sp. oral taxon 863 str. F0517
GACACGCAGGGTTATCGGTAACCCTTTGGGATAATGACCTTGTAAGCCCTGCCAATCTCGGCAGACAACTTTTTTCGGCTTGTGAGTTAGGAATGTACAAATCTACTGCTCTAATAAGCCGTATCAATCGCTTTTTTGGTACAGATTGGAGATCGCAAACACAGCTATTCAGCACAGAGACCTTTCCCTCTGAAGAAGAAACAATGAGAGGAAGCATTTACCTTTCGTGTGTAGATAGCGCAAAGGCACGTTTTGACATTGGGGAAGTACTCACTCATTTAGAGCGAGCCCATCACTACCACAACAACCCTAAGTATTGGTTAGATTTTGGCAACAGCACCCATTCAGGACAAGCGATTTTAGGTACTTTACAAGCCATTGAGCAACCTCATAGCGATACTTTTACTCCCATAGACACCCTGCCTACTATTACCCAAGCCTTTGGAAAGTTATTAACACAATCCGAACAAAATGAAAATACCCCAAGTTGCTCCCTTGCCGAAGCCTTAACCAAGCAAGATTTGTTCATTAACGCCACTCTTTCACAAATGGGAAGCTCCCTACTTTGGAACTTGTTCAGAGAAGGGCTCACTCCTTACAGAGGCTTTTTCCTCAACCTCAAAGACTTTCGTACACAACCCTTAGCTGTATAAA
>NZ_KE992114.1:2012-2566 GCF_000466425.1 Capnocytophaga sp. oral taxon 863 str. F0517
CCGTATCAATCGCTTTTTTGGTACAGATTGGAGAGCGCAAACACAGCTATTCAGCACTGAGACCTTTTCCTTTGAAGAAGAAACAATGAGAGGAAGTATTTACCTTTCGTGTGTAGATAGCGCAAAGACACGCTTTGACATTGGGGAAGTACTCACTCATTTAGAACGAGCTCACCACTACCACAACAACCCTAAGTATTGGTTAGATTTTGGCAACAGCACCCATTCAGGGCAAGTGATTTTAAGTACTTTACAAGCTATTGAGCAACCTCATAGCGATACTTTTATTCCCATAGACACCCTGCCTACTATTACCCAAGCCTTTGGAGAACTATTAACACAATCCGAGCAGAATGACAATACCCCAAGTTGCTCCCTTGCCGAAGCCTTAACCAAGCAAGATTTGTTCATTAACGCCACCCTTTCACAGATGGGAAGCACCCTACTTTGGAACTTGTTCAGAGAAGGACTCACTCCTTACAGAGGCTTTTTCCTCAACCTTAAAGACTTTCGTACACAACCCTTAGCTGTATAAACAACAACACTGACAAGCA
>NZ_KE992115.1 GCF_000466425.1 Capnocytophaga sp. oral taxon 863 str. F0517
AGAATTGCCGCTTAAGTCGAACTCACGTTATTTAGGTTATAGAACTTACGAAACTTGAGTTAATTAGTATCAATGCGAATCAATTAAAAATTAATCATTAATCATTATTGACATTAAACATTAATTTCGTACTTTTGCAGCATTATTTAGAAATGCTATGCAAAAGCCCTTAATTCTTATCACCAATGACGATGGTATCACCGCCCCTGGTATCCGAACCCTTATCCAAGTGATGCTCCCCTTAGGAGAGGTCGTGGTGGTAGCGCCCGATTCGCCCCAAAGTGGGATGGGGCATGCTATTACCACTACGGCTGCTCTATTCTGCGAACAGGTACATACCCAAAGTGGTGCTCCATTAGAATACCGCTGTAGTGGTACCCCGGTGGATTGTGTGAAGATTGCCAAGCATGAACTGCTGAAGCGTACCCCCGACCTATGCGTTAGTGGCATCAACCATGGGGCAAACTCCTCCGTCAATGTTATCTACTCCGGTACGATGAGTGCTGCCATAGAGGCCGGTATAGGAGGTATTCCCGCCATAGGCTTCTCCCTATTGGATATGAATTGGAATGCTGATTTTTCGCAATGCACTGATTTTGTTCGTGATATTACCCTTCATGTTCTAAAACACGGCTTGCCCCGCGGGGTAGTGCTCAATGTGAATATCCCGAAGCTCAAGCGCGAGGAGATCAAAGGCATAAAAGTATGTAGGCAAGCGCGTGCCCACTGGGAAGAGCGCTTCGACCATCGTGTTAGTCCGCATGGGCGCAATTATTATTGGCTTACCGGCCGGTTTGTTTGTGAAGATGAAGGCACTGATACCGATGTATGGGCGCTAGATCATGGCTATATCTCGGTGGTACCTACCCATGCAGACCTTACCCATTACCCAAGTATAGAACCCCTTAACAGTTGGAAACTCGATGAAATATCATAGAAGCCAAAAAGATGTCCTTATCGGTATCGCCGTAGGACTTATTGTCAATGTCTTAGGAATGCTCCTTTGGTGGGTGCTCTTCTCCAAGTCCGACCTGGAGAGCACCTTTGTCTATGCCTACCAAGAAGGCATGTTGGGAGCTATCATAGGCTTAGGAGCTATCCTAAACCTCTTGGCTTTCTTTGCCTTTATCCGCCTAAGATACGATTCGCGTGCTAAAGGTGTGCTCATCGCGACCTTTATCAGCGCCTTTGTGATCCTCTTTTTGAAGTTTTGGTAAGGGAATATAAAAAAATAGAAAATGGAAAATTTTAAACTCCCTCTCCTACCACCTCCTCCTGAAATAGAAACAACAGAGGTTTTACGACAGTTAAGCAAATCACATAGACACTTAGCGGAACTCAAAGGAATTGTAAAAACTATCCCGAACGAAGAAATCCTCATCAATACCCTTTCACTGCAAGAGGCAAAAAGTAGTAGTGAAATTGAGAATATAGTAACCACACATGATGATTTGTACAAGCAAAACATCATGATAGAAACCCAAAACCCCGCCAGTAAGGAGGTTGTCAATTATGCTCAAGGGCTTAAATTAGGCTTCTATATTGTTCGAAATGAAAAACTTTTGCTCAATAGGGATATTATCAAGATACAAGAACAATTAGAGCAAAACAAAGCTGGATTCCGAACCCAAGCGGGCACCAAATTGGTAAACGCTCAAAAGGAAGTAGTCTATACCCCTCCACAAGATAAGGACGAAATACTGAATCTTATGGCCAATTTAGAGAAATTTATCAATGATCCTGATTTTTCTCCACTTGACCCTCTTACCAAAATGGCTATTATTCATTACCAATTTGAAAGTATTCACCCTTTCTATGACGGTAATGGTCGTACGGGACGTATTATCAATATTTTGTATTTGGTATTGCAAAAACTATTAGACCTACCTGTGCTCTATCTCAGTCACTATATTATCCAAAACAAAACAGATTACTATAAGGCACTGCAAGGAGTAAGAACGGATAATGATTGGCAAACACTCATACTCTATCTCCTCAAAGGAATAGAAGTTACTGCTATAGAAACGATTGAACTTGTAGAAGATATCAAAGCTCTCATGCAACAGACCAAACAGCGCTTACGCAATGAGTTGCCCAAAATATATAGTCAGGACTTACTCAATAACCTCTTCAAAAATCCATATACCAAAATAGAATTTTTGGAAAGAGATTTGAATATTAGCAAGCGTACCGCACAGAATTATTTAGACTTGATTTCTTCAATAGGCCTCTTAGACAAAATTAAAGTAGGAAAAAGCAACTATTACACTAATGAAAATCTAATAAAGGTACTAAAGAGAGAAAAAAACTAACGTGGAAAAAAAACGCGTTTTTTTTCCACGTCCATCCTAACGTGGAAAAAAATGGCGTTTTTTTTCCACGTTAAAAATGAGTCGTCAGTGGTTAATACTCACTGACGACTCATCTATATAAAGGCGAATTGTCTCTTCTACTCCGCTTTCGCGGATTTTACTAATTCACAGTCTTATCCTTAGGATATTTTAGCTTGTAGCTGATACGGAAGGTCTTGGTCTCATTGGGCTTGAGGGTGAGTTCCCAGGTGAGGATATGAGTTTGCTCGTCCTGGGAGGCACGGGTGCTCTCTAAGAGCTCGACCTCTATGTCTTTTTCAGTAGAGACAGGGTATTGGTCTTTGAGTACTAAGGATATTGGTTCCTTCTTATTATTGCGCAATAGGATGTCGTAAGTGAAGGTCTGTTCCTTATAGCTTGAGATAAACTTGGTTTGGGATTTATCAGCTATTTTTTCGCGTTTGACACTCACTTTTTTATCATTACCCATGGTAATGGTTAGCTTATCATCGGTTTGGTTGGGGTCTATATAGGTTTTTCCTACATATAAGCCTTCAAAAACGATATTGGCTTCACCTGGAAGGAGGTTATACTTGGAGTAATCCTCAATTGCAGCTACTAAATAGACTTGCTTGTCCACTCGTGGTGCGGCATAGTACCTATACTCAGCCTTGAGGTTGAGCTCTTGTAGGGAGATGCTATGTGCTTTTCCATTGGAAAGAATATCATAAGGGATGTCTATATCAAAGGATAATGAGAGTTGGTTTTCAGAGAGTTCTGTATAGTTGCCCATGGTTACTTCCTCCAAGGATTCATCCTTAGCTATTTTCTTTCGGGATAAATCGCCCATAGGCGCTACGTTGGAACGTAGTGCCATTTTAGCATTCTCAAAGTTGTAAGGGGTTCCAAGGCGGACAAACCAGGTTTTCAGCACAGGATATTGGTTGCTTTGGTTAGGGTTCCCACTGGAGAGTGAGAGACGTATTCCTTTCCAGTCCACCCCGGTATTTTGGGTAATCTGCGCTTTATATAGCAGGTGAATAGGATCGGAGAGCTTATCGGCACGCAGCTCATAGAAAGGATACCAAGTAGCTCGCTTAGTGAGGTAGCTTAGCTGGAAATCAGCCTTTTGTGCTATGGGAGACATCAGCTGTAGGATGATCTTCCCATTGGATAGGTTTTCGTGCTTGGAGGCAGAGACATCCAGCTTGGCATTGAGCTTGGTGATAGCCGAGGTGAGCTGCTCCTCTTTTTCCTTAAGCCCATCTATACTATTGAGCAGTTCTATACGCTTGGCGGTATAGTAGTCCATGACTTTGGGGATGTCGGCCAAGACCAAACCATCTTGATTCCCCTGAAGGGTATTATTACCGTCCAGAAAAGCAACCGTCTTTTCCTTGGAATAGCGTTCGTTGCGGTATTTTTTGAGTTGGCTATCCAAGAGAGCGAGGCTATCTTGTACACGCTTGAGGGCAGGAGTATGTCTTTCGGCTTCGTATTCCTCCATATACTGGTTGGTAAATTGTGCCGAAAGTACCGTCACATTGGAGGGAGCCAGCACCCGGATAGTCTCTTCGGAGAGGATATTAGCCACATTTTTGATCACCAACTCGCTCGTACCCTTAGGAATATTTGCCGAAGCGGTATGGGTAAGCTCGGCACCGGTAAAGTACACGGTGGCCTGCTTGATCTTAGCTTGGGTAAAAATAGGCTTCTCCTGAGCTATTATAGGCAAAGAAAGGGCTATTACAGCCATGAATAATCTTTTCATCTGTTATTTTGTTTCGTTATCTGCTGTTTAACGGCATTTATCTTTATTGTTTTTTAATCATCTTTACGACTTCCTCGCCTTGTTTGTTGAGCAACGATAGGGAGTTTTCCTGTATTTTATAGGTAGCTACTTCTTGTAATGCGTAGTCAGTGGTCAGGAACTGACCATTGACTGCTATTATTGTCTTATTCCTTTGCTAAAGGACATTATCTTTTCACCTTTTTTGTCAAACAAATGCAGTTGCTTCTTATCCAATTGGTAAGAAGCCACTTCTCGGAGGGCCGTTTGGAACGCCTGTTGGTACTCAATCTCAGGGCAGTACCTAAGGGTAGAGGCCATCTCACCAAAGACGATTTCCTTATTGGTAAGGGTAAGTATAGGAGCTGTAATACTATTACAGCTATCATTTCCGGAGAGGGATTGTTTTTCCAAGTCAATATCAATATAGACACTCTGGGTATCCTTTATAAGATTCACGCCTTTGATATAGTCCGCTTTCCAGTTTCCGTCAAGCTCTGGGGAAGGGGTAGGTTGCTGAGAGGCAGGAGCCTGCTCGGCTGGTGTTTCTTGATTGTTTTGATTGTTGGGGTTACCTCCACAGGCAGTCATTATGGCAGCCATCATGAGTAATACTAATCTTTTTTTATTCATATGTTTAAATTTATTTCTTCCATTTTTTAGCATCAATCGTCTCAATGAGCTGCTTATAACCATCGGCTATATCAAATTCTGTGCCAATTGCATCGAAGATAGCGTCTTGAGTGAGTACCCATTGGGGTACCTCATCAGGGATTTTACCATCATTGCTATCGAAGTAGTCGTCTCGCCACTGGGGACTATCATAGTAGGCCACCAAGGTATTGAAATCGTCCTGTAGCCCCTTCCATTCCTCTAAGAGCGCTTCGGCCTTGGTAAGGGTTTGCTCCACACGGCTGAGTATCTCTCCCATACGGCGAATATTTTCGTATCGCTCCTCTGGGTGTTGCTTATAATAAGTTGCTAAATCCATGTTGTCATTTGTTAATTGTTAGTTTTCTCTAACAATCCAATTTTCAGTAATTAGTCCTTCTATAAATCTGAAATCTTTAAGATTATCTGTAACTAAGGTCATTCTATTTTGTAAGGCTGTTACTCCAATCATTAGATCAAACTCATCATGCATTGGAGTTCCATTTTTTCTAAGTTTTACCTTTATCTCTGCATATTTGTCTGCTATTTCTGATATAGGGATAATAGAAAATCTCTTGATAAATTCATTGACAACCCAATGAGATTTTATAGGATCAGAACTGTTCTCTGCTCCAAATTTTAGTTCAAATACTGTAAGTTCCGATATAGAACAATTTTCTATACCTTTTTCTCTAAATATAGTGTATAGATTATATTTCCCTCTAATAAAAAATACACAGATATTGGTATCGAGCAAATACTTCATTGTCAAATTGTTAAATCCTTTTCTCTAAATTGCCTACTACTTTTTATCTCTGTAACTATTTCTTCTGCAGTTTTATCATCAGGAAAAGCACCAAAGAGATTAAAGAAATCCGTGTCTTCTTTTACCTTTTTATCTTCTTTATGTGCTCTATCTTCCTCTTTAAGAGATAAGGTAATTCGCTCAATAAGTTCTAATCGGGCAAACTTACTGAGATTCTCAAACAAACGAGCATAGGTATTTACTATATTTTGTTCTACAGCTGTCATTTTTCAATAGTGATTATTATTCGTATCTTAGTGCGGTAATTGGTTCCAAATCAGAGGCTTTGCGGGCTGGATACCAACCAAAGAATACTCCTGTAATAGTACAAACCAAAAAGGAGAGCACTATGGAGTAAAAGGTGATGCTTACCGGCCAGCCGATAAAGGCTTTCACTACATAGGTAGCCAAAAGGCCTAATACGACCCCTACCACGCCTCCTGTGATACTGATTAAAACAGATTCTATCAAGAATTGCGCTAAGATATCCTTACCCTTGGCGCCTATGGCCATACGCAAACCTATTTCCTTGGTGCGTTCCTTGACCGATACATACATGATATTCATGATTCCTATCCCTCCTACTATCAGGGAGATACTCGCTATGGCTACCAAAAGTATGGTGAGCATCTCGGAAGTAGAGGAAAAAGTAGAAATCAGCTCCTGTTGGGAGAATACATTGAAGTTGTTCTCCTGGTCTGGGGCAATATTATGGGTGTGCTCCAAGATTGTTTTTACTTGATTGACAGCATTCTCTGCTTCTTCTTCGGTAATGGCTGAGGCTACAATGGATTGCAAATAGGTCTGTGCCAAGACACGTTTCTGCACGGTGGTATAGGGGGCGATGATGATATCGTCTTGGTCTTGCCCAAAGTTACTTTCCCCTTTGGCCGCCAATATCCCTATGATCTTAAAGGGAATATTCTTAAAACGGATTGTCTGTCCGATGGGCGAATCTCCATCGGGGAAGAGGTTTTTCTGAATCGTGCGGCCTATGACAGCTACTTTGGAGAGCTTGTCTATCTCATCTTGGCCAAACATAGCCCCCTGCTCCACCGCCCATTCGCGGATAGGGAGGTATTCGGTATTGACCCCATAGATGGAGGTAGGCCAGTTATTCGCCCCTACGATGGCTTGGCCATTGCCACTGACCACCGGAGTGATATACTTGAGTAGTGTGGCTTCGTTCTTGAGGGCTAAGTAGTCGGTCATCTTGAGCGACTGCATGTCGGTATTGTTGCGCACCCCTCCAAACATACTGGCGCCGGGGCGGATGTTGAGCATATTGGTACCCATCTTGGAGATATTCTCCTTGATGCTCTTCTTTGACCCCTCTCCTATGGCCAACATGGTAATGACCGAGCCTACCCCGATGATGATCCCCAACATGGTCAGTAGGGTACGGGTCTTGTTCAGCAAGATAGCTCGCCAAGCAATACGGAATAAATTGTTCAGATTCATGCTAAAAATTCTTTGAGGGTTTCGATCACATAATCCACTTCCTTCTTCGTATTATAGATGGAGAAGGAGAAGCGTATATGCGCCTCCGGCCACTGCGCATCGGGGAGTATCGCCCTTAGGACATGAGAGCCTTTGGCACTTCCACTCTGGCAAGCACTGCCTTGGCTACAAGCGATGCCACGCATATCCAAGAAGAGCATCAGCACTTCTGTCTTCTTCAGCTCTATAGGAAGGGATATATTTACTATCGTATAAGAACTTTCTTGAAAATTGGCACAAAGACCATTGAAATGCACTTGGGGAATCTCTTGGGTGATTTTCTGAATAAAATACTTTTTAATTCCCTCTATATGCGCACGTTCTTTGTCCATATTTTGGTAAGCCATCAGGAAGGCCTCCTCCATTCCCACTATATTATGGACGGACTCGGTACCGGCACGCCGGCCACGCTCTTGCTCGCCCCCGAAGAGTAAAGAATTCACATTCACTCCCTTGCGGATAAAAGCGAAGCCCACCCCCTTCGGCCCGTAGAACTTATGTGCAGAAGCCGAAATAAAGTCAATCGGAAGGCTGGAGAGGTCTACAGGAAAATGCCCTACTGCCTGTACCGTGTCACAATGTAGGTAAGCCTTGTACTTCTTGCATATCTCAGCCACCTTGGCCACGGGGAGTATATTGCCGATCTCATTATTGACAAGCATAAGCGAGACTAAGACCTTTTCATCGGAAAGGAACTGCGAAAGGAGCTTGTTCAGGTCTTCTATATCGGGGGTACCATTGGGTTCGAGCTTGACCATGGTCGCCTGGATACCGTATTCATTTTCGATGGCTTGTATGGTATGCAATACGGCATGGTGTTCGGTAGGAGAGGTAATAATTTGGGTAATGCCCAAGTCCCTCACTGCCCCCTTGAGTACCATATTGATAGCCTCTGTTCCTCCTGAAGTAAAGAAGATCTCCGAGGCTGATACGCCCAATTCCTTAGCTATATTTTTACGTGCTTTTTCGATAAGAACCTTACTGGCACGGCCAAAACTATGAATAGAGGATGGATTTCCGAAAGTATCAAGCGCCTCTATCATAGCCTTTTTGACCTCTGCTCGCAAAGGAGTAGTCGCTGCATTGTCAAAATAGACTTTTTTTTCCCCACTCATACTACTATATTTTTAAGTGCAAATGTACGAATTAATTTTTTATTAGACCGAAAATATTCGGATTTGATGAGAAAAAAATCATTATTTATTTGTACCTTTGCCGCATATTTAGTGAAGCTATGCGTAGTTATTTGTTATTTATAAGTCTCTGTATGAGCTTGTTAATGGCTTGCAATGATGGAGATTTTACAGTGGAGCGTATCACCTTCAGTGGTACGGAAGCCTACTCCTGCACTCGGGATACCACCACCACCTTTCTCTACAAGACACAAGGCAAAGAAGCCCTCATTCTACAATTCAGAGCAGGAATTCTCAAGAATAGGACGGATTCGATTGTAGGAAATATAGGCAATGGCTATACCCTACTGTATCGCACCTTCGATAGTGCTCCTACCTCCAGCTACTTCTGTACCTCTCCCCCCCAAACGACCCCGAAGGTAACCTCCGAGATACAAGCCCAAGGGGGCAAGGTGATCATCACCACGCGTGAGATCCGAGATACCATCGCAGGGACTGTCAAATACAATCACCTGATCCGTATCCGCGACCTGCTGCTTACCAATGCAGATGGAGAACGTTTGGTGGATCAGAACTTTAACTTCGGTACTTACCAAACCACTCGCTAAGGATGCAGCGCCTGGGGAGCTGCTTGCTGTAGCTCCAAGGTTACCTTCCATTTTCCACCTATTTGGCGCACCTTGAGCTGCTTGTAAGTCTCTGTAGCGGAGATGCTATAGGTAACAATGGCCGTATGCTCGTCAAGCGGTGTTACTTCTCTCACCTTGAAGTCTATTTTAGGGTTTTGCGGTACTTCCCCCTTGTACTGCTTGAGCATCTGCTCTATTTGGGTCATTCGGACAACAACTGTGCTATCACCATAGTGCTTAGCCTTGGCAAAGTCATTCTGATTAACCGCTGTGATAAAGCCTTCTACCGCCGCCTCTGGCGTATTTTGGTTCTTGGATGTACAGCCTATAAGGAAGCAAACAAGTCCTACGGCTGTATACAGATGATATTTCATAGTGTTAATTTGTTAATTTGTCAATTAGTTAATTAGCTGATTAATTTTGCAAAAATACGACATTTTTAAAGCAATGTCAAGGATCATTCATTAAAAGATAAAAAAAATCTCTTCTCCCTTTTTTACTCTTCTCTTTTTTATATCTTTGCACCCTTAATATAACTATTTACTTAATGAAAAAACATCTCCTATTGCTCCTATGTATGTTATCCCTATCTTCATTGTGGGCGCAACGCAAATACACCCTCAGCGGTACGGTCACCGATCGCGCCAGTGGAGAGAAACTCCTCGGGGTAGACCTGATTATAAAGGGTACCCATATGGGAGCTACTACCAACGCCTATGGCTTCTACTCGCTGACCCTTCCCGAAGGAGCCTATACGCTACAGATAGTCTCCTTAGGCTACCAAACGATAGAGGAACCCCTACAGCTGAGGAAAAATGAGCACCGCAACTACCAACTCTCCCAAGAAGATATTGCCTTGGAAGGCATAGAGGTTACCGCTCAAAGTGCCCCAAAAGTAGATGTACGCACCCCACAGATGAGTGTGGCCAGTATCCCGATCCAAACCATCAAGAAGCTGCCTGTGCTGATGGGCGAGGTGGATATCATCAAGTCCCTACAACAACTCCCTGGAGTGAGCAATGCAGGGGAAGCCTCCTCAGGCTTCAATGTACGTGGAGGAGCTGCCGACCAAAACCTCATCCTGCTGGATCAGGCTACCATCTTCAACGCCTCTCACCTATTTGGCTTTCTAAGCATCTACAATGCCGATGCCATTCGCGACATGAAGCTCTACAAGGGCGGAATGCCTGCTCGCTATGGAGGGCGTATTTCCTCCGTTTTGGACGTCTATCAAAAAGATGGGAACAATACCCAATACCATGGCACAGGGGGCATAGGCTCGCTCTCTTCTCGCTTTCTGTTGGAGGGGCCTATCGTGAAGGACAAGTCCTCCTTTCTCATTGGTGGGCGTGCCTCCTATGCCCATCTGTTCCTAAAACTAACCGATAATGACAATTCTGCTTATTTCTATGATCTGAACATGAAGCTCCATACCCAAGTCGATGAGCAAAACAGCCTTTACCTTTCAGGCTATTTTGGCCGCGATGTCTTCGATCTATCACAAGCCTTCAGCAATAGTTATGGCAATACCTTGGTAAATCTTAGGTGGAACCATCTCTTTTCGGATCAACTCTTCTCAAACCTATCCTTAGTCTATAGTGATTATTATTATGGCATGAAGATAGACCTCTCTGGCTTCAAGTGGGATTCGTGGATCAGAAATGCGAATCTGTTATATGATTTCAAGCACTATCTCTCTGACAACTTCAAACTTGGTTATGGACTACAAGGCACCTACTATGACTTCGCCCCAGGGGTGATCACTCCCTTTGGCACATCTACCATTAATTACAAGGCACTGCCTCACAAATATGCCTTGGAATTAGGCCTATATGCGGAGGCAGAACACAAGCTCAGTGAGTCCCTGACTCTCTCCTACGGGCTTCGCTGGAGCAGCTTCTATCACTTAGGCAAGCGCAGCATGCCGCAATACCTAAGAGATCAAGCCGTACTCTTCCACCCCTTACAACGCATCTATCAGCGCGGCATCCCCATAGGGGAGCGCCACTACAAGGCAGGAGAACTCATTGATGTATATGCCCACTGGGAGCCACGGCTAAGCCTCTCCTATGCCTTCGATGACCATCGCTCCCTTAAGGCCAGCTATGCTCGTATGGCTCAGTACCTCCACCTGATTTCGAACACCTCCTCCCCTACCCCCTTGGATGTATGGACACCCAGCGACCGCTACCTCAAGCCCCAATATTCCGACCAAGTCGCTTTGGGCTATGCTACCAATCTCAAGGAAGGAGCCTACAGCCTCGAGACTGAAGTATTCTACAAGACGGTACAAAACCGCTTGGATTATATAGATGGTGCCAACCTCACCGCCAATGAGTTCATAGAGCGAGAAGTACTCCCAGGACATACCCGTGCCTATGGCTGGGAGGTACTACTAAGAAAAAATACCGGAACACTTACTGGCTGGCTCTCCTATACCTATTCCAAATCCCAGCAACAGACCCCAGGGAGAACCTCCTACGAGAGTGGTATCAATAATGGGGAGTGGTATGCTTCCGCCTATGACAAGCCCCATAACCTATCGCTTACCGGCACCTATACCTTTAGCAAAAAGTGGAATGCCAGCGCTGTATTCACCCTCCAATCCGGAATTCCTGGCAACTTCCCTGTAGGCAAATATCGCTATTTTGGCGTGTCCATTGCCAACTATAGTGCTCGTAATGCCTATCGCCTGCCCCTATACCATCGGTTGGATGTATCCCTCTCCTATACGCCCCATCCGGAAAGAAAATGGAAATCCGAATGGGTATTCGGGGTCTATAACCTATATAACCGCTACAATGCCGCCTCTATCTACTTCAGGAGCAACCGCGAAACCCAACAAAGTGAAGCCGTTAAGCTCTCTATCTTCGGCATTGTTCCAAGTATCACCTATAATTTCTCTTTTTGATCATGAAAACAACAAATATACCCTACCCCATAGGATTTCTTATGATGCTACTCCCCCTTTTCTCTGCTTGTGAGAAGGTGATAGAACTGGACTTGGATACCCAAGCGAAGGAATTGGTCATAGATGCTGCTATTGATTGGGAAAAAGGCACCTCTGGAGCCGTACAGACAATACAACTAAGCTATACCCAACCCTATTATAGCCAAGAAGCCCCCGAAGGAGCTTCGGGAGCTACTATACTGGTCGGCGATGACCAAGGAAATCTTTTTCCCTTTACAGAGACCCAACCTGGCAGCTACCAAAACAGCGATTTTACGCCTGCTTTAGGTAGGCGATACGGCCTTATCATTGGGCATGAAGGCAAGGAATATGTTGCTACCGATATACTCAAGGAAGTACCTGAGCTTACCCAGGCCAATATCACGCAAACTAATGACGGAGGCTTCACCCGAGATCAGATCATGCTCACCCTACGCTTCGATGTCCCCGCTGGGGAAGATAACAACTTTGTACTACGTATCAAAGCCTCCTCTGATGGGGTGACCCGACTCTATGGATTCAATGATCGCTATTTCCCTGATGGTCATTTCACCACTCAAATCCTCAGTCGCAGCAACAAAAAAGAAGAGCAATTCAAAGCAGGTGATACAGTAGAACTCACCCTTTTTAGGGTTTCGGAGACCTATATGAATTATATTCGGGTACTCTCGAACAATGCTACCAACAATGCAGGTTTGCTTAGTATCCCCAATAGGGCAAAGGGCAATATCTTTTATCGAGCCAATCCGAAAGAAAATCCCTTAGGCGCCTTTCGGGTAGCCCAATACTCCAAGGTCATCTATGTAATTCAATAATCAGACCACGGGAAGCCCAAGGGCTTCCCAAGCCTTGATGCCCCCATCCAAATTAGACAGGTCATCGTAGCCCTTCGCCTGAAGGAAAGCGATGGCCTTTTGGCTACGCCCTCCCGAGAGGCAAGCTATGATAAGAGGCTGGTCTGTGGGAAGTTGCTTATAAGTTTCAGCCAATTGGGAAAGCGGCAAATGCAGGTAGTTGGCCACCTGATAACGCTTTTGAGCGACCTCATCTGCCTCACGTACATCGACCAATAGGACACCTTGCTCACTGAGGGCGAAAGCCTCTTGGGGGGAAAGCTGTTTTATTACTGCCATACTCATATCAATTAATAGGTTACCGCTTCTTTAATACGTCGTAGTGCCTCCCTGAGATCTGCCTCGCTGGTGGCATAGGAAAGGCGCAAGCAGTTCGAGTTGCCAAAAGCCTCTCCGGTAACGGTAGCCACATGAGCCTCTTCCAAGAGGTAGAGTGCCAAGTCACCGGCAGTTTGTATCTTCCTACCACGGAGTGTTTTACCGAAGTAGTAAGAGACATCGGGGAAGAAGTAGAAAGCCCCATCGGGAAGATTGGTCTTGAAGCCTTCTATTTGAGAGAGCTGTTCATAGACCAAGTCACGGCGCTTGCGATAGGCATCGAACATATATTGCACCTGGCTCAAGGGCGTTCTTAGGGCAGTGATACTGGCACGCTGTGCGATGGTATTAGCCCCACTGGTGATCTGTCCTTGCATCTTGGCACAAGCCTTGGTAATCCATTCTGGTGCTCCCATATAGCCCATACGCCAGCCCGGCATGGCAAAAGCCTTGGACAAGCCATTGACGGTAATGGTACGCTCGTACATTCCCTCTATAGAAGCCATAGAAGTAGGCATACCGTTATAGCTAATGTGTTCATAAATCTCATCGGCTAAGAAATAGATGTTAGGATACTTTCTTAGCACAGCTGCCAAGCCCTCCAATTCTTCCTTGGAATAGATCGCTCCACTGGGGTTGCCTGGGTTGCTTAGCCACAACATCTTGGTACGAGGAGTGATGGCCGCCTCTAACTGTTCAGGTGTAATCTTAAAATTAGTTTCCAGCGAAGTAGGAATCTCCACCGGCACCCCTCCGGCAATCTTGGTGATATCGGAATAGCTTACCCAATAGGGAGTGGGGAGGATCACCTCATCCCCAGGATTGAGCATCACCAAGGCCACATTGGAAAGGCATTGCTTGGCTCCATTGGAGACAATTACCTGAGAGGGGGTATAAGTCAGCCCGTTGTCCTTCTTGAACTTCTCACAGATGGCCTCCTTTAGTTCCAAATAACCATCCACTGGAGAATATTTATTATAGTTCTGTTCTATGGCCTCTATAGCCGCCTTCTTTACAAAGTCAGGCACCGCAAAATCGGGTTCGCCTAAGCTCAAACTAATGATATTCTTGCCCTGTGCCTTCAGCTCGCGTGCCTTGGCAGCCATGGCCAAGGTAGCGGAAAGTGCCATGTTATTGACACGGTCGGATAATATTGTATTCATAATTGTTACAATTTTTCAATGCAAATATAGTGCTACAAAATTACGACTTTTCTTTGAGAAAAGGAAAGAGAAAAAGAAAAAAAGTTTGCATATCTACCTATTAAAACCTATTTTTGCACTTCTGAAATCACCTACTTTTATGAAAGCTATTGTTCTAATCACAGGCGCCACCTCCGGAATAGGGCGCGCTACAGCGGAGCTACTCAGCGAAAAGGGCTATCAGGTATATGGTACCGCTCGCACTATAGAAGAGCAGCCCAAGGGCTATACTCTACTGGCGATGGATGTAAGGGATACCTCCTCGGTAAGGCAAGCGGTGGAGGCCATCCTCTCTCGTGAAGGACATATCGATATACTAATCAACAATGCAGGGGTGGGCATCACCGGTGCCATAGAGGAAACCCCAGTGGAGGCCTTGGAGAATGCCTTCCAGACGAATGTATTCGGAGCAGTGCGGGTCATCCAGGCCGTACTTCCCTCCATGCGTGCCCAGAGGAAAGGCAAGATCATCAATATCACCTCCGTAGCGGCCTATATGGGCTTACCCTTCAGAGGCGGGTATTCGGCCAGTAAGGGAGCACTGATGCTCCTTACCGAAAGCCTACGAATGGAGACCGAGCAGTTCGGCATCTCCTTTTGCAGCTTGGCTCCGGGAGATGTAGCCACCGATATTGCCTCCCGTCGCTTCCATACCCCAGCGATAGAAGGCTCTCCCTATGAGCAATATGCAAAAGCCCTCCCTCATATGAACGAAGATATTGCTAAGGGACTCCCTGCGGAAGCCTTAGCCCACAGTATCTATCATCTGATCGAAAAGAAAGCCCCAAAGGTACATTATGTAAAAGGAAAAACACTCGAACGCCTCTCCATCCTACTGAAAAAGATACTCCCCAGTAAGTGTTTTGAGCGACTACTCAAAGGACATTACCAACTGTAATACAGGAGCTAAGCAGTTAGAAAAATTGTTAATAACTTATTGAGCCAACCTCTTTCATATTTCAGAGAAAAGCCTTATTTTTGCCCTTGTGAAAATCATAGGAACTTCAAAATATTATCGTATCTATCAAAAGCCAGGAGATCGCCGGTTTTATGTAGAGATGCCCGAACAGACCTTAGAGCTTCGCTTCTGCGAACTCTTGGAGTTTCGAGGCAAAGTACAAGCCATTGATCTTTCTTCGCATTTTGACTACTCCGAGCCAGGTATCGAAATTCTTACCTTCTGTGGAGGGAAGTACTTATGTGTCTTCACTACGGTGCAAATCGTAGATCTTCAAAAACTCCTCTTTGAGATTTTCGAAGGAGTAAGCGAGAAAGAAATCTTTACCAAATACGTACTACTATGATTGTGGTTACCGGAGGGACAGGCTTGGTAGGAGCACACCTGCTCTACGAGCTGCTCTGTCATACCCATGCTCCCATCCGCGCCCTTTGTCGCCGAAAGGATACCTCCCTTTTAGAACGCCTTTTCCAAACCTATGCACCCTCTTTGGCCGACCTACTCTCTCGCATAGAGTGGGTAGAGGCTGATATTTTGGACATTCCCGCCCTGGAAGCAGCCCTACAAGGAGCTACCCTGGTATATCACTGTGCCGCCAAGGTTTCCTTTGCTACTGAGGATGCCTCTCTGCTTTTGAAAACCAATATAGAGGGTACGGCCAATGTGGTGAATGTTGCCCTACACCATGGAGTGAAGAAGCTCTGCTATGTCAGCAGTATAGCTACTTTTGCCCTCCCCAAAGCAGGGGAAGCAATCAGTGAAGAGACCCCACAGGAGCCCAACCGCGAGCGAGGTAATGAGTATGCCCTAAGCAAGTACAGTGCCGAGATGGAAGTATGGCGAGGCGTACAAGAAGGCCTTCCGGCAGTGGTCGTGTATCCCTCTGTCATTATAGGAGTAGGTGTAGAGACCCATCCGGCTATGAAGGTGCAAAAGCTATGCCACAGTCCTTATGTAACAGGAGGCGGTACCGGATTTGTCGCTGCCTTGGATGTGGCCAAGGCCATGCGCCTTTTGATGGAATCCCCTATTGAAAACCAAGGGTTTATCCTGAATGGGACTGACCTTAGCTATGCCCAATTCTTTGAACTGCTCCGCCAAAGTCACCCCTTGCTTCCCAAAAAGAAATGCCTCTCCCCCACTACCCTACGCCTGCTCTACTATGCAGAAGCCTTCCTTTGGCTTTTTGGAAGGAAAAGAATGCTTACCAACAAACTGCTACACACCCTACAACACCAAAGCCGCTATGATGGCGCCAAAATCACCCAGGTGCTCCCCTTTAGCTATACACCTATAGAAAAAACGCTTGAAAAATTATCTTTATAGTCAGGATTTTATCAAAAAAATGTTTATCTTTGCCCCTTAGAAATATACTAACTAATGAAGTCATTCAAATGGTTCTGCATGCTTGCTCTCTTGCTATGCTTAGGAGGAAGCTATGCGCAGACACGTGTATCGGGACAAGTAGTCGATGAACAAGGGGAGCCTGTTCCCTTTGCCAGTGTTATTTTCAAAAACACCAAAGTAGGTACTGCCTGTGATGAGAATGGGAAATTCTCCCTCTATACCCCAAAGAATTACAACACCTTAGAGGTTTCCTCTGTAGGCTTTACCTCCCGAGAGATTATCCTCAAGAAGCGAGAAAGCCTCTCCCTTAAGATTGTTCTTACCGAAGGGGAGATGCTCGAAGAAGTGGTTATTGTACAGAAACCCACCAAAAATCTTTCCAAAAAAGAAAATCCTGCTTACCCTATTCTACAGAAAATATGGGCGCATAAGTACAAAAACAGCTTGACGACCTCCAAGGCCTATGAGTACAAGCGATACGAATCGGTGGAAATGGGACTGAACAACCTGGATACCGTCTTTCTGAAAAAATCCATGAAAAAAGAATATGGGAATATGAAGGACTTGCTCTCCTCCAGAGAGGCCAATGACCATTAT
This sequence comes from Capnocytophaga sp. oral taxon 863 str. F0517, assembly GCF_000466425.1. Classification (GTDB taxonomy): domain Bacteria; phylum Bacteroidota; class Bacteroidia; order Flavobacteriales; family Flavobacteriaceae; genus Capnocytophaga. The sequence goes on from NZ_KE992115.1 coordinate 17,046, forward strand.
TCGCTTCCTATGTTCCTAAGAGAAGAAGTCTCCAAAGTATATGGGGATAATACCCGCTCGCTCACCCGTACCGATATAGAGGCCGAGCGTACCCAAGGGGTGATGCAAACCGGCTTTGGTATGGAACGCTTCACCCGTAACTTCAGGGACTTCGATGTCTATGACAATTCCTTCTATTTCTTAGACAAGGCCTTCATAAGCCCTATTTCCGAATATGGCTATGGGGTATATGCCTATGTGCTCAATGATTCTATAGAGCGAGACGGTCGCAAGCTCTACTCTATTTATTTCTTTCCTAAGGAAGACCAAGACCTTCTCTTCAAAGGCCACTTCACGGTAGATAGTAAGACCTATGCCATTGCCTCTATTCAGATGTTCACCCTCAAGGAAGCCTCCCTGAACTTTGTCCGCAACCTCTCCATCGAAAAGACTTTCCATGTCAATGACAGCCTTATCCTTCCCCAAACCGATTACTACGAAGGGGACTTCACGGTGCTTACCAAAAGTGACAAAGAAAAAGGTCTCTATGTAAAAAAACGCATTACCTATTCCGACTTTATCCTCGACGCCCCGAAGGAGGAATCCTTCTACCTAACAAAAATTGAAAAATACAAGTCCAACCAATTCGCTCAAGAGAAAACCTATTGGGACAACCTCTCTCAAACGCAAACTTCACTGAACGAGACTCAAGAGCTCATCGAAAAAGTCAGTGACAACAGCCGTATCAAGGGAATTTCCAATACGATCAATATCCTTTCCTCGGGCTATATTCCTATCGGGAAATATTTGCAATTCGGCTCCATATGGGAGTCCTTCTCCAACAATGATGTAGAGGGCAACCGCTTCCGCCGTGTAGGTCTTCGCTCCTTTATGAGCAATGACGACCGCTTCCGCACCTACCTCTATGGGGCTTATGGAATCAAGGATAAGAAGTTCAAAGGAGGTATCAGCGCCCAGTACTTGCTTATCCCTAAGATACGCCTTAGCGTGGGAGGACTTTACCAAGATGATTATGTACAATTGGGCACCTACCTGCAGAGCAATGATGCTGAGATGGATCTGAAGAATGCCTCCAACTTCCTCTTCTCCAGGGGAGAAAATTATTTTGTAACCCGCAACAAACGCGTATTGGGGATGGTGGATGTTGGCCTTATGAAGAGCAACCTACACCTGACCCTTTCGGGAAGCTATCAGCAGATGAAGTCCGCTGATCCGGAACGCTTCTCCATAGGCTATCAGGATCCCTCCTTGGGAGAACTCCATCGATATTCTGATGCCTATGCGTCCTTCTCCCTTACCTATACCCCCAACCGAAATGTATATGGCTATGGAGTAGAACAATTCTATGGAAAAAACATCTTTGCCACCTATCGCCTGAAATATACCCAATCTTTTTCCGGTATTCGCAACAGTAATTTCAACTATGCTCGCTTGGAAGCCTTCGTTCATCGGCCTATTCCGTTGTGGAATATCGGTATCTTCCATCCTATGGTAGAGGTAGGAAAGGTTTTCGGCACCGTTCCCCTACCCTTCCTAACTCCCACCCCTGCCAATCAGGCTTATGGTACCTCCCGATTTGCCCTTAATAGGACTTTCCAACTGCTGAACTACTACGACTTCGTTACGGATGCCTATGTGAATGTATATCTGGAACACCACTTCAACGGATTGATAATCAACCGATTGCCTCTTATCAAAAAGACCAAATGGCGTAGCCTTATCTTGGCTCGTATGGCCTATGGTACCCTTCGGGAAGAAAACAAGGCGGTCAGCACCTCCAATATTGTCTACCATGCCCCTGAAAAAGTCTATTGGGAATATGGCTTCGGTATAGAAAATATCGGTATCAAGAACCTTCGCCCTATCCGTGTGGATTTCATTTGGCGCAATGCCTTCTCTTCTCTCAACGGACAGGATAATCCCTACTTTGGAGTGCGATTTGCGATAAGACCAGAGTTCTAATGCCAAAGACCAATGACCAATGACTAATGACAAGTGACCAACAAGTAGTGACTAACGACAAGTGACTAGTGACGAATAAGTTAGTGTTAAAGAAATATTATTATTTAGAAGCATTCTAATTATTTTTATTATCTTTGCATATTGATTTGTCACTTGTCACTTGTCACTTGTCACTTGTCACTATTAATTAGCTATTTATGAAAAAGTTTCTCTCTACTATAGCACTTTTCGCGAGTGTGGCGGCTATGAGCCAGCAGAATGTATTCCATGACCGCAATTTTTGGAATGAAAACACGAGTGTTAGCCAAGTAAAAGCAGCTATAGAGGCTGGTAACAGCCCTTCTGAGCGCAATGAAGCGGCTTTCGATGCGACTGCCTTGGCTATTTTGGCCAAAGTACCTACCCCTACTGCTATCTATCTGATAGAACAGCCAGGAAATGGAATCAGTAAGACCACTCATGATGGACGTACCTATCTTTTTTGGGCGGCCAGCAGTGGAAACGTAGAACTTGTCCAGTACTTGCTCTCCCAAGGGAGCGATATTCACGCCAAAGACACCAAGGGCTACACTCCGGTTGTCTTTGCAGCCCTCTTTGGCAATACCAACCCCAAGCTATATGAGGCCTTCTTCCGGGCAGGTATCGACCCCAAGGCTACCTATGACCAAGGAGAAACACTGCTGCTAAAAGCCATCGCCTTTGACAGCGAGCAACTCCCGCTTACCCAATACTTTATCAGCAAGGGACTTCGCCTTAAGCAAACAAGCCTCAGTGGAGCTACCACCTTTGACTATGCCACCCGAAAGGGCAATCTGAACTTACTCAAAGTGCTCCGCAAAAAAGTAAGGCCTACCCACCAAGCCCTTCCTATGGCTGCCGAAGGGATAGTGCGCCAGCCTAATAACCCTATCGAAGTCTACCAATACCTGATAGAAAACCAAAAAATACCTACCAATGCAACAGACTATAAGGGGGCTACAGCACTGCACTACTTAGCTCGCCGCCAAGACCTGACTGCTGCCCAGTACCTTATAGAGAAAGGAGCTAACATAGAAGCTACAGACAAGGAAGGAAATACCTGCCTGATGAATGCTTGCTATGGCAATAATTTTGAATTGGTAAAGCTTTTGGATAAGGATAAGGCGCATATCAATAAGGCTAATCAAAAAGGAGAAACTGCCCTACTGATAGCCCTACAGCGCAGCAGTAGTGAGATTGTTGCACTACTTTTGGCTCAAGGTGCCGATACGCGTGCCGTTAGTAAGAAAGGAACGAATGTCATAGGCTCCCTTTTGGCAAGCTATAACCCTCGCAAAAAAGGAAATGACGAAGATTTCGAGCAGAAAACAGCCCTACTGAAGAAATATTTGGTCGCCCTACAAGCCGCTAATGCCCATGGAGATACCGCCCTACATATAGCAGTGGTAAAAGGAAACCAAAAGCTCGTGGAAAAGGTACTCTCCTGGCCTGATATAGATATCAATGCTCAAAATGAAGAAGGACAAACCCCACTTATAAAAGCCGCTCTTACGGCAAAGGATACCAAGCTGCTAAAATATCTTATAGAAAAAGGAGCCAACAAGTCCCTTACTACCGAACTGGGAGAAACGGCTTATGAGCTGGCGAAGGAAAATGAAAACCTACAAAAAAGTGAGGCAGACCTTAGCTTCCTTAGATAGCAGCTATCCAAGATTACATTGAGATTCTCTCAAAGAAGGCAGAGGCTACTACCTGATAGAACTCCACCACATAATCCATAGGAATCAGTTCGGTCTCATAAGGAGGGTTATTATGCTCTGGCAGTGGGTCAGGAATGAGTTCCAAGAAGCCTTTTTGCTTGCTTCGCTTGACGATTTTCACTGTACGAAGTTGGTTTTTGGTAATCACCCCATAGAGTTCGTTCGTCGGAAAATAGGTCTGCCAATCGTCTATACGTTTTAGGCCTATGATGGAGCCGCTTCGGATACGATTGGAAATAGAGTTCCCGATGAGGTTACAAGCGAAATCGGAACGATCGAAATCGGGAGAACTGATGATAAACGAAGGTTTTGTCTGTGAAAAGAGCTCTTCAGAAGACCATCCTCCTGCGAAATCTATATCATAGTAAGGCACTTTGACAAGAGAGGAGACCACCTCAGTCTTGAGAATTGGGATATTCATATCCTCATCGTCCTGGCTTTCGTATTCGTAAGCCACTTGGTCGAAATAGAGTTCTAAGAGGGCACGCGTTCTATCGGGCATTTCCTCCTCATGCATCTCATAAGCCTTGAGCTTTTTGACTGGGATGTGAGTATGTTCGTATACATCGGTAAGAGTCAGGTTGTATTTTTCACGTTCCTTTTTCAGGTATTCTCCTCCGTCATATTCCTCTTCTACAAGCATCTCGCCACGTCCGGAGAGCATCCATTCCTTATCTATTTCAGGAAAGGCAGCCACTACTTTTTTGACCAAGCCCTCGGTCATATACTTCTCATTACCGTTAAGTGCTGCCGAGAAATTACTTCTGGGTTCCTTGATCTTTTGGGCAAAGAGCGTCTGAGTTACGTATTCTGTATTCTTTCGTATGTACCAAAATACTTCTTTGAGCCTTTGGGACATAGCCGCCTTGCTGGTATCAAATTGAGCTTCCATGTCTTACAAATATTAAACATATGATTTGTGGCAAAAATACAACAAATAAATGGGCTATACAAACAAAAACAAAGATTTTTTATAAAAAAGTATGTTAGCCCAAAATAATTGTGTATTTTTGTACCATCTTTAAGAACTAAAAAAATGACAGATTTATTTGAACACATAAAGACCAATAAGGGCAATATAGGTCGTTGGGCCTCGCATGCGGAGGGTTATTATGTATTCCCAAAATTAGAAGGAGCCTTGGGGCCACACATGAAATTTCAAGGAAAAGAAGTACTTAACTGGAGCCTAAATGACTACTTAGGACTGGCCAATCATCCAGAGGTGCGCAAGGCCGATGCCGAAGCAGCTGCCGAATATGGAGCGGCCTATCCTATGGGCGCACGTATGATGAGCGGACACACGACCCTTCATGAAGAGTTAGAACAGCGATTGGCTAAGTTTGTTCAAAAAGAAGCGGCCTACTTGCTCAACTTTGGCTACCAAGGGATGGTTTCTATCATCGATGCCTTGGTGACCAAAAATGATGTGATCGTATATGATGCGGACTGCCATGCTTGTATTATAGATGGGGTACGCCTACACTTTGGAAAGCGTTTTACTTACCAACATAATGATGTAGAGAGCTTTGCTAAAAATATAGAACGTGCCAAACGCTTGGCGGAAACCACTGGAGGAGGAATCTTAGTGATTACCGAAGGGGTATTCGGGATGCGTGGCCAACAAGGAAAAATCAAGGAAATACTTGCTTATAAAGAAAAATATGGCTTCCGCCTTTTGGTGGATGATGCCCATGGCTTCGGGATGCTCGGAAAGACAGGAGCCGGAACCGGAGAAGAACAAGGAGTACAAGACCAAATAGACCTATACTTCTCCACCTTTGCCAAGTCCATGGCAGGTATCGGAGCCTTTGTAGCTGGTGATAAGGAGATTATAGAATACCTCAAGTACAACCTCCGCTCCCAGATGTTTGCCAAGTCCCTTCCTATGATCTTTGTCAAAGGAGGTCTTAAGCGCTTGGAGATGCTACAGAACATGCCAGAGCTAAGAAAGAAACTATGGGACAATGTACATACTCTACAGAACGGACTTCGCTCCAGAGGGTTCAACATAGGTAGCACCAACACCTGTGTAACCCCAGTATTCTTAGAAGGTAGCATTCCCGAGGCAATGGCCATGGTCAATGACCTACGCGAAAATTATGGCATATTCCTCTCTATAGTGGTATATCCTGTCATTCCTAAGGGGATGATTCTCTTGCGCATTATTCCTACTGCCTCCCACTCAATGGAGGATATAGAGCGCACCTTGGATGCCTTCTCGGCAATCCGAAGCAAGCTCGAAGGTGGGGTATATCGCGCTCAAAATGCTGCCCTTGAGGCAGAGATGGGTGATGAAAAATAACCATAATCATGAAAGTATACATAGTACACGGACTCAATTCCGCTTTGGATAAGCACTGGTTTGCTTATCTTGTGGGAGAATTAGCCAAGAGAGGTATCTCTTGTTTCTGCTTGCCAATGCCCAACCCTACAGAGCCTAAGGCTGAAGAGTGGTTGGAGTTCCTCAAGAAGGAGATCCATATGGATGACCAAACGGTACTGATCGGTCACAGTGTAGGATGCGTAGCGGTACTCACCTACTTGGCCAACACAGGAGCTAAAGCCTTGGGTACTATATTGGTATCTGGCTTCGACGAGCCACTAAAGCGCTTGCCTCAGCTGGATCCTTTTATCACCCTATATAAGGCACAGCCCTCCATCGCACCCTTGGAAAACTCCTATGTGTTCGCCGCCTTGGACGACCAAAGTGTCCCTTACCAAATGATCGATGACCTAGCCCGGCACCTCGATAGCGTACTGATACGCTACCCACACGGGGGTCACTTCAAGGAAGAGGACGGATACACTACCTTCCCTGCCCTACTGCACAAGGTAGAGGATATTTTCAGAAAATAATGAGGTAAAAGGTAAAAGATTATCAGTTCTAAAATCTTTTACCTTTTATTTTTCTCTAATAATGAAGCGCTAATTACCATCACCATTCACTACTATGTTCGATTCTCGTCCACTTGCCGAGCGCATGCGCCCTGTACGCCTTGCCGACTACATTAGCCAGTCTCACCTTGTCGGGGAGCGAGGAGCCCTGCGCATGCAAATAGAAAAAGGAATTACCCCTTCGCTGATCTTCTGGGGGCCACCTGGTACCGGGAAGACCACCTTGGCCTATATCATTGCCAAGGAGAGCCAGCGTGCTTTTTTCTCCCTCAGTGCGATCAGCAGTGGGATTAAGGAAGTAAGAGATATTATCGAGAAATCCAAACGAGAACAAGGCCTCTTCACCGCTCGCAACCCTATCATTTTCATTGACGAAATTCATCGGTTCAACAAGACCCAACAGGATTCCCTCTTGGAAGCCGTCGAGCGTGGCTGGGTAACCCTCATAGGGGCTACTACGGAAAACCCCAGCTTTGAGGTAATCCCTGCGCTGCTCTCCCGCTGTCAGGTATATACCCTCAAGCCTTTTGAAAAGGAAGACCTCTTAGCCCTGCTTGACCGCGCTATAAAGCAGGATGTAGCACTAAAGCAGAAGCACATCACCCTTAAGGAAACCGAAGCCCTTTTGAGGCTCTCCGATGGCGATGGCCGCAAGCTGCTCAATACCTTTGAGTTGATTGTCAATACCTTTGCCCCTGGAGAGGAAATTGTCATTACCAACGATAAGGTCTTGGAAATTGTACAACAAAATACGGTGCTCTACGACAAGACCGGTGAGCAGCATTATGATATTATCTCCGCCTTTATCAAGTCCATCCGAGGGAGTGACCCCAATGCTGCGGTGTATTGGCTTGCTCGTATGATCGAAGGAGGGGAAGATGTGAAGTTTATCGCAAGGCGTATGCTGATTTTGGCCAGTGAAGACATAGGCAATGCCAACCCTATGGCCTTGGTTTTGGCCAATAATACCTTCCAAGCGGTGACAGTCATTGGCTATCCAGAATCGCGTATTATCCTAAGCCAATGCGCGATCTACTTGGCCTCATCGCCCAAGAGCAATGCCTCCTATAAGGCTATCGGTAAGGCACAACAATTGGTCAAGCAACAAGGCAACCTACCCGTCCCCTTACATCTGCGCAATGCGCCTACTACTCTGATGAAAGAGCTCTCCTATGGAAAGGACTATAAGTACGCCCATGACTACCCTCACAACTTTGTCTTCCAAGACTTTATGCCCGATGCTCTCCAAGGAACCTGCCTATATGAGCCTTGTGACAATCCAAAAGAAAACGCCCTAAAGGCTTATTTGAAAACCTTATGGGGCGATCTTTATGGTTATTGATTTTCTAAATCCTGAAAAAGGGCTTGTAGCTCACTGGCTTCATGGGGCTTGATACGTCCTGCCAGTACGAGGCTCAGTTGCTTACGCCTAAGTGCTCCCTCATAGCGTTCTTTTTCCAAGGGTGTTTCGGGAATCACCTCCGGCACTGATACGGGGCGCCCCACCTCATTGAGGGCGACAAAGGTATAGATTGCCTCATTGGACTTGGTACGCTCCCCACTGACAGAGTCCTCAACCCAGACATCTATATACACCTCCATAGAAGAGGTAAAAGCACGGGAGAGGGAGGCCTCCACCGTTACGATACTTCCCTGAGGAATAATTTTATTGAAGGAAACAGAGTTCACCGCGGCGGTAACTACCAGACAACCCGAATGACGAACGGCAGCTATTGTACCTACCCTATCCATACGGGCTAAGAGTTCGCCACCGAACATATTTCCATAATGGTTAGTCTCATTAGGCAATACCAAGTCGGTAGCCACTGAACGAGACGCTGAAACAGTCTTTGCTTGCATATTCTTATAGTTGTTAGTAATCAATGATAATGGTTAATGATCAATGGTTAATGGTCAATGATTAATGATTAATTACTACTGGCATTAATCATTAGTAGCATTAATCATTAGTGACATTAATCATTAGTGACATTAATCATTAGTGACATTAATCATTAATTACAGTTTTCTACTAATGACGAGCTTGAGAATTTCGGAAGTACCCTCGCCTATGGTACAGAGCTTGGCATCACGATAGAATTTCTCCACAGGATAATCGGTCGTATAGCCATAGCCTCCGTGTATTTGTATGGCCTCATTCGCAGCTTTTACGCAGAGTTCAGAAGCATAGAGCTTAGCCATGGCAGCCTGTTGGGTCACCGGCTGGTGGGTTTGTTTCAGATGAGCGGCCTTGTGCAGCATCAGTTCGGCGGCTTCTATCTCAGTGGAGAGTTCTGCTAACTTAAATCCAATCGCCTGGAAGGCAATAATAGGCTTGCCAAACTGATGACGTTCCTTTGCATATTGGATAGCAGCCTTCACCGCTCCCTTAGCAGTACCCAAAGACAAAGCACCGATAGAGATACGTCCTCCATCTAAGATTTTCATGGCTTGGATAAAGCCCTCTCCTACTTCCCCGATACGATTTTCGTCAGGGATACGACAGTTTTGGAAGACAAGCTCCGCTGTTTCGCTCGCACGCATTCCCATTTTGTCTATTTTCTTTCCATTGGAGAAGCCCGGTGTACCACGTTCCACTACAAAGGCAGTCATGCCGTGTTTGTCGCCTTTCTCTCCTGTTCGGGCAATAACCACGACCACATCAGCAGAAATCGCATGAGTGATAAAGTTCTTGGTACCGTTGAGCACCCACTCAGCTCCGTCTTTTACAGCTATGGTGAGCATTCCCCCCGCATCGGAACCAGTATTGTGCTCGGTAATTCCCCAAGCACCTATATGTGCTCCGGTGGCGAGCTTAGGAAGCCAACGCTTCTTCTGCTGTTCATTTGCAAAAGAAAGTATATGATTGACACACAAGGAATTATGTGCCGCTATAGAAAGCCCAATAGCAGGATCCACTTGGGAGATTTCATCTACTATAGTGATATATTCGTGGTAGCCCAAGCCTGAACCGCCGTATTCTTCAGGGACGAGAATCCCCATGAAGCCCAACTCGCCTGCCTTACGGAAAACCTCTATAGGGAACTGCTGGGTCTTGTCCCACTCACTACGATGAGGCAAGATATATTGTTTGGCAAAGGCCTGCGCCGTTTGCGCAATCATTTCTAATTCCTTAGCATAAGAAAAATTCATCATGGTCATAATATAAGAATTTATCCATTAATATTTAGCTTTTCTTTGAGCCACTGATCACTATAGATTTTGTTCATATAGCGAGAGCCATGGTCAGGGAATACAACGACCACTATGCTATTCGGGGCAAAAGGAGTCTTTTGGTTGTATTTTTGAGTAGCCACCCAAGCGGCTCCGGAGGTATAGCCACAGAAGATTCCAGTCTCTCGGCTGATTTGGCGTGCTGCCAAGGCACTTTCTCGGTCATTGACCTTGACAAATTCATCTATTACGCTGGTATCCAAGGCTCCTGGAATAAGGTTCTTACCCAAGCCTTCTATATAATAAGGATGTAGCTCACTTTTGTCTACCTCACCAGTATCAAAGTATTTTTTGATAAGTGAGCCATCGGCATCTACTCCGATAACCTTCACCTGAGGGTTTTGCTCCTTGAGATAGCGTGCAATTCCGGAGATTGTACCACCGGTACCACTACAGGCCACCAAGTGGGTAATCTGCCCGGCGGTCTGTTCCCAAATCTCTCTTCCGGTACTTAGGTAATGCGCCTGCGTATTGAGTGGATTGAAGTATTGATTGATATAGATAGAGTTAGGCGTTTCTCTATGGATACGCTTGGCTACTTCGTAATAAGATCGAGGGTCGTCGGCCGCTACAGAGGCAGGGCATACATGTACTTCGGCACCGAGGGCGCGTAGCATATCTATCTTATCCTGAGAAGACTTATCGGTTACGGCCAAGATACAGCGGTAGCCACGGATAGCGGCAATCATAGCCAGGCTGTAGCCCGTATTACCGGAGGTGGTCTCCACGATCACCCCTCCTGGGGTAAGCAGGCCTTTGGCTTCTGCATCTTTGATAATATGTAAGGCGGTGCGGTCTTTAGCCGAATGACCAGGGTTAAAGGCTTCTACCTTAGCGAAGAAACGCCCTTGCATGGCAGAGACTATTTTCTCCAAAGAAACCAAGGGGGTACTTCCCACCAGGTCGAGTATATTTTCAAAATATTGTATTTTATCCATGACTATCTTTATCGATGAATGACTATACGTTGCCCAGCCTTTACACTATTGCCCTTGATTTTATTCCACTTCTTCAGCTGATTGACAGTCACCCCATAGCGGGAGGCGATACGCCCGAGGGTCTCCCCTTTCTTCACCTTATGGGTGATCTTATTGTTAGCCTTCGCTTGAGCGGCTGAAACTACCTCAGGAAGGGGTCTTTCTCTTTTGGAAGCCTCTTGATCAAGGTAAGCATAGATCACATCTTCGTTATTGACAAACTTTCCTATAGCCTCCACTGGAAGGCGTAATCCATAGTTTTTGCCCTCTATATAAGGGACGATATTAAGCGAATAAGCAGGATTGAAGAATTCTATTTCTTGTTCGGTCATCCCTACAACATCACCTATATCCTTAAAGGAGATGTGTCGCTTAACTTGTACTGTATCGGTTTCGAAGAATACATTTTCCCTTTTTTCTACCTGAAAACCATGTTCCTTCGCATATTCGAAGATATAGAGCGTAGCCAAGAAGGCAGGCACATAACCCGCTGTTTCATTAGGAAGATAGGGGCGGAGGTTCCAGTAATTCGTCTTTCCACCGGAGCGGCGCATGGCCTTGGTCACATTCCCCGGACCGGAGTTATAAGCGGCCAGCACCAAGTCCCAGTCGTTGAATATAGTATAGAGTTTCTTAAGATATTGCGCTGCCGCTTGGGTAGAGCGCTCAGGGTCGGAACGCTCATCTACATAGTTATTCACCTCAAGGTCATACATCTTACCTGTATAGTACATGAATTGCCAAAGTCCCTTAGCCCCCATACGAGAAGTTGCCTTGGCATTGAGGGCGGATTCTACAATGGCTAAGTACTTAATCTCCTTAGGTACTTGGTTCTTGATGAGTTCTCTTTCGAATAAGGGGAAATAATACTGACTGATATTCATCAATCGCTGTAGGGAAGAGCGACGGTTCTTGAGAAAATTCTTAATGACATTCTCTAAGATAGGGTTATATTCTATATGGAAAGGTGTTTTTTGATCCAGGCGTGCCAAGCGCTCTTTGAGTACCTCGGTGGTGAGCTCGTCATAGGCTACTTGGCCAGAGGGTGTATTCTCTATATCACTTTGCATCAGTGGGAAAAGAGAACGGTTGGAAAGCTCTTCAAGCCATTTTTTATCATATTTCAGCGCCTTGTTATCATCCTTGAGTTGCAAAAGTCCCTCACGAAGATTCGTATTGTTAATCGAAAGGCTATCAGGCGGGGTGATGCGCTGAGATGTATTTCTTTGCGGTTTTAGGGAATCTATGGTATGTTTGGCTTGTACATTGCCCACATAAGTGGAGAAACACAATAGGGCAAATAGTTGTATTTTTTTCATGGAAGTTATTTAGTCTAGTGTTACAAGGGGCAAAGATACAAAAAAATAATTAGCAAAAAAAATTAATGAGATAATTTGTCAATGAGATAATTTGTCAATGAGATAATTTATCAATGAGACAATTTATCAATGAGACAATTGACAAATTGGCAAATTGACAAATTTACTAATTAATTTACTTGCTAATTATTTTTTTTCGTATCTTTGCCCTCTGAAAGCTGTATTTTTAACTCAATGAATTCAACCCTCTTCTATTCGAAAATACTCCTTTTTGGAGAATACGGCATTATCAAGGATTCCAAGGGATTGGCTATTCCTTACAATTCCTATAATGGCACCCTAAAGAAGGCTTCGCCTGCCACTTTAGGCCAAGCGGAGCAGCAATCCAACGCCTCCTTAGCCCAATACTACTTATACCTAAAAAATATTTCCCAACAAGCCCAAAGCCCTGTCCGCTTTGACTTAGAACGTATGGAACAAGATATAGCTGAAGGGATGTACTTTGACAGCAGTATTCCGCAAGGATATGGGGTGGGGAGCAGTGGCGCCTTGGTTGCGGCACTCTATGATACCTATGCCATAGACAAGATTGAGACTTCCTGCGAGCTTAACCGAGATAAATTACTAAAACTCAAAGAAATATTTGCTCTCATGGAATCCTTTTTCCATGGGAAATCCTCAGGCTTAGACCCCTTGAACAGCTACCTAAGCATCCCTATTTTGATTAACTCCCCTTCCCTTATTGAAACCACCGGCATCCCCTCTTCCCAGGAAGAAGGCAAGGGAGCTGTATTCCTTTTGGATAGTGGTATGATCGGGGAAACCGCCCCTATGGTAGAGATTTTTATGGAGAAGATGAAAAATGAAGGCTTTCGCCAAATGCTCAAGACACAGTTTGCCAAATATACGGACGACTGTATAGAGAATTTCCTACAAGGCAACTTCAAGAACCTGATTGTCAATGTAAAAAAGCTCTCCCGTGTTGTGCTTAACCACTTCAAGCCCATGATTCCCTCTCAGTTCCATAGCCTTTGGCAACAAGGTATTGATTCAGGGGACTATTATCTGAAGCTATGTGGCTCCGGAGGAGGCGGCTATATCTTAGGCTTTACTCCTGATTATGAGCGCGCTAAGAAAGCCCTGAACGATCATAAGTTAGAATTGGTATACCGCTTTTAGAAGGATTCAGATGAGGAAATTAGCCAACGAAGAATTGCACCGGCTGAGTGTAGCGGCCTATAAGGATAGTGAGAAAATCCCTGTGATTGTTATTTTGGATAACGTTCGCAGTCTCAACAATATAGGTTCTGTATTCCGCACCGCCGATGCTTTTGCTATTGAAAAAATCTATCTTTGTGGCATCACAGCTTGTCCTCCTCACAAAGACATACACAAGACCGCCTTGGGAGCTACCGAGAGTGTCGCTTGGGAATATGCTCCCGATATTTGTGCCTTACTAGCTGAGCTACAAGAGCAACAGGTCAAAACCATTGCTATAGAACAGGTAGAGGGCGCCACCCCTTTGGATTGTTTTGTCGCAGAACCCCATACACGATACGCCCTTATCTTCGGCAATGAAGTAGAGGGCGTACAGCAAGAGGCCGTCAGCTTATGCAAGCATGCCATTGAGATTCCCCAGTACGGCACCAAGCATTCACTAAATATAGCTGTGAGTACCGGTATCGTCCTTTGGGAAGTGGGGCATAAAATACGAGCGTTAGGCTAAGGCTATTTCAAGCGCTTGATAACCTTTACAGTTGCTTTTTCAGTACAACTTTCCACGGTAAGCTCCAAAGGAGTATGCTGGGTATCTTCTCCTATAATAATATAGGTACGACAAGCAGAATGCGTGTCGCTGCGAGAGAAATCAACATCTCCCTGCTGAAAGATAGGAGCGAGCTGTTCCACTGAGTAATCTCTCAAGGAATCGGCAAGAGCTAAAGGCTTAGAACGCAAGTCCTTCAGCACCCTACAATTGGGCAGATAACAGAACTCTGTTCCCTTGCGCTGAAAGAAAAACATGACAAAAACACTGCCTATAGCAAGGCCAAAGAAGAAAAAAAGAAATCTTTTAAACAAATTCATAAATACGCTAAAATACGGAAGGTTCATTCATTATGTTGTACGATGGTCAGCCTACGAGTGTGCTCGTCCAAAGCAGTGATAAGCACCTCTGTATAGGAGGCAGGAAGTAGCGAAGGTATACGCTCCGCCCACTCCACAAAGCACCAAGCCCCAGAGTCCCAGTACTCTTCTATCCCGAAGTCAAGTGCCTCCTGTTGCTGCTCTATCCGATAGAGATCAAAATGATAGATTGTCCCCGAAGGAGATTGGTATTCATTGACTAAGGAAAAAGTAGGACTGCTGACCCGATCCCCTACGCCTAACTGCTCACATAAGGCCTTGATGAGGGTCGTCTTGCCTGCTCCCATCGCCCCTTGAAAGAGCAACACCTTATGGGAGTGAGGAAGCTCCTCCCTTACGAGGGTCTCGGCTATACTATCTATTTGAGAGAGTGTGTATTGCATATAGGTTATTTATGAAGGCAAAAATACAAAAATAATGACAAATGACAAATAATTTCAGCAGTTAGTTATTAGTCATTAGTCACGAATTATTGATTATCAAATTAAGTAGTATGGAATATAATTCTTTAGAATACAACACCGAGCGCAATGAGCTCATCATTCCCGAATACGGAAGGCATATCCAAAAAATGGTAGAGAAAGCTGTAAAAATAGCCGATCGTACCCAGCGCAACAATACCGCTAAAGCTATTATTGCCATTATGGGGAATATGAACCCCCACCTGAGGGATGTGCCTGACTTCCAACATAAGCTATGGGATCAACTCTTCAAAATGTCCGATTTCCAGATAGATGTAGATTCTCCTTTTGAACGACCTACTCGTGAATCTACCACTCCCAAGCCCGAAAGACTTGCCTCGCCACAACACAACCTCAAATATCGCTTCTATGGGAATAACATCCTGAAAATGATACAGATATGCAATAGCTGGGAAGAAGGAGACCTGAAAACCGCCCTGAAGTTCTCCATCGCCAACCATATGAAAAAGTGCTTCCTTACTTGGAACAAAGAAGATGTGGAGGATAATATCATCTTTGTCCATCTCTACGAACTCAGTCAAGGAAAGATAGACCTAAGAAGTATGTCAGAGAACCTCAATTCCAAGCCCACTCATTATCAGAAGAAAAATAATAACAACCCAACTATCTCTAAGAAAAACAATAACTATTCTAAGGGAAAGAAAAAATAAGCTATGGAAAGTTTCAAAATAGAAGGCGGACACCCCCTTAAGGGAAGTATCGCTCCTCAAGGCGCTAAGAATGAAGCCCTACAAGTACTCTGCTTGGTACTGCTCACCGACGAGAAAGTAACCATCCACAACCTACCCGATATCTTAGATGTCAATAAGCTCATCGAACTACTAGGGAACTTAGGGGTGAAGATTCAGAAAATAGCCAAAGGCTCCTACACCTTCCAGGCCGATGATATCAATATGGATTACCTCTCAAGCGAAGCCTTCACCAAGCAAAGCCAAAGCCTTAGAGGTTCTATCCTAATCTTAGGCCCCCTATTGGCACGTTTCGGCTACGGAAGTATCCCCAAGCCAGGAGGAGATAAGATAGGCCGTCGCCGCTTGGATACACACTTCGATGGTTTTGTGAAGCTCGGCGCTACCTTCTCCTACTCTCATGAGCACCATCACTATTCCATCACCGCCCCCCAAGGACTCAAAGGAAACTATATTCTCCTTGATGAAGCCTCCGTTACCGGTACGGCCAATATCCTAATGGCAGCCTGCCTGGCGGAAGGTACCACTACCCTATACAATGCCGCTTGTGAACCCTACCTACAACAGGTATGCCGTATGCTGGTAAGTATGGGAGCTCAAATAGAAGGAATCGGATCCAACCTACTCACCATCCGAGGCGTCAAGAAGCTCGGTGGCTGTACCCACCATATCCTACCCGACATGATTGAGATCGGCAGCTGGATAGGGATGGCCGCTATGACCCAAAGTGAACTGACTATCAAGAACGTCGGTTGGGAACATTTGGGGCTGATTCCTACCATCTTCGAGCGATTGGGAATCAGCTTAGAACATCGGGGTGATGACATCTATATCCCTGCCCATACGGATGGCTACCAGATTCAGAGCTTCATCGACGGCTCTATCCTTACCGTATCCGATGCCCCTTGGCCAGGCTTTACCCCCGACCTGCTAAGTATCATCTTAGTGACGGCGATCCAAGCCCGAGGGGAAGTGCTTATTCACCAAAAAATGTTCGAGAGCCGCCTCTTCTTTGTAGATAAGCTCATCGATATGGGAGCCAAGATCATCCTCTGTGACCCCCACCGTGCGGTAGTCATAGGAAATGATTTCAAATCCAAGCTACGTGCCACGACCATGACCTCGCCCGATATTCGTGCAGGGATAGCCCTACTCATCGCTGCTCTTTCGGCCAAAGGCACCTCCACCATCCACAATATAGAGCAAATTGATCGCGGTTATGAGTGCATAGAAGCACGCCTTGAGGCCATAGGAGCCAAAGTAACAAGAGTATAACCACCACACTATCAATTAATTATAAAAAATAGAAAAATATTTTGAGAAAACACTTGCTAATTCAAAAAAAAGTAGTACCTTTGCACTCGAAATAACAATAGGCCTCGTGGCGCAACTGAATAGCGCATCTGATTACGGCTCAGAAGGTTACAGGTTTGAATCCTGTCGAGGTCACAGCAAATAACGCTCTGAATACCAGAGCGTTATTTTATTTTCTAAGACAAATATCATTTGTACTTTCGCTATATCTTTCTTAACCTCATTCATTACTATTTAATTTCCTATTACCATATTTGTACCCACAAAAATATTTTTAGTATATTCTTTTCCTACTAATGAAATAAACATAAAAACAATTATATCATGCAAACATTATTATTACAAGCTAAGATACAAGAAATAAACCTCCCTATCGTGGAAGAATTTCTCAAAAAAATAAAGGGCAAGAAAGTAAAAATCGGAAGTATTGAAACCCTTAAAGAAGTTGTAGAGAAAGGGAGAAAGGATTACAAAGAAGGTAAAACCACTAAAATAAATCCTCTTGACATATGGGAGAACATTTAGATTTATTGCTGGCAAGCTAAAAAAAATCATTTAGAGGTGGAATTGGCGAAGCAATAAAAATTGCTTTTCTCTTTGTCATTCCAAAATAAATTCGTAACTTTGCAAAATCTTTCGAGCTTCACCAAGGAAAAGATAATTTTATAAGAATAAATGTATCACTAAAACTATGTATGGGAGCTCCTTGACCTTGACCTATTACATAGCTAATCCTTATCTATCAGCAATGGCTGAAATTACTAAAGAACAACAAGAACAGTTGGACAACTTCAACTGGACTAAGTACGAACAAGGTATTGACCAAGTAGACCAAAACAAATTGGACGAATTCGAACGCCTTGTTAAAGAAAACTTCGTGGATACTCAGGCTGACGAGCTTGTTATCGGTACGGTAACACACCTTACTGACCGTGAAGCCATTATCGACATCAATGCTAAAAGTGAAGGAGTCATCTCCCTCAACGAGTTCCGCTACAACCCTAACCTAAAGGTAGGCGACAAGGTGGAAGTATTGGTAGACATCCGTGAGGACAAAACAGGACAGCTGGTGCTCTCCCACAAAAAAGCCCGCACTATCAAGGCTTGGGACAGAGTCAATGCGGCTTTCGAAAGTGGCGAAATCGTAAATGGTTTCGTAAAGTGCAGAACCAAAGGAGGTATGATCGTAGATGTATTCGGTATCGAAGCCTTCCTTCCTGGCTCTCAAATCGATGTAAAACCTATCCGCGATTACGATCAATTTGTCAATAAAACCATGGAATTCAAGGTAGTGAAAATCAACCATGAGTTCAAAAATGTGGTCGTATCTCACAAAGCCCTTATTGAGGCCGATATCGAAGAGCAAAAACGCGAAATCATCGGACAACTCGAAAAAGGACAAGTACTCGAAGGGGTTGTGAAGAATATCACTTCTTACGGAGTATTCGTTGACCTCGGCGGTGTAGACGGACTTATCCACATCACTGACCTTTCTTGGTCTCGTATCAACCACCCAACTGAAGTATTAGAACTTGATCAAAAGATCAATGTGGTAATCCTTGACTTCGATGACAACAAGTCTCGTATCCAATTAGGATTGAAACAACTTCAAAAACACCCATGGGAAGCCCTTTCTGAAAACCTTAAAGTGGGTGACAAAGTAAAAGGTAAAGTAGTGGTAATCGCTGACTACGGTGCTTTCGTAGAAGTAGCCGACGGTGTAGAAGGCCTTATCCACGTTTCCGAAATGTCTTGGAGCACTCACTTGCGTTCTGCTCAGGACTTCGTAAACATAGGAGATGAGGTAGAAGCCGTTATCCTTACCCTTGATAGAGACGAAAGAAAAATGTCCTTGGGTATCAAACAACTTACTACTGACCCATGGACTGATATTACCACCAAATATCCTGTAGGTTCTAAGCATACAGGTACCGTTCGTAACTTCACCAACTTCGGCGTATTCGTAGAATTAGAAGAAGGTATCGACGGATTGGTATATATCTCCGACCTTTCTTGGACTAAGAAAATCAAACATCCATCTGAGTTCTGCTCTGTAGGTGATAAAATGGACGTGGTTGTCCTTGAATTGGATGTCAATACCCGTAAACTCGCCCTTGGACACAAGCAATTGGAAGCCAATCCTTGGGACAAATATGAAAATGAGTTTGCTGTAGGCACCATCCACCAAGGTACTATCTCCAAAATCACTGATAAGAGAGCAACCGTTCCTTTCAATGAGGACATCCTTGCCTTTGTTCCTTCTCGCCACTTAGAAACTGAGACAGGTAAGAAATTAGGCAAAGGAGAAACTGCTGATTTCAAGATTATTGAGTTCAGCAAAGAGTTCAAGCGTGTAGTAGCCTCTCACACTGCGATCTTCAAAGAAGAAGAAGAAAAAATAGCAAAAGAAGCTACCGCTCAGCCTACTCAACAAGTAGAAAAATCTACTTTAGGAGACTTGGATGTACTCCAAGAACTCAAAGACAAGATGGAGAAAGAACAATAGTGGTTTAGTTTTTTTCATAATTTTTGTTTTAGGGTACTACTTTGTTCTAAAGTAGTACCTTTTTTTACTTTTTAAATTCTTTTTCTCATGAAATATATTCGAATCAATGAATATTTGGTATTCTTATACCGTATTGCTCTCGTTTATTTCTTCTATGCTATTGCACGTGGTTCGTTTATCTACTTCAACCAAAGTGCGATGGGTGATTATCATAGTGCTGACCTTTTCTATTATGGTTTAGCCTTTGATAATTGTGCTATTATGTATATCAATTTGCTTTTTATACTACTGAGTTTACTCCCTTTGTGGTATAATGTGCAACCTAAATTTCAAAAAACAGTCTTTTGGGCTTATTTTATTCCCAATACGATTGCTTATGCTACCAATTTTATTGACATGGCATATTATCCATTCAGTAAATCACGACTAACCACGGCTTCTTTTGCCGTTATAGAACACGAACAGAACAAAACAATACTCTTTTTTACTTTCTTGGGAGAATATTGGTATCTTTTCCTTACTTTTTTTGCGCTAATTGCTCTTTGGGTATTCTTGTACAAGCGTGTAAAAGTACAACAAGTAGCCATTCCAAGTAAGAAAGCCTACTATATCAGCTCCGTTTTCTTATTCATTGGCTTTGGTACCCTCATTATGATGGCTATCCGAGGAGGAGGATTTACAACTGACACCCGCCCTATCAATATGCTCGATGCCAGCCGACATGTGAATATCTCTGCCCAAGCCGATGCCATCCTCAATACCCCTTTCTGCCTGATTCGCAGCTTAGGAAAGAACAAGGGCTTTAAGGAATACCATTTTGTCACAGAGGATTACATCAATGAAAATCTCAAGCCCATCAAGCAGTATCACCGTCAGGTAAATGGCAAACCCAATATCATGCTCTTTATCTTAGAGAGTTTCGGTAAGGAGTATTGGGGTTGCATGAATACCCGAGAGAATATCCCAGGTTTCAAGTCCTATACCCCTTTCTTAGACTCACTCTCTCAGCACTCTTTTGTCTTGGACAATGCCTATTGTACTGGGCGCCAGTCTATTCATGGGATGTCCTCCATGCTGGCCGGTATTCCCTCTTTTCAGGTAGCTTATACTTCCTCCCCTTATGTGAAACAGCCTACCCAGTCGTTGGTCTCTATCGCCAAAGAGATGGGCTATGACACTTCCTTTTTCCACTCAGCCCCCAATGGCTCCATGGGCTTCCTGGGCTTCTCCAATATCTTAGGCTTCGATCACTATTATGGAAAAACGGAGTACAATAATGATGCAGATTATGACGGACAATGGGGCATCTGGGACGAACCCTTTTTCCTATATATGTGCCGCAAACTCTCAGAGAAAAAGCAACCTTTCTTAGGCAATATCTTCACTCTATCCTCCCATCACCCCTTCCGTATTCCTAAGCAATATGAAGGAAAATTCGATGTAGGTACCTTAGATATTCACAAGGTCATCGGCTATACCGATCATGCTCTTAAGCTATTCTTTGATTGTGCCAAGAAGGAGCCTTGGTTCCAGAATACCATCTTTGCCTTTGTCAACGATCACCCCAATCAAGTATATTACGATCGTTATCAAGAGCCTATCACGGGGATGGGAGCTGCTATTATGTTCTACAGCCCTAATGCGGAACTGGTACCTACCAAGCTATATAGCGAGATTAGCCAACAGATAGACATCTACCCATCTTTAGTTGACCTTATGGGCTATCAGAAGCCCTTCCGCTCTTGGGGACGTAGTGTCTTTGCCGATAAGCCTGGTGAGACCCCTCGCGCCTTCATCTCCAATTCCGTCATGTACCAAATGATGCAGGGTAACTACATCTATATCATTGATGAAAATGGTCAGGTCAATGGAATCTACCGAAAGGACGATGGCGCTCTCAAGCAAAACCTGCTCCACCATGAGAATAACCCCGAAATACAAAAAGGTATACAAGACCTCAAGGCCTTCATGCAGGACTATATGGATCGGATTATCAATCACAAATTGGATCCTAACAAACATTAATAATCAATGTATTACAAAATAAAGTGTGTTTATTTTGTACTTATGTAATTTATTTTGTAAATTTGTCGCCTAATAACTATTTTATATGGGAACCAGCGCCGAGAACCAAGAAATTGTAAAAAAGGTCTTTACCAAATATTTAGAAGAACACGCGCACCGAAAAACTCCGGAGCGCTATGCCGTTTTGCAAGAAATCTATGACAGTAATGAACACTTCGATATAGAATCGCTCTATATCAAAATGAAAAACAAAAACTATAGAGTAAGCCGTGCCACCCTCTACAATACCATAGAAATCCTACTGGATTGTGGGCTGGTACGTCGTCACCAATTCGGGCAAAACCAAGCCCACTACGAAAAGTCTTATTTTGATCGCCAGCACGACCATGTCATCCTAACTGATACTGGTGAGGTGGTGGAGTTCTGTGACCCTCGTATCCAAGCCATCAAGCAGACTATAGAAGAGGTTTTCGATATCACCATTGACAATCATTCCCTCTATTTCTATGGTAGGCGCAATAAAAAAGAAAATACTAACGAAGCTTAAAACCAATTTGTAATGGCAGTAGATTTACTACTCGGTCTCCAATGGGGAGACGAAGGGAAAGGAAAAATAGTGGATGTCCTTACCCCAAAATATGATATTATCGCTCGCTTTCAGGGTGGCCCCAATGCGGGACATACCCTTGAGTTTGAAGGTATTAAGCATGTATTACACACCATCCCTTCGGGTATCTTCCGCCCCAATGTAGTCAATGTCATTGGCAACGGGGTAGTGATAGACCCTATCATCCTGAAAAAAGAAATCGATGCGCTCACTCCCTTTGGTGTTGACATCAAGGAGCGCTTGCTCATCTCTCGCAAGGCTCATATCATCCTTCCTACCCACCGCCTACTCGACCAGGCTTCAGAACTCTCCAAAGGAAAGGCCAAAATAGGCTCTACCCTGAAGGGTATCGGGCCTTGCTATATGGACAAAACAGGGCGCAATGGCCTTAGAATTGGTGATATAGAGAACAAGGATTTCCTTACCCTATACCGTACCTTGGCCGACAAGCACCTTTCTATGATTGGGTTCTATGGTGTTACCCTTGAGTATGACCTCCCTACCCTTGAAAAGGAATTCTTCGAGGCCATTGACCTGATTAAGTCCCTTACCTTTATCGATAGCGAGGACTTCTTCTACCATGCTCAAAAGCAAGGCAAAAAGATCTTGGCCGAAGGAGCTCAAGGCTCCATGCTGGATATCGATTTCGGTACTTATCCTTTCGTGACCTCATCCAATACCACCGCTGCTGGGGCTTGTACGGGCTTGGGTATTGCTCCTAACCAGATTAAGAATGTAATGGGGATCTTCAAGGCCTACACAACCCGTGTGGGTAGTGGCTCCTTCCCTACCGAACTTTTCGATGAAGTAGGCGAAAAAATAGGCCAAATAGGTCGCGAAGTAGGGGCTACCACTGGGCGCAAACGCCGTTGCGGATGGCTCGATTTAGTAGCGTTGCGCTATGCCATTCACCTTAGCGGTGTTACCCAACTGATGATGATGAAGGCCGATGTGCTAAGTGGATTCGACACCTTAAAGGTATGTACTGCCTACCGCTACAAAGGCGAAGTAATCCACCACTTCCCTTATGGCACTGAAACCGAGGAAATCACCCCTATCTATACCGAACTCAAGGGATGGCATACCGACCTCTCTACCTTGAAAAATTCTCATGAGTTTCCTCAAGAACTCATGGACTATATCCGCTTTATCGAAAAAGAAGTGGAAGTACCTATCTCCCTCGTATCGGTAGGAGCCGACCGTACTCAGACGATCATTTTTTAATCTAACTAACGAAGAATGAAGTATATACACCTATCTATTCTATCCCTTACCACTCTTGCGCTAACCTCTTCCTGCAATACAGACGGAGAGATACGCCCCGTGGAGGGAAATATCTTAGGAAAACCACTTTTTACACCCAAGAAGGATTCTATTGCTTTGGAGTTCGACAATATAAAGCTCAATGCAATCCAAACCAATATGCAAAGTAGTCCCCTTTTAGGACAACTCACCCAAGGGGAGTTAGGCACTACCCAGGCGGCTATCACCACCCAAGTCCTACTACCGAGAATCAATCCTACCTTTGGAGAAAAGACCCAAGAGCAGGAGGCTACCTCCTACAATGAGAATGAAACCGTAGAAAAGGTCTACCTCTACCTACCCTTCTTCTCTACCGAGAAGAATGTCAGAGATCCCAGAGATGAGAAAAAAACCATCAAGGTATATACGCTCGACTCTATTTGGGGGAACAAGCAGGCTACCTTCAAGATGAAAGTGGAGCAGCTCAACCACCATCTAAGGGATGTCAATAGCCAATTGGACGCACAAGTATATTACTCCAATGAGACCTTCCCTACGACCACCACCTTAGCCGAGGTAAGTGTAGGGCCTATCAGTAGCGATGCCATCATACGCCACCAGTTCGACGATCCTACGACCGAAGCCGATGAGTCCACCAAGGAAAGAGACCGCCTTGCCCCTGGTTTTCGCATAGAACTAGACCCTACCCTATTTCAAAATATCCTCTTGAACAAGGAAGGGGACAGCTCCCTTAGCAGTAATAACACCTTCCTACAAGCACTCAATGGCTTGGTCATCTCTGGAAGTAACTTTTCCAAAGACTTACTTCCCCTTATCAATCTAAGAAATGCGAAAATAGAGGTAGTATATAACTATCAGTTCCAAAAAGAGGGAAGAACCTACACCAAGAAAAAGTCCTTTGAGCTTGTCTTAGGAAATGGTGTAAGCTTTAACCAATACACTGTTAGCGGGGATAGAGCCACCCCTTCCTCTGATGCCCTCTATCTCAAAGGTGGACAAGGATATGTAGCGGAGCTAACCATTCCGGAAAGTGATGCTACCTTCCAAAAACTTAAAGCAAAAAAGGCTATTATCAACCAGGCTGATTTGTTCCTCTATGTAGACAAAGATAAGGTTAATATTGCCCAACAACCTGCTTATATCTTGGTGTATAACGCTACCAAAGGGACTGCACTACCCGATTATGCAGCCGAACTTAGCATCTATGCTTCTTCGAAGGATATTGTTTCGATAGGGCGCTTGCAGAAAGACAGCCGTGGGGATTACTTCTATCATCTCTATATGACGGATCACCTTACACAGCTTATCAAAAATGGAGCTGAAAATGTAAAAATAGGCTTGGCTACCTCCTCTCATCTGCTATATGATACGCGAAGTTCTTTCTCTGCAATGAGAAGTATCTATTACAAAAATGCAGCCAATGAGGTAAAGAAAACTGTCTTAGGAACAGCTGAGAATATCCTCTATACCGTTATTCATGGAAATAGTCCTCAGGTTCCTCAAGCAAAGAAACTCAAGCTAATGGTCTATTATACGCCTACTACTGAATAAATCATAAAAAAGGTTGCCGCAGGGGCAACCTTTTTTTAATGGCTTTATTAGGCAGCTAATCACCTGAAAAATAGCTCGCAAACCTATTGAGTAATTGTTGTTTGTCAAAGGCTACAAAGAAATCCAAGAAAGCATTTCCCTCTTCATCATCGCTCAAATACACGACATAGGTAAAGTCCTTACCCGAAGCAATATCATATTGATATCCCCAATCCTCATCCACTTTGTGGACAAACTTCAACCCATAATTCCGCTCTATCCAGCTCTTTATAGCTGAGGCTACTTCTTGTTGCTTACCTTCGGCCTTACCAGTGAGATCGAACTCATAGGCAATCATAGCGATACGTTCATTATAGTTGTATTGTTGTGCCCCTTGTCCAAAATAAGAATAGCTTCGGTAGCTGATTCTATTGTTAAAGTGGAAAAGCGTTCTATTGATAGAAACATCCTCGGTGATTTGCTGTGGCTTTGCGAAAATCACGGTGGAGTTGGCCAAATAGTTCTGGTTATCCGCTCCACTTTCATAGTTGGTTTCTGTACCATCCCCTACAACGGTCAGCTCCTTGCCATACAAGCGGCTCTTGGCAATATCGTTCAGGGTGCTATTTCTGTGAAATCCGTCGAAGGTTTTCCCTTTTGCCTTTTCGAAGAACTTAGCTATGGCATTATTAGGGTTGAAGGTCTCACTCTCTATCCAGAAAAAAGGCTCCGGCTCTATAATATGCTCTATTTTATCAAACTGCGGTTGGGCTAAGTATTTTCCTTCCTTATCAATGATTCCCCACTTGCTGCCCTTACGTACAAAGGCCACCCCATCGTAGAAGGAAGAGGCCGCTTCATATTGGGGATTGATCACTATTTTTCCTTCTGAATCTATATAAGCATATTGCTTACCCATCTTCACCAAAGCTAAGCCATTGCGAAAGTTGGCCACCGAGTCGAACTGTGGGTTAATGGCTATCTTTCCCTCTAAGTCGATATAGCCATAGGTCTTACCCAGGCGTACGGCTGCCTTTTCTTCAGCAAACTTCTCCGCTTTATCGAATTGGGCAGTGATGACCTCCCTTCCTTGGGTATCTATATATCCTGCTTGTTTTCCTCGATAGAAGGTTGCTTTTCCATTCTTGAAATCTCGAATCTCATCATACTGGGGATTGACCACGATCTTTCCTGTTTTATCAATAAAGCCCCATTTTTCATTGATTCTGATGGCGGAAAAGCCTTCGGAGAAGGCACGAGCCTTTTCGAATTGCGGAGGGATTACTACCTTTCCTGCTTTGTCTATATAGCCCCTTCGGATATTCCACTGCTCATCCAATTGACCAAAGACCGCCAAGCCTTCTGAAAAAGGACATACAAAACGCGCATAATCCATCACAAACTTCACCCGTCCCGTCTTATCAATACAAGTGGGCGACCCTCCCTTGGAAACCACAAAGGTCAAGCCTTCAGAAAAAGGAAGTCCCTTAAGATATTGAGGCGTAATTTCATAAGTGCCTTTGGCATTGATAAAACCTACCTTCCCTTGCAAATCCCTAACTAAGGCCAAGCCATCTCTAAAGAAATCTGCTTGAGAGAACTGTGGATTGATCACATTGATTCCTTGCTTATCCACATAGCCCCATTGTTCTGCTCTTTTGACCGGAATCAGCTCCATTTTCAGGGGATCCGCCTTATCCGAACAAGCGCTTCCCATCATTAATAAGGCCACCAGCCCGAGGGTACTTAATAGTTTCTTCATCTTAAATAGGTTTGAGTTTTTACATTAATAACAATCAGAGAATAATTGTTGGTTTGCTTTGTAATAGTCTACAGAGAAAGGTGTTAGCTGGCTAAGGAAAGTGGAAACATCTTTATACATATCCAAAGATCCACAAATCATCACCACCCCATCGGAAGTAAGTACTTCTGTAAGTAGTGCTGTATCCTTCTTGAGCAAATCGGTTACATAGCCTGCTCCTGTCTCTCTTGAGTAGATCAGAGAAAACTGCTTTATTTTTCCTTTTTGTTGTTGTTCCTGGAAGAAACGACGATAGCTCTCTGCTGTAGCATCATTATAGCGCAAGCCCAAATATACATACACCTCTGCATGTCTGTTCTGGTTAGCCATTCCTAAGAATGGTGCCACACCTGTCCCGTTGGCAATGAGTACCACCTTCTTAGCCTTTTTAGGGAAGTGGAAGGATGGATTAGGAACAATTCTTGCCTGGAAGTGCGCCCCTTGCTTGAGCTGATAGAGGTAGCCAGAGCCTAATCCTTGCTCATGCCGCTTGACGGTCAATTGTAGCTTTCCTCCTACCTTCCCTATAGAATAGAGGCGTTCCTGCTTTCCATCGGGATAGATGGCCAAAAGGTCTCCAGAGGTAAAGGGTTTCTTGGCCTGTAATACCAAAGAGAAGGTCTCCCCAACGGCTGTTTCCTTGGCCGCTTCTATGACCTTTACTTTTGTTAAGGAGGTGCGTTTTCCCTCATAGTGGGAAGGAGTCGTTTCCAAGGCAAGTTCACTCTGCCCGTTCCATGCCGCCACCCATTCGAGAAACTCATCTACCGACTGGTCATTGACTGTATGGAGCGGCAAGAGTGGTTTTGCCCAAGATTGACCTTTGAGTGCTTGCTCAATAGCGATGGCAAAGGCACAGTAATCAGGATATAGCTTGGAGCCAAAGCCTACCACCGTATAGGACATATTCGCTTGGGGAGTCGTATCCAACAAAGAGAAGAATCGATCCGCATTGCTGGGCGGATTACCTACCCCATAGGTAGAGGTAAAAACCAGCAGATGACTTCCCTTAGGATAGTGCTGGTAGCTATTGAGCGGCGCCAAATAAGCCTTCTTGCCCAAGGCTTGTAGCTGTGCAAAGACTTTTTGTGCTATCTGAAGGGTATTTCCTCCTTCCGAACCATAGAGTAGGATATATGCTGCCTCGGCAGGGCTGCAAGTATTGCGTACCTTTACCGACTTGCGAGAGAAGGTAATGGCAAAGCCCGTATAGATAAAGAAGAGCATCCCCACACAGGCAAGCACCAAGACCGCAGCCCACCAAGCACTGGTACGCCCGGTATGTAAGTCCTTGAAGAAGCGCGCCACTACCTGGTTCTTAGGATAAACAATCTCACTCAATATATTTCCGGTAAACTGGCTTACCATCCATTCCCTATCCTTGAGCTTGACCAAATAGGTGTCTTCAGGGATGGTGGTATCGAAAGGAAATTCTACACTCACTACCCTGTCCAAGGTCACTTGGTTGAATGAGGCTATCTGATTTACCTCTATAGGGTCTGCTCCATAGTAGGAATCCTCAACGGAGTAATCTACCTGGTGTTTTTCCTCCGCTTTGGCACCCCAAAAGCGGTTGTATACCAAATAGGCTCCCGTAATTCCCAAAATAAGCAAGGGAATAAGCAACCATTTTCCAAAAACCGTATGGTAATAGCGAGAAAAACCATCTTTAATAGTCTTTTTAAAGAAGTTTTTCGCCCCATTTTGTTTCTTAAAGATAAGTATAAGCCCTGAAATAGCACTCAGAACTAAGAAAAGGGCAATAATTCCCATAGTGATACGCCCTACATTCTTCAGTTCTAAGGAGCGGTGTAGGGAAATCATAAATTTGACAAAGGCTGAACGCTCCTCTACCTTACCCAAGATCTTTCCGGTAAGTGGATCCACATGGGCATTGACTTCCTTCCCCTCTGAGTTTGTAGCCTTGATGATGGCAAAGCCTCGAGGGTCTATGGTAAGTGAAGTAATCTCCGGATAGGCCGCCTTTAGTCCGGTAATGGACTGTGCCAAGGTAATTTGGTCAAGATGGTCAGCCCTATAGGAGGGATACTGCCGGTCTATATTGTTCACACCTATGACAATCCCCGTCACCGAGGCTAAGGCAAAAAATAAGGAGGCGATAATCGCCAAGATTAAGTGAAGATAACGTATCATTTTAGTAATTAGTGATTAGTGGTTAGTGGTTAGTGGTTAGTGGTTAGTGAATAATATTTTTTCATTTTTCATTTATATCATTCCCCTTGCCTTGATTTCCAAGTATTTATTGATACTTTGAATTGTCAGCTGCTGGGGTGGGGTGAGTATACATTGGATCCCATGGCGGGTAAGTTCTTGGACAATAAGCCGTTTCTCGAAGGAGAATTTCTCGGCGATGACCTTATCATACACCTCTTGGATATGCTCGGAGGGCTTGTGTAGTAGTGCTTCCAATTCTGTATTTTGAAAGAAAATCACCACTAAGAGGTGTTTTCTTGCGATCGCCTTGAGAAAAGGCAACTGCCTGTATAGGCTATTGGGGGTCTCAAAATTTGTATAGAGCATCAGCAAACTGCGTTGCTTGATTGTACTGTTAATATCCGAATAGAGGCGACTGAAATCCGTTTCCTTAAAATCTGTCTCTATCCGATAGAGGGTTTCCATAATCCGCTCCATTTGGTTTGTTTTGCGATCGGCCACTACCCTATCTTCTACCTTTCGAGAGAAGGTAAAGATCCCAGCCTTGTCCTGCTTCTTGAGGATGATATTGGTCAGTGCCAAGGAAGTATTGATCGCATAGTCCAGCAAGGAAAGCCCCTCGAAGGGCATATACATACTACGCCCCTTATCAATAAGTGTATATACATGCTGTGCTTTTTCATCCTGATACTGATTGACCATCAGTTGTCCCCGTTTGGAAGAGGCTTTCCAGTTAATCGTACGCATATCATCACCCTGTACATAATCGCGTATATGCTCGAACTCCATGGTATGGCCTATCTTGCGTATCTTCTTGATGCCATAGTCGAAGAGGCGTTGGGAGAAGGCAATCAACTCAAACTTCCTCATCTGGATAAACGAAGGATAGGTGGCCACCATCGCTTGTTCGCAAGAAATATAACGCTTCATCAAAAGGCGCAAAGGACTGTATACGAAGGCATTGAGCTTCCCGAAGCTATACTCCCCACGTTCGGTAGGGCGCAGGGTATATCTTAATGCCTTTTCTTCTGTTTGCTTGAAATAAAGGGTATATTCGAAATTGCGCTTTTGGAACTGAAAGGGAATCTCATCAATCAATTGTATATATATAGGAAAGGAATAGAAACTCTTGATCTGTACCTCTATAGGGTTTTCATCGCTATTGGAGAGCCTTGAAGGCAATATCCTTTGTGCAGTAATCCCCTTTTTGAGGGTAAATAGAAATAAAAAATCCAGAAAACACAGCAAAGCAAATACATACAAAGCAGCTTCTGCCCAAGAGAAGAGACTTTCCCAAAAGAAGGAAAGTATAAAAAAGCCCATCAGGCACAGTAGGTAGATAAAGAAGTTTGTATGTAAATATATTTTTCTCATCGGGGTATGGCTACGCTTTCTATAATTTGTTGGATAATCTGTTCCATTTTAACGCCTTCCATTTCCTTTTCAGGAGCAAGAATCACTCGGTGGCCTAATACTGGGTAAGCAGCCTGCTTGATATCCTCTGGGGTAACAAAGTCTCTTCCGGCCAAGGCTGCAAAACCTTTGGCCGCATTGAGCATCGCCAAGGAGGCACGTGGAGAAGCCCCTAAGTAGAGGAAGCTATTCTCACGGGTATTTTGGGTAATCTTAGCGATATATGTTATCAATTGTGGCTCTACCAATATCTGCTTGACCAAGGCCTGATAGGCCACCAAGCGCTCGGCAGAAAGTACCTTGGTTACCGAAGCGGTTTTGTCCTGTGCTTTGGCTTCATGTTCACGGGTAATAATCTGGATTTCATCCTCCAGAGTCGGATAGTCAATCACAATCTTAAAGAGAAAGCGGTCGAGCTGTGCTTCTGGCAAGCGATAAGTACCTTCCTGTTCCACAGGGTTTTGGGTCGCTATCACAAGGAAAGGGGGCTGCATGGTAAAGCGCAAACCATCGATGGTGATTTGTCGCTCTTCCATTACCTCGAAGAGGGCTGCTTGGGTCTTGGCTGGAGCACGGTTGATCTCATCGATAAGTACTAAGTTGGAGAAAATAGGCCCTTTCTTGAACTCAAACTCCGATTTTTTAAGATCGAATATGGAAGTACCCAGCACATCCGAGGGCATCAGGTCAGGGGTAAATTGTATACGGCTGAAGCCTATATCCAAGGCCTTGGAAAGGAGCTTTACCGTAATGGTCTTGGCGATCCCTGGTACTCCTTCCAAAAGGACATGTCCGTTGCTCAGAAGGGCTACCAGCAGGTAGTCGATCATCTGTTGTTGTCCTACGATCACCTTCTGTAGCTCAGTACGTACCTGATTCAATTGTTGTTGCAACTGCCCCAAGTCCAGGCGAGAGGCAAATTCTAATTTATGATTTTCATCCATAAGGTATATTCTTTAATGTATGTTCCAAAATTCGTCTATCCACTTGTCCAATTGGATAAGGGTTTCCTCCTTTGCTTGTTGGTGCTGCTCGAATTGCATTATTGCCGCTACGATAGTGCCAACCAGCTGCCTATCCCTACCCGATTTGTTGGCAAGCCTTTGGGCAAACACCTCATCTATCTGTTGGGTATCCAAGTAATAGCGTTGGCGTACCTGATCGAGGAAGTAAGCAATCTTCTTGCGTACCATATCGGTAGCATCCCGCTCCTGATAGTAGAGCGAACTGATACTTTGGGCAAACTCTATAGTGGTGTTCTTAGGCTTTTCTATCACAGGAATAATACGCTGCTGTCGCTTCCCTTTGAAAATCAGGAAGAGCAGAAAGCCCAAGAGCAACAGCCGCCAAGTTATCCGTAAGGATGGTTCTTGGTTGATAAAGTCCAAGGTATTGTTGGCCGTGAAACGGTCGCTCCCATAGGTATCGGCGAACCATACTGTTTTCCTATCCCGAGGCAGGTAAGAGAGTATCATAGCGGCATACCTCCCTAAATGGAAATTACTCTTAAGGTAATAATTGGTAAAAGCCACCGGTGCCCCTGCATAGATATAGAGTTTCCCCTTACCATAGGGTACTTCTATAAAGTTGATCTCCTTCTTTTTTATCGCTTCTTCTTTGAAATAGACATAGCCCAAGGCCTTATCACGCGCCTTGTCCAAGGAGGTAAAGAAAGCCGTCTCCAAGTAGTCATAAGCTCCATCCTTCTCTACAGGAACCATCTTATTATAGGAGGAAGTGGCCAATTGTAGTTTCATTTCCTCTATATAATATCGGGAATCCATCTCTATCTTAAGGGTATCGTTCAGCGAATAGTAGTGGGTTAGGAATAGGGCTTGGCTACCGGCTTGTATATCTGAAAAGAGCGCCTTGAGGGAAATAGGATCCAATGCTCCTAAGGTAAAAATATAGTTGTTCTGTCCCTTTTTGCCATGGCGCCTGAAGTATTCGTAAGGGGTATAGGAGACCTGCTCTACCTCCTTACTGAAGAAATGCTTCATCTCTTCCCCTAAGATATAAAGTCCATAAGGTTGCTTGCTATCTGCCTGGTAGTTTCTCGACCAATCCACCCCATCCCCATTGGAGGAAAAGACCGTTAGCATCATCAAAAGCACCACTAAGCCCAATAGCAGTAAGTAATTTCGTATTGCTTTTCCCATTTACTTCGTTTTTTGAGCATTGATATACCTTTGATAATCCGCCTTAGCCTCTTGGTATTGCGAATCGGTGATAGCAAACTCGCCATACCATATATAGTTATATATCTTAGAGAGGTAGACGAAAGACTCCCTACGTGCAGGATCCTTGAGCTCTCGCACATAGTCCGCATTGGTCTTACGGAGCTCCCATACAATCTGTCCCCGATCGGAAAGAACCTTCAAAAGCCAAAGATAATACAGACGGATACTCTGTCGGGTATCATTCTGTGCCTCCGCTTTTTGGATTAAGGAAGGAAAATCCACCTGATGGAGATGCTTCTCTACCGCTTCCATAGAGATTTCGGTCAGCTTCTCCTTTGTTCTTGCCAGTAGCCAACCTCCTCGGCTATTCATAGCCCAGCGTACCACAAGAAAGATAACCACCAAAAGAAGAAATGCCCCGGCTAGCTGTAGGTAATACTTCACCCCTCTATCATCCAAATGCTCTCCATAGAGGAACTTGATTATTTTCTCCAACAAACGATTGAAAGCCTTCCAGAAACCTTCCCAAAAGGCATCGCGCTTTCCGCTAACCTCCTTATAATCAAAATCTTCTGTATCGTATCTATTTTCTATATTCGAAAAATAGCGCACTTCCTTAACAGGCGCTTCTTGGGCAGGTATTTGATAGGCGAGGCTATCCGAAGACCTATAGCTATAGTTTGGCAACTGCCCATAGAGCGGTACTCCTATACTTAGAAAGCATAAGAGTAAGGTGTATAGTGCTATTTTCCGCTTATTCTTCCACATGTTTTCCTATAAGATCAATATCATCGGTATGTTCTCCCTCTTTTTCACCTAAGTGAATGAGTATTTGTAAAAATATCTGAAAATTGGAAACTATAAAAACAACTGTAGCTCCTATAAGTACTAATGTGAAAATCAATAAAGAGAGTCCTATAAGCGAGTCTATACCGATAAGGAGCATAATAGTAAAATAAAGAACCAAAGGCACGACAATCCCCGCAGCACTAAAGGCAGTTATGATCAAATTCATCACAAAGGTAGCCCCCAGCTTATCCCAAAACCTTTCCTTTAGCTCCTGGATGACCTTTCCTAAAGCAGGGAAATAATCCAACCCATCTTTTACATAGACCAACATAAACTGTTGCATAAATAGTATCATGAGAATACCTACAAAATAAGAGGCTATTTGCATCAAGATTATCTGATGTCCAAAAATACGTACCAACACTAATATCAGAATAAAATAGGGAATAAGAATAATAAAAAAAGAAATAATCCCAAACAAAATAGCACGAGGGAGCATCTTTCTAATCACTACAAAAAGTTCCTTAGCCTTGATAGACGATCTGTCGGCATTCTTCTCTAACAATTGCGTATATGCTATAGGAAAACAGATAATAAACAATACTAAAAAGGCCGATAAAACCCCAAGCACTGCCAATATCAACAATAAAAGAGGCCAATTGCTGGAATAAACGCCATAAAAAATAAACATAAAAGCAGCTATAACCCCTATCAATATGAATAGAGCTCCATTGATCAGCAAGTAATTAGAGAAGAAATCCTTAGCATACTTCCTAAAAAAAACGAAAGTATCGCTGATCAACATGCCAAAATTTCTTTTTTTGTAAAAAACAAAATCATTCATGAGCTAATTTATTTGATTCAAAATGTTTTACGAAAGGATAAATAAGAAAATAATACGAAATGAGGGACAAACTCCCCAATATAATAACCAAATTCAGCCACAGAGGCATCTGATAGTAATAACGGGTAATAAAGCTCTCGATAAAGCCTGCCATCACAAAGAAAGGTAAGGTTGCTAAAAAGAGCGAAAGCCCTTCTCTAAAGGCGACCTTGAAGGACAAGACCCTAGAATAGGTTTTGGGAAAAAGAATACCCCCTGTCAGCACAAAACCTGCTGCTATAGCAATCATAATACTGAAGATTTCCATAGCTCCATGGAGCCATATAGCCCTAAGACTAGCCGAGACCACCCCCATTTGATAACAAAAATACTGAAAAGCGCCCAAAAGCGCCCCATTCTGAAGAGCTAATATGAAGGTATACACCCCCGCTGTAACTCCTGAGATGAATGAGATAAAGGCCACCCTAATATTGTTAGTGGTGATGGATATGGCCATAGTCCAGTTCGTCCCATTCTTATATATGGCCATAGGATCTCCATTGGCTATATTCTCCAAAGTCTGATTGACATAAGTATCACTCATCATCCCTCTGACGTAGTGAGAATGATAATGAGCTGAAAGTCCCCCTATTAGCGCAAAGAAGAAAAATAAGATAAAACTAAAATAAATAAGCCGTCGATGCTTGTAAGCTACAGAGGGTACATAATCGGTGAAAAAAAATTTCAATCTATTTTTGTCAATACGCTTGGTTTTGTAAATTTTTTGGTATATTTGCGTGACCAAAAAGTTGAGATAGATAGTGGTATTACTCTTGGGGTAATAGGTTTGAGCAAAAGACAAGTCATCCAATAGCTGAACGTAATAGTCCGCCATCTGGTCTGGGGTTACTGCCTTATGTGCTCCAAGAGCGGCTTCCACCTCTAACCACTTGTCTTTGTTTTGCTTGATAAAGGCTACTTCTCTCATACAAGGTGCTAAATTAGAAAAAAAATGTCAAAGATACAAATAAAAACGACACAAAATATTTTATTAGCTTTTGAGCCAGCTTCCCTTGGGGATCGTATGGCTGCTTTTGCTATTGATTTTGTACTTATCTTAGGATATGGATTTGTTGCCAAACAACTGCTCGGGGATTTTACGTACCATATGAGCGGTGAAACGAAATTTG
Source organism: Capnocytophaga sp. oral taxon 863 str. F0517 (assembly GCF_000466425.1). Lineage (GTDB taxonomy): Bacteria > Bacteroidota > Bacteroidia > Flavobacteriales > Flavobacteriaceae > Capnocytophaga. The sequence continues at coordinate 52,104 of NZ_KE992115.1, forward strand.
CTCTGTACACTTTGGTCATGGCACCAGGGTTTTTCTACCCCTTGATAGCTGAAACCCTTATGCAAGGACAGACCATTGGTAAGCGCTTTCTAAAGATTCGAGTGCTGAAAATCGATGGTTATCAAGCCAGCTTTTCCGATTTTCTAATGCGTTGGCTCTTTGGCCTATTAGAGTTAGAGCTTTTTCTCGGCTCCATAGCCTTTACCAGTGTCATCGCCACCAAGTACTCCCAGCGCTTGGGCGACTTGGTCGCCGGAACAGCTGTCATTACCGAGCGCAACAAGCTCAATATCTCCCATACCATCTTGGAGGAACTTTCCCTTTCCTATCAGCCACTGTTCTCCCAAGCCGAAGTGCTGCTCTTCTCGGATCAAGATGCACAGACAATCAAAAACTATCTTGCCCAAGCCCTAAAGACCAGAAATGAGAAGACACTCATCCGCTTGGCGGACAAGATTACCGAAGTATCCCAGCGCGCCCATACCTCCTATCCCACTGTTGATTTCATCCAGCAATTCCTCAAGGATTACAGCTTCTATACGATGAAATAGTTTTGAGTCGTGCAAAAGCCATTTGCTTAACCGTTGCTTAACCAGAAAGCCCTTTTTGGCAGGAAATTTAAGGCTTTATTTATTTAAATATTTGAAAATCAAATATTTGTGAAAAATAATTTGCTTAACCGTTGCTTAACCATGAGGAATAATAACGTAGGAACCTACATTTCAAAATTTTAAAATGAACGAAAAAGATATAAAACAACTACATAACCTATTACTTGAATTAACACATTTACCTCAAGAAAATGAATGGGTTGAATTTAAGACTAATAACAAGGATCCCCAAGTAATTGGCGAAAACATATCGGCTATGGCTAATAGTGCTATTATAGCAGATAGAATAAGTGCTTATATCGTTTGGGGAGTAGAAGATGGTACACATCAGATTGTTGGCACCCATTTTCATCCTTCTTCCATTAGGCACAATCAGCAAGAATTAGAAAGTTGGCTGTTACAAAAGCTTGATCCCAAAATTGATTTCAAATTCTATGAGTTTGATTATCAGGAAAAATCCATGGTGATTTTAGAGATACGCCCCATTAAAATCAAACCTGTAAAATTTGATGGGACTGAATATATTCGAATAGGTTCCTATACCAAAAAACTGCAAGTGTATCCTGAGAAAGAAAGAGAACTTTGGAGAAGTCTAGATCGTGTCCCTTTTGAAAAACAAATAGCTATGAAACAAGTAGAAGGTGAACGAGTATTGCAGTTATTAGACTTTAGTAAGTATTTTGAGCTGACCCATCAACCTTTTCCTCAAGATCAGGGAGGCATTTTACAAAAACTATCTGATGAACGACTCATTATTCAGAATGATAGTAGATGGGACATCACCAATCTAGGAGCTATTCTGTTTGCCAAGCGCTTATCAAACTTTGATTTTTTGGGTAGGAAGGGCATAAGGATTATTCGTTACGATGGGAATAACAAATTTACAACCTTAAAGGAGATAGAAAGTGTCGGAGGATATGCCGTAGACTTTGAGTTTATGATAAGTAGTATCAAGGCGTTGCTTCCTTCTTATGAGGAAATAGGACAAGTTTTTCGTAGAGAAAGGAATACTTATCCTGATATCGCACTACGAGAATTGGTGGCTAATGCTCTGATACATCAGGATTTCAATATAACAGGTACTTCTCCTATGGTAGAGATATTCTCCCACCGTATTGAAATTACCAATGCAGGTTCTCCCCTTGTAGAAGTGAGTCGTTTTATGGACAAACCCCCTCGTAGTCGAAATGAAATCTTAGCAAAACTGATGCGTAGGATAGATATTTGTGAGGAACGTGGTACAGGAATTGATAAAGTTATTTCACAAATAGAACAGAACCAGATGCCAGCTCCTTTATTTGAAGATTTAGGGGACTATACTAAGGTCACCTTGTTCACCTACAAAGAATTTAGCACTATAAGCAAAGAAGAACGCCTAAGAGCTTGTTATTGGCATTGTGTATTCAAATATACTATACATGAGCAAATGAATAATACTTCCTTACGAGAGCGTTTTGGTAATAGTGTTAGCACGCCTATGATCAGTAAGATTATAAAAGAAGCACAAGAGAGAAAGTTAATTAAAATATTTGATGAAGAAGTTGGCCTCAAAGCTATGAAATATATTCCCTCCTGGGCTTAATTTGCTTAACCGTTGCTTAACCAGAAAGCCCTTTTTGGCAGGAAATTTAAGGCTTTATTTATTTAAATATTTGAAAATCAAATATTTACAAAAAAATAATTTGCTTAACCGTTGCTTAACCACTTTTATTATTTCTTTTTTGTTTACGCAAATTCTCCACGAATTCACTTACTAATTTAAAAATATTCTAAATAATTTGTGGCTTTGGATTTTTATTTGTACTTTTGCGGCACGTTTATATCTAAATCATTTCGATATGAAGAAAACATTATTCCTTATGGCTACTGTAGCCCTTATGGTAGCTTCTTGTGGAGACAACAAAAAATCTGAAGAGTCCTCACAAACTGCTGAACAAGCTGCTGCTGAAGCTGCTGCTCCTGCCCAGAGCCAAGAGACAGAAGCCATCACTGTAAACTTAGAAGGTACTGACCAAATGACTTTCAATATTCAGGAAATCAAAGCCAAAGCTGGGCAGACTATCAATCTTACTCTAAAACACGTAGGCCAAATGGCCAAAAACCAAATGGGACACAACTTCGTCTTACTTAAAAAAGGAACCGATATTCCTGCCTTTGGTATGGCGGCTATGGAGGCTGGTCTCGAAAAAGAATATATCCCTAACGATGGAAAAGATGTTATCGTTCATACTAAGCTTCTTGGGGGTGGAGAATCTGATACAATCTCCTTCAAAGCTCCTTCCGAACCTGGTTCTTACGATTATATCTGCTCCTATCCTGGACACTTCTCCCTAATGAAAGGAGTGCTTATCGTAGAATAAACTGGTTCCAAAATTATTCTTTTCTGTAAAATAAGAGGCTACCCCAAAAGGATAGCCTTTTTTATTTTACCTCCACTGAGAAATTCAGCCTTGCCTCTATCCTTCCTTCCCAAGTAGTACCTGCCTCTATAGGATAAAGGTCGGCAGCCAAGGGGAGCGCTATGAGATCACCCGTACGAAGGGTCACATATTCAGATGCCTGATGTAGTGCCAAGGGTAGGGACTGTATAGCATTTCTCAAGGAAAATTCCTGCACCAGCACCTCGTTTTGAGTAAAGACAGCCTTGGCATCGTCCGCACTTAAATCCTTTATAGCCATAAAATTACCCACTATCATACTATCATCAAAGGCGGTAGCCAGCTCCCAAGGCTTTCCTTGCGCTTGTAGCTGTTGTTGTCTATCATAAGCCGTCAAGGCCAGTGCTAAGCCAACTTGTTCGTAGTACTTGAAGGCGAACTTCTCTACTATACACTTGCCCTGCTTGCTGATTTTTGCCAATAGCACCGCTTGCCCCCTTAGGTCAGTGGTAAAATCTGGAAGATAGAGCGGTAGCTCTCTATTATGTATAGCTGTATCTGGCTTTGTATAGAGAAGTGGAAGCGCTGCCTCCGCTGTAGCAGGTTGTATATATACTATTTTCACTAAAAAACTTTTTTAATCGTTATAAAATCCGTAATTTTGCCTTTTATTTAGCCTTATGCGTATTATTTCCGGAAGCCATCGCGGCAAACAGCTTATTGCTCCCAAGACCCTCCCTGTCCGCCCTACAACGGACTTTGCCAAGGAGTCGCTTTTTAATATTTTGAACAATTATTTTTTCTTCGATAGTATCAAAGTACTCGACCTTTTTGCCGGTACGGGCAATATCAGCTATGAGTTTGGCAGTCGAGCTTGTCTCGATATCACGGCGGTGGATAGCCATGCGGGCTGTGTACAATACATCCGTAAAACAGCCGAAGCCCTCGCCTACCCTATTGAGGTGGTCAAATCGGATGTCTTCACTTACTTGGAGCGCTGCCTAAGTCAGTACGATGTCATCTTCGCCGATCCCCCTTATGATATGGAGCCCGAGCGCTTAGAGCGCCTCATCGGGATGGTCTTCGAGCGCAACCTCCTTAGTGAGGAGGGACTGCTGATTGTCGAACACTCCTCCAAAGTCTATTTAGAAGAAGTCCCTCATTTCCAGGAAGAAAGACGATATGGAGGGACGACCTTTAGTCTCTTTAATAATGAATGACAAATGACTAATAATCAGCATGATATTAGTCACTTGTCACTTATCACTTGTCGTTAAACCAAGTATTTTATTCCAATGACCAGCCCTAAGTGCATTCCCTCATGGGTATTATTGAAATAAATGGCATCTTCCACACAGCCAAGAGGATAGTCTAGCCCTGTGAGGTAGTCGGTATAGGTGGTGAAAATACCCTTTTGGTAGTCTTCTTCCAACTGCTGTTGGGTAGAAAGGAGCCATCCCTTGAGGGTATCTACCTCAGCTTGAGTAGGAATATGTCCATCGGGTACAGTTCCTTTGCGGTAAGCAGCGATGAAGTCCTGCGGAACATACATAGGCAGTCCGCTGTTGTGATAGCAATAAAGCTGCTGAGTGACAATCGCATGGGAGATATTCCACAACAAATTATTGCGAAATCCCTGTGGAATTACAGCCAATTGTTCCAAGGTAAAACCTTCTAAATACTGTAGATAACGTTCTCGGATACATCTGTGAAGTACGAAAACGGATTTGTCTAATTTCATATTTTATAGATTAGAGATTAACTTTGTAATAACTGCTTGATAATAAGTGGAAAAGCACGATATTCCAATTCATGTACCTTCTCGGCCAAGTGCTCCGGAGTATCCCCAGTAGTAATGACGACTCGCTCTTGGTAGATGATGGCTCCCTCATCATAGTGCTCATTGATATAATGAATGGTGATACCACTCTCTTGCTCGCCAGCGGCTATAACGGCCTCATGTACGTGCATACCATACATCCCTTTGCCTCCGTACTTAGGCAATAAGGAGGGGTGGATATTGACGATTTTATTAGGAAAACGAGCGATTATATTCTCTGGACACTTCCACAGGAAGCCCGCCAGCACGATAAGATCAGGCTGCTCTCTCTCCAACAGTTCCAAGATATAAGAAGTCTCATAGAAATCCTTCCTATCAAAGAGCATACAAGGGACATCCAGGCGTTCGGCACGTTCGATCACCCCCGCTTTGGGGTTATTCGTCAGGATAAGCACTACCTCTGCCAGCTGATTTTCTCTGAAATAAGTAACGATACGTTCGGCATTGGAGCCATTGCCGGAAGCAAAGAGAATGAGTTTTTTCATCACACAAGAAATTTTTGCAAATTTACGCAATTTTTCCGAGGATAACCAAAAAAAACGACTTCTTTTTCTTATCTTTGTCCCCTGAAACAACTGATGAAAACAACTCATGAAAAAGGTCGTCTTTCCTGGCTCCTTTGACCCTATTACCTTAGGACATTATGATATTATCTGTAGGGCAACGGAGCTCTTTGACGAAATTATAGTGGCCGTTGGCGAGAATGCTGACAAGCGTTATATGTTCTCCGTGGAGCAGCGTATGGACTTCATTGCCAAGTGTTTTGCCGATTACAAGCGAGTCAAGATCGTTAGCTACCAAGGCCTTACAGTGGATTTCTGTAAAAGACTACAGATTCCCTTTATCCTTCGAGGGCTTCGCAACCCGGCCGATTTCGAGTTCGAACGTGCGATTGCTCATACCAATAGAGACCTGGCCGGAGTGGAAACGGTTTTCCTACTTACAGCCGTGAAGACCTCTCATATCTCTTCCTCCATAGTGCGCGATGTGATCCGAAACCGAGGCGACTATACCCGCTTGGTTCCCGAACGTGTACGTATTGAAAACATTGAAGATTACTATATACACCCATGACCTATACAGAAAGCATTGATTGGCTCTGGGCACATCTGCCTATGTACCAAGAAAAAGGACGATCCGCCTTCCGAGGAAAGCTGGACAACATCCTCCTTTTGTGCGACCATTTGTGCAATCCTCAAGAACAATTTCCTACAATCCATGTAGCAGGTACCAATGGCAAAGGTTCCTCTTCCCATGCCTTGGCCTCTATCCTACAGGAGGCTGGCTACAAGGTAGGCCTCTATACCTCCCCCCATCTGAAGGATTTCCGCGAGCGTATCAAAATCAATGGGAAGAGAATTTCCAAAGAAGCCGTAACCGATTTTGTCTCTTGGCATAAGGATTTTCTGGAAGGAGAAGAATTTTCTTTCTTTGAGGTGACTGTAGGAATGGCTTTTGACTATTTTGCCCTGCAAAAAGTAGATATAGCAGTCATAGAAGTAGGACTGGGCGGACGATTGGACTCGACTAACATCATCACTCCCTTGGTCTCTCTCATCACCAATATAGGGAAGGATCACACCGATATTTTAGGAGACACCTTGGAGGAAATTGCCTACGAGAAGGCAGGTATTATCAAAAGAGGTATACCGGTAGTAATCAGTGAGTTTCACCCCCTTACGGCTCCTATCTTTAAGCAAGTAGCCTTAGAAAAAGAATCCGATATCTACCTGGCCGATTCCTTAGAAGTGCCCTATTCTATGGACTTAAAAGGAAGCTACCAAGCTAAGAATATCAAAGGGATTGTACAGACTATCAGAGTATTACAAGAGAAAGGGGTACGTATCCCTGAGGAGGCTATCGAGCGAGGGCTCTCTCATATTGTAGCCAATACACACCTTATGGGACGCTGGCAACAACTGGGAGAACGCCCGAAAATCATCTGTGATACAGCACATAATGCCCATGGCTTTGCAGAAATTTTTTCTCAATTGGCTACAGAACGCTATGCTACCCTACACATGGTACTGGGGTTTGTCAAAGAAAAAGACCTCGAAGCTATACTACCTATGTTCCCCAAAGAAGCCCATTACTACTTCTGTACCCCTAAGATAGACCGAGGCCTTAGCGCTACTACCCTACAAGAAAAAGCCGCTCAATATGGCCTACATGGCGAGGCTTTCCCTTCGGTAGGGAGTGCTTTAGAAAGGGCAAAACAGGAGGCCGGTGAGGATGACTTCATCTACATCGGGGGGAGTACCTTCGTCGTTGCGGAGGTCGTATAAGATATTGAGAGTACTTAGATCTTTTTGGTGGTGATAATCTTGACCGGACAAGCCTTTTGAGCATTTTCACAAGCCTCTAATATACTGTCGTCGTACGACTTGAGAGTGAAAAAGCCCTTCTTCTCTGTGGAGCGCAATAGGACACTCTTACCATCCTTCTTGCTCATCTGAAACTGCTCGGGAGCCATCTCCACGCAGTAATTGCAACCTATGCACTTATCTCGTTGTAAAGTTACTATGACCACAAATATAATGATTAATGGTTAATGGTTAATGATTAATGGTTAATTATTAACAACTAATAATGAGCACTGATAACTAATAACTAACCACTAAAAAATGACACTTGATTATGATTGAAATAGATGATACCCTAATCTCAGAGGAGATTTTAGAGAATGATTTTGTCTGCAACCTTGATGCCTGCAAGGGCGCTTGCTGTGTGGAAGGGGATGCAGGTGCCCCTGTAGAGGATGAGGAGGTAGAAATCCTCGAACGCATCTACCATAAGGTGGCTCCTTACCTCAGTGAACAAGGTCGCCAAGCCATTGAGAATCAAGGCACTGCCATCCGTGGCAGCGATGGTGAGTGGGAAACTCCCCTTATCAATGGGGGCGAATGTGCCTATGTGGTCAGGGACGAAAAAGGAATCGTGCTCTGTGGTATAGAACAAGCCTATCGCGAAGGCAAAATAGACTGGAAAAAACCTATTTCCTGTCACCTCTACCCTATCCGTCTTAAGCAGTATACCTCCTTTATTGCCGTTAATTACGATCGCTGGAGTATCTGTAAGGATGCTTGTATACTAGGGCGCAAGCTACAAGTACCCATCTATAAGTTCGTCCGCGAAGCCCTTATCCGTAAGTTCGGCGAGCAGTGGTACCAACAGCTGGAAGCAGCCGAAAAAATGATAAAAGAACAGTGAGAGTGTCAATCTTTAAGTAGTACTTTTCGCAATTCACTATTCGTTCTCCCTTTAACTAAAATTTGGATTCCACTGCTGGGGGTATTTAGGGTTTTTATCCCTGTAATACTCCCTTATTTCACTCATGATACTCTCTTGAGAGCGGGTCTGTAATTCCTCAAGGGAAATGGTTTTCCCTATATAGATAATCTTCTTTTTGAAATCTCCGGCACCCAATACTACCGGTACCTTGGCCGAAAAGGCTATGTGATAGAAGCCCATACGCCATTTATTGACCTTAGAACGTGTGCCCTCTGGGGTGACTACTAAGCTAAAATTCTCCTTTTTATATAAGTCCGTAACGAACTCCACTATATGGTTGCGCTGGGAGCGGTCTATCCCCAAGCCTCCTAAGGCTCGCACCAAGGCTCCATACCAAGCTTTGGTATGGCTGTCCTTAATAATGAGCTTGATAGGCTTCTCAAACTTCCAATAAGCCAAAATACCTAACACAAACTCCCAATTGGAGGTGTGGGGTGCCACTACCAATACGCAGCGGTCAAGGGTACTCATCTCCCCTTGTAGTTCTATCTTCCAGCCAGCCAACCATAAGGCCAAACTACCTATCCATTTCTTTATCTTCATTACTAAACTTTTGAGGGACAAAGATACGAAATAATGACTAATGACCAATACCTAATACCCAATTAATTTACAAAATCGCTCATCTTTGCATAGAAAAAGAGAGACTTCCAGTGTTGGAAGTCTCTCTTAGGTTATATCCCTTTTAGTAGTCAGTGATTCGTCTCTTGTAACTAGTCATTAGTCACTTGTCACTATTCCTATCTATAAAGGGTAAAGTGTCC
>NZ_KE992116.1 GCF_000466425.1 Capnocytophaga sp. oral taxon 863 str. F0517
AAAATAAAAAATCAACGCAACACCAGTAATTAGTCATTAGTGGTTAGTAGTTAGTGGTTAGTCATTGTTCACTTTTCACTATTCACTTTTCATTGTTCACTTTTCACTTAATCTGCCCCCATTCCTGAGCATGAGTAGGCGCCAGTTTCAGCAGTACCTCCTGTACCTCTTTTCGCTTTTCTATAGGCTTGCCCGATAGAAGGATTTGAGCAATCTCATCACTCTTAGCATCAAAAAAGAGCTGAGCCATAAAGCGGTTGATACGGCTATAGTTCAATTGGTTAAGCATCAAAAGGGCTTCCCCTATACCGTTCTTTGCCTTTTGAGGGTCAGTCCCCATCAGGTCTAAGCCTTGGCGATGATAGGTATAGAGTACGTTGTGAATAGCTGAAAAATCATTGGAGAGTAGGTCGGTGACCATCTGCCAGCGGTTGTTATTACCATTCTGTAGCCAAGCGCCATCCCCACTGCCTTGGGCATTGAGCACCACGGACAAGGCTTTCTCAAAATAGGGCTTACCTCCATCGGGAGCAAAGCTATCGGCATCCACTCCTATGATGATATAGGCATAATAGGCCACAAAAGACGAGAGATTGGAGGTAAAGCTGTTAGGATTGAAATAGATAGGCTCATTTTCCAAATAGGAAAAACTCACCCCCTTCTCCTGATAGTTCATCAGCGGGGTTTGGTAAGTGCTCCCATATACCGGGCGTGAGGACTGTATTTGCACATCTGCCACAAGTACATTGTTCTCATAGGAGGATACAGTAAAAACCAGCGAACAGTCGATGCGCTCATTCTCTTTCACCTTGAGCTCTGTCCATGCCTTGCGGTTGATATACTCCTGTAGCGAACGCTCCAGCGTAGTGAACACCCGCTGATTGGTCTGATTGACCCGCTTGGTATTAATCGTTACCTTGCACGATAGCTCCTGAGCGAAACTACCCAAGCCCAGCAAGGAGAAAAGAATAAAAAGTTGTTTTTTCATAATGTTATTGTTGTAGGGGCAAAGGCCACGATAGCGGAGTATGTGAGGCCATTCGCCCTAATTATAAAAATTTATCATGTATAAGTGTCAGTATATCCTCGGCTATTTCCCTCTTGCTCTTCAGTGCAATAGCCTCTTGCCGTCCCCCTCGGGTGATGAAGGTCACTTGGTTGGTATCCACCGAGAAGCCCGCCCCTGGGTCGTTGAGCGAATTGAGCACTATCGCATCCAAATGCTTGCGGGTGAGTTTCCCCTTGGCGTGTTCCAGCTCGTTCTCGGTCTCCAAGGCAAAGCCAATGAGCAGCTGCTGTTGCTTCTGTGCTCCCAAAGAGGCCAAAATATCCTGAGTCTTGGCCAGCTCCAAGGTCAGCGAGTCGGTTTTCTTTTTGATTTTCTGCGGGGCTTGCACTTGCGGCTTATAGTCGGCCACAGCAGCAGCCAAAATGGCTATATCGGTATGGGCAAAGGCCTCCGTGGTCGCCTCATACATCTGCTGGGCACTCACCACCGAATGCACCTTCACACCCTGCACTATAGCATGGGGTGCCGTCGGGCCAAGGACAAGGGTCACCTCCGCTCCCATCAGCGCTGCCATATTGGCCAACGCAACCCCCATCTTACCAGAGGAAAAGTTGCCAATAAAGCGTACCGGATCAAGCATCTCATAGGTAGGCCCTGCCGTAATCAGTAGCTTTTTACCCTCAAGAAGTGCCTTTTTAGGGAAAAAATACGAGGCCAACTGGGCTACAATCGCCTCCGGTTCTGCCATCCGTCCCTCCCCCACGAGGCCACTGGCCAGCTCGCCATAGTCACTGGGGATAAGGTGGTTCCCATAGGACTCCAACTGAGCTATATTCGCCCGAGTACTCGGGTGCGCATACATATCCAAGTCCATAGCAGGAGCGAAAAAGACCGGACACTTAGCCGAAAGATAAGTAGCCAAAAGCAGGTTATCACACCCCCCATGAGCCATCTTCGAAAGCGTATTGGCCGTCGCTGGAGCAATGACAAAGACATCCGCCCACTGGGCAAGCGCCACATGGCTATGCCACTGGTGGTCTTCACTCTCAAAGGTCGTATATACCGGATGCTTGGAAAGCACCGATAGGGTCAGAGGCGTTACAAAAGCCTCCGCATCAGGGGTCATAATAACCTTAACGCTTGCCTGTTCTTTGACAAGCAAGCGTACTAAGTGAGGAATTTTGTAGGCCGCTATACCAGCGGTAACCCCTATGAGTATGTTTTTCCCCCTAAGCGAAGGAATATTCACTGCGGCTCCTTTCATTGATATAACGATATTCAATATCTCCATCAAGCCATTCCTTTACAGCGATGGCCTGTGGCTTAGGAAGTTTTTCGTAGAATTTGGATACCTCTATCTGTTCCTTGTTCTCGAATACCTCTTCCAAACTATCATTATTGATGGCGAACTCTTCCAATTTTTCTTCCAATTCGCGCTTGATTTCTGCATTGATTTGCGAAGCACGTTTGGCTATGATTGAGATCGCCTCGTAGATATTCCCCGTTGGGGCATCTATCTTGTTCTTATCATAAGTAACGGTAGTTTGCGGCGCATCTATGCGTTTCAAATTTATCATAATTCACTTATTTTCTTTAAAATATCTTGGTACATTTTATCTGCCTTACCCTTGAAGGAAGTCTCCGGATAGGAACGAACAAAGGACTCATAGTGGCTCTTGGCCTCCTCAAAGCGCTGTTTTTCCTTGCTCTTGACACTATTCTTGGCCAGCTCATAAGCCGAATGCAAGCGATAGTACATCGCCTCTTCCCGGTAGATGGAACCTGGATTGTCTATCAAGAAGTTATCGAAGGACTTGATCGCTGCCTGATAGTCTCGAATCTTGTCATAACCCTTAGCGATTTCAAAGCTCTTGCGCTGAAGCTTGGTCAAAAGATCCAAGATCATATCATTGGCCTGCCTAAGGTGTGCCCCATTGGGGTAACGATCTATATATTCCTGAAGCTCATCCAAGGCCTTGGAGGTCTCACTTTGGTCTAAGCTGTACTTAGGCGATTCCCAAAAGTGACACTCCCCCTTGAGAAAAAGCACCTCTTCGGCCTTCTCACTACGAGGGTAGTTCTTTAAGAAACGTTCATACTGATAAGCCGCCAATAGGTATTTTTTTCGCTTATAGAAGCTATCAGCATACATATACAAGGCCTCCTCCCCCTGTGGGCGACCTATATAGTAGGCCACCACCTTCTCCCAAAGGCGTAACCCACGCGTATAGTCTCCCTTCTCATAGAGGGCTTTGGCTACTTGGTATTTGTATTCGTAATTATCTGACTTCAAGGCTTTTTGATACTCCCCACAGGAAGAAAAAGCCAACGAAGTAAGGCAGGCAACAGCCAGTGCTTTTCCTTTTAAATTCATTGGGCAAAGATACGCATTTTTTTGATACTTCCAACTAATTATTAATTGTTAATTATCAATTGTCAAAATATTATTCACTAACTACTTAAGATGTAATAAACTCACATAGCTACACATGCGATGGCTAAAACAGTTCCTTGATTAGATTTTATCCATCACTAACAATTGATAATTAACAATTAATAATTGATAATTGACCATTATTCCGGAGTATTCTTTAGCACTTCCAAAAGATATTTCCAGAATTTCTGTACAGACTTGATACTTACCCTTTCATTAGGGGAGTGTGCCCCAAGAATGGTAGGCCCAAAACTGATCATATCAATATGTGGGAAGTGCTCACCCAAAAGACCGCATTCCAAGCCGGCATGGATCGCCGCTACATTCGGCTCTTCTTGGAACAAACGCACATAGGTTTCTTTCAATACCTGCAAAATAGGGGAGTGTGGATTAGGTTCCCAACCTGGGTAAGCCCCAGTAAACTCAACCTTGTAACCAGCCAACTCAAAGGCTGCCGCCAAGCTCTCTGATAGGTCTTTCTTGCTGCTTTCCACAGAGGAACGACTCATACAGAGTATCGCAATCTTGCCACCTTCTACCTTGATATTGGCGATGTTGTTGCTGGCCTCTACCAAGCCTTCCACACTGCGGCTCATGGCGTACACCCCACAAGGAGCCGCCGCTACCGCCCTAAGGAATGCCACCTGTGCACCCGCTTCCATGACTTTTGCAGGAGCTTGGGTCTGCTTGAAAGTTATAGAAAGGTGTGGCTCTACCGGTTGAAGTTCTTTGAAAATATGTTCCGCATTTTCCTTGAAGTCTTTTTCAAAAGCCGCTTGGTTTTTCTTTGGCACCACTACGATGGCTTCACTCTCACGAGGAATAGCATTGCGCAAACCACCACCGTGCAACTGTGCCAAACGCAAACCGTGTTTTTCATATTGGTGGAAAAGCACACGGTTCATAAGCTTATTGGCATTGCCGCGACCTAAGTGGATTTCCATACCACTATGGCCACCCAAAAGTCCATTGACTACTATGTGATAAGCCACCACATCGGAAGGGGTAGCTTCCTCTTTGTAGTCCGCATAGGCAGAAACATCGATACCACCGGCACAACCGATTTCTATCTCGGTGTCCAATTCTGTATCAAGGTTCAGAAGGATTTCCCCTTTGAGGGCGTCGTTGCTAAGCTTCTGAGCACCTGTCATACCCGTTTCCTCATCAGTGGTGAAGAGCGCTTCTAAGGCAGGGTGTGCGATGGTTTTGCTTTCCAAGATCGCCATAATGGCAGCCACGCCCATACCGTTATCTGCCCCGAGGGTCGTTCCTTTGGCACGTACCCAGTCGCCGTCTATATAAGTTTCGATACCTTGATTGTCAAAGTCAAAGACCGTGTCATTGTTCTTTTGGCATACCATGTCCAAGTGAGATTGGAGAATGATAGGCTTTTTGTGTTCCAATCCAGCCGTAGCAGGTTTTCGGATAATCACGTTTCCATAGGCATCGGAAGTGGTCTCAAGGCCTAATTTCTTACCGAAATCCACCATGAAGGCAGTGATTTTTTGTTCTTTTTTGGAGGGACGAGGCACTGCGTTGATATCCGCAAAGCGATTCCATACCTCTTTTGGTTCTAATTCTCTAATGGTTGTACTCATTATAAAACAGATTAAAAGTTAATACTTAACAAGCCTCTTGAGGCTCGTCTTGAATAAAAAGGCACGCAAAGTTACGAATTTTTATTCAATTATCATACAGTTGTAAGGCGTTTTTTATCTCACTCTTGACCTGCTCAGCCAAGTGCTCCGGTTCTATAACCCTGACATGTGCCCCATAGGAAAGGATTTCCTTGACAAAGTCAGGGGTGATTTTTATTTGTAGAGAGAGAACGATCTCCTCAGGGGTATCTTTGAGAAAGACTTGGGAGCGGTGCAGCGGCATGACTCTAAGGTATTCAGCAGGATTTGGCGTAAAAAACGAATCTTTTTCGTTTCTCCTAAAGGATAGGGTAACTTTCTCGACTTTAGTGCGGTCGTTATCCACCCATACCCCAAAACTATCATCAAAGAAACGTTCAATTCCTTGAGGCGGGCGTTGCATGCGCTTCATTCCGCTATCCTCAATAGCTCTAATACGATCAAGACCAAATATCCTAAGCGCTTTCTTATCCACATCCAAGGCCAATACATACCATCTGTGTTGTGATTCCTTGAGCAAGTAAGGTTCAATAGTGCGTACTTGTACCTCTTTGCTTCCCCAAAACTTGTAGTAGTGCAATTGTAGCTGCTTCTTTTGCTTGATAGCTTGTAGCAAAGTAGAGAGGTGTTGGGTGCCTGCTGGGTGAGAAGTACCCTTGGGGTAGCGATGGTCAAAAGCAATAAGTTTGGAGAGATTTCCATGATTTTGCAGCGCTCTAAAGACATCGAATGCCTCAAGAAGATTTTGAGCATAGAGGTCATTATCCTCCACAATCTCATATTTCTTAATGGATTTATTGTGTTGAATATCAATGTGATAGATCTCTCTAATATCGTTTATATCGCGCTGTAAGGTACGCTTGCTAAAAGACTTTACTTCTGCATATTCCCCGCTGTGGGCTAAATCATCTTCAAAATCCCCAAGCGAACAAGCCGCCATGCGTAGCCGTTCTATAAGGAAGCGATGCCTAAGAAAGTTATTGACTAAGCTCATTTGTTTTTTTGGCAAAGATAAAACTTTTTTCTTAGAGCGACAAGTTTTGGCGCAATAAGCAAAGACCTTTGCACCATAAAAAATAAATGATATGAATATAGCCATTGTTGGGGGGCGCGATTTTAGCGACTATACCCTATTGAAAGAAAGCCTTTTAGCGTATATCGACACGCATGAGACACCTGAAAACATCGTATCGGGGGGTGCTAAAGGCGCCGATACCCTTGCCGCTCAATTTGCCACTGAGATGGACATTCCTCTCTTGGTTTTCAAGCCTGATTACCAAAAATACGGACGTGGGGCTACCCTGGTACGCAATACCCAAATCATCGAAACCGCCGATGTGGTATTTGCCTTTTGGGACGGACAATCAAAAGGCACCAAAGATAGCATTACTAAAGCGAAAAAGCTACAAAAAGAATTGCATATCATCTCCTATGGCAAAAAAACAGAGGAGAATTGAAAAAAGTAAGGCAAAAGGATGTTAGTATAAAGATAATTTTGTATCTTTGTCAGTCGTCCCCCTCTTGCCTTTAGTCGGGCTTCGAGCTAAACAAAACGGGATGCCCGTAGCTTTTTATCTAAGAAATAAATAGGGGAAGCCGAAAACCTTTTAGAGTAGGCGATATTTAAAAAATACAATATAATTATGAGTATCAAGTTAAATGATATTTTGAATTTTAGTCAGGAAGAATTGAAAAACACTAAAATCAAATTCAATCTGATGTTTGCAGGAAACTGGAACCCTATCGAGATTTTTAAAAATAGCGACATAAAAACCCTCTTGGAGGGACAATACTGGAACTATTCAAAACAAAAAATCTTCAAAGAAGGACAAACTACCATTGGTTTTATTCGTATCAAAGATGATTTGTGGTTACTCTTCCATATAGGGAAAGTTACTAAAGATCTCAATGTCTTCAATGGAATTGGTTACGAACATGAGGAACTTTCAGAGTATAAAAAATACTTTGGAAGACTGATAGTTAAGTATAAAAATACTTCTCAAAATTTGGCACGCCATGCCATACCTTTAATTGATGAATGTGAAGTATATGAGATATTGCCCGATATTTTTGATAATGATATCTTTCCAGGTTATGATAATGTAAATCTATCTTGGAGCGATTTATCACGCGTATTGGCAAAAGATTCATGGAAGACTGCCCTGCAAAACCAAAAAGGAGTTTACCTGATTACCGATACCTCTAATGGAAAAATGTATGTAGGCTCCGCCTATGGAGAGAGAATGCTTTTAGGAAGATGGGAGGATTATGTAAAAACAGGAAATGGAGGGAATAAAGAACTGAAAGAACTATCTTTTGAGCATATAAAGCAGTATTTTAGGTATTCTATTTTGGATATTTTCAAAAGTACTGTAAAAGATGAACTTATCATAAGTAGAGAATCCTGGTGGAAGGAGGTTTTACTCACACGAGATTTTGGATATAATAAGAATTAAAATTATACTCCAAACAAACACAATGATGTCTAATAAACTTAAAAATTCCCCTAACTCTCTACCAAGTTAGGGGAATTTTCCCTATCTTTGCCCCATACTCAAATAAGTGAGACAGTGTCTCACCTTTTTGGAAATATACGAAATAAATAACCTCTACAGAATGCTATTAACATAAAAGTAAGAGTAACTATGGATAAGAAACTAATAGTAAGAAGTCCTTTGTATCAAGAACTGATTGAGGCTATAGGGCGTATCCTAATAGAAGGAAGAAGCAAAGCACTTCAAGCAGTCAATATGGCATTAGTGAGGACTAATTGGGAAATCGGTCGTTATATTGTGGAATATGAACAGAAAGGAAACGAACGTGCAGAATATGGGGCAGAATTACTCAATCGTCTCTCTCATGACCTAACCATTGCTTATGGAAAAGGGTTTAGCCGAAGTAATATCATCTATATACGAAAGTTTTATCTATGCTTTCCTAAAAGTGAGACAGTCTCTCCTCTTTTGAGTTGGAGCCATTATTTTGAGATACTAAAGGCAGATAATGAGCTCGAAATCAATTTTTATGCAAAACAATGTGAACAAGAAAATTGGAGCATAGATTGATAGCCAATCTTCAAGATTTTCTTTTGGAATTGGGAAAAGGCTTTGCCTTTATTGGGAGACAATATAGAATCAATATAGGATCATGCCACTTTTATGTAGATCTTGTGTTTTATCATCGTATCTTAAAGTGTTTTGTTCTTATAGATTTGAAAAAAGGAGAAATAGAACATAATGATATAGGACAGATGAACTTATACCTGAACTATTTTAAAAATGAAGAAAATACCGAAGGAGATAATGAACCTATAGGGATTGTCCTTGGCGCCTACAAGCATCAAGTTCTTATAGAATATGCGATGCAAGGTATATCAAATCAGCTTTTTGTAAGTAGATACCAACTCTATCTACCAGACAAACAGCAGCTACAAGAAGAATTACGTAGAATAATAGACGAAGAATAAAGTGTTGATTTCCATCATATTAGCCTCTCTATTTCTAAAATGTTAAATAAGTGAGACACTGTCTCACCTTTTTGGAAATATACGAAAACTATAACAATAACAAAAGTCTATTAACTAAATTATAAGAAAAAATGATAAGATATATAATATGGACTTTCTTCTTCAGCTGTACGGCTTTAGCACAAGGTAACGTGGTTACAGGTGAGTTCAAGCGGGAGTATCGCACGATTAACCTCTATGACAATATCCGAAGGGCACTCTTTGTATTAGAGGAAGGCAATGCATATCTTCTTGAGGATAGCGCCGATTTCCTTAAGCTCAGCCCCTTGGATGCTAAGAGGTTGGGGACTTCTCATATCTTGTTGATTCCTCTCTTTGGTGACAAAATTACCTACAAGTACGATATACCTATTTCTTTTGAGATACTCCCGATTCCTAATGCGCCTGATGTCTATTATACTAAAAAAGCCTTCTATACCGATGAGCAAGGCAATAAAATAACCCTCTCTTATCCTGAAGAACTGCCCTTATCCACTATGGAGAAAATCAAAAAAGGAATCCCTATCTACTATCAAGAGATTAACAATAGTGATGACTTTCGGGATATCCCCCAGTGGATAGAGGCGTTGTCTTCCACACAAAAGGTTACTATTATAAATCAGAAAAATTGGGAAGGGGTAAGCAAGGATGGAAAAAGGGTCGGAGGTTCCAAGGAGTATAAGCAAGAAAGGCTAATGAGTGAGTTGGCTCAAGAAAGGCTAAGTTATATAAGGGATTTTCTAAGCAGTATAGTACCTTTACCAGAAAAGCCTACTCAAGAAGATTGGCGGAAATGGTGGCAACGGTTCCAAAAACAGCCTTATCCAATGCTGCAAAACCTACCTGTCCATATAGAAAATTTTGAGAAAGATATTGTTGACTATAGGCTCTATGCCTTGGACAAGGATACCCAAAAGGTATATAGTCTTCATCAGAATTCTTCGCATGGCAAAGAACAGCTCTTGGTGTTTGATACCCAAAATGACAAAGTAGTACATGGGCGCATTTATTCAAAAGAGCAGCCTGATGCTACTGATTTTGAGACTTTTTATGCACAAAGAGATACACTATATACACTCAATAGTCATTTTGTTTGGGCAAAATATGTTCCTAAAAGGGTGAATGATTCCCTCTTCTACCAGCAGATAGCCTCTGCTGATGTCGTCCCTGAGCCTAACAAATCCTATCGTAAGGCTTCTTATCGTGATATTAAGTATCATATTGTACAGACCTACACCACTGCTGAATGTATGTATTCCCTTGTGCAAAAAATAGATACAAAGGAGTTTCAAGTGATGACCCTTAATACTAAAACAGGTAAGATAGAGGGGAAGATACCGCTCAACCCTTTACTGGACAATCCTAAGCAGTTAGAGCACCGCAGACAATATATTGCCACAGGAGCGACAGATAACTTTGTATTTCAGTTGAAAACAGAAAAGGGGGTCTATTTCCTAAGGTGCAATGCTACCAAGCTACTTGAAAAGACTCTTTTAGGAAAGGAATTTGAGTGGGGAACTACTTATCTAAGCTGGGGGAAAAAGCAGTATTATGGAGATATGGATGCTAATGATACTTTTAACTTCTACACCATAGCCACGCCTTCCAAAGAACATAGGGTGTCTTCGCCGGATGATATCTATGACACCCGAATCATGGAGCAGGACGAGGATGCTATTGTGGCTTTTTATGAATATTACGATGGCTTTTTCAGCGGACTCAAGATGCAGCGCCTTGACAAAGATACACAGGCTCTAAAGGGGGAAAGTATCTTGTTATACCAGTATTTCCCTGTAGAGGAGATGTCAAGTGAAAATACGCCAAGTTGCCTAAAAGCCTTTAAGATCAACGGACAATGGCATGTCTTTTTTACTAAAGAAGACGAATATTTTTGGGTGAAGGTCAAATAATGTAAGTCGTTTCTGAATTTGCTTATTTACTAACCACTAACCTCTAATCACTAACTACTATCCTTATGAGAACACTTGTTATAGGCGACATACATGGTGCTTACGCAGCGCTGCTTGAGGTCTTGGAACGGGCGCAGGTGACTCCCGATGACCTACTGATTTTCTTAGGGGACTATGCCGATAGGGGCAAGCATACCCCCCAGGTGTTGGACGAGCTTATCGCCCTACAACAGACCCATCAAGTGATTTATCTCAGGGGTAATCACGATGCTTTGTGTTGCGATTTTCTCTTGGGCAGACCCATGTCTGACCTTTGGCGTTCCCATGGGGGCAAGGCTACCGAAGAGGCATATAGGCACTATACTAAGGAGGAGAAGCAGCCACATATTGACTTCCTTCAGTCACTTAAGAATTACCTTTTGGATGGACAAAATCGCCTCTTCCTACATGCAGGCTTTACCGACCGAGGGGGAGTGGCACACGAGTTTTTTCAGGAAAATTTCTACTGGGACAGAACACTTTGGGAATTAGCCCTGGCTACCCCTGAAGACATGCCACCCACCGATTCCTATTACCCGAAAAGGCTATCGCTATATAAGGAAATCTATATAGGACATACCCCCACGCTCCTTTATGGCACAGATAAACCTATGTGTCGGCACCATGTATGGAACCTCGACACTGGGGCAGGTTTCAATAGCCGCCTTACTATCATGGATATAGAGACCAAGGAATATTGGCAAGCAAAAGTTCAGAATTAAAAACTCCAAACTTTTCTTGACTTTCCCTTTCAAATATCGTATCTTTGCAAACTATTCACTTACTATGAGACAAGCAAAAGTACTTTATAAAGGGATCCCTTCGGGAGTAGTCAGTCAGGCAGATGATGGTTCTTTCCGCTTTTGCTATGACCCTTTGTGGCTGGCCGACAGTAACTCCCCTCCTATTAGCTTAGTGATGGCCAAGCGGGAGGAGCCTTACACCTGCAAAGCACTTTTCCCTGTGTTCTTTCATCTATTACCTGAAGGGAACAACAGAGTGCAGCTCTGCCGAGCCTTCAGGTTAGACTTAGAGGATGATTTTGGCCTGTTACTTCAGATAGCCAAACATGATACCATTGGAGCAATTACTATCCAAGAAATCGAAGGAAATGAATAAATTACCCATCATAATCGTATGCCCCTCCCTGCTCCGTGAAGGCTATCATAGCTACAGCCCTGAGGCTCTCAAGCGGTTATTTGCTGGAGCGATAGTGCCGCATCGCTTGTCATTCTCTTTGCAAACCTCTTCCCAAGAACTTTGGGAGAACAAAAAAGCCATGTCTCTCTCCGGCTATCAAGAAAAACATAGTCTTTGCTTGGAGGGAGACCAACTGATCTTAAACCAAACAGGCAAAAGAGGGGGCTATATCCTAAAGCCCATTTCTCCTATGCCTAAAAATCAAGAATTTGCCCCTGCTAATGAGCATCTTACCATGCAGCTCGCCGCACAGGTATTCGGGATAGAAACGGCCGAGAACGGACTGATTTTCTTCAGTGATGGCACACCTGCTTACCTTGTCAAGCGCTTTGATATAAGCCCTTCTGGAGAGAAATTGGCCGTGGAGGACTTTGCTTCCCTACTGAAGCGAACTCCTCAGACCCATGGGGGAGATTACAAATACAAGGGCAGTTATTACGAACTATTCCAAGTACTCCAACAGCTCTTACCTCATTGGAAGCAAGAAGCCCTACGGTTAGTCCGTTTGTTAGTCTTCAACTATCTCTTTGCCAATGGTGATGCCCACTTGAAGAATTTTTCCCTGATAGAGGACGGAGAAGGGAGTTTCCGCCTTAGCCCTGCTTATGACCTACTCAATACAAGGATCCATATCGAAGACAGTGATTTTGCCCTTAGCCAGGGACTGTTCCCTAAGGCACAAGGCCGTATACGCCAGCAGTTTATCACCTTAGCGGAGGCCTGTGGTCTGCCCCAAGAAGAGGTACTCATTATCTTAGAACAGATGACCTCTCATAGCCAAGAGGTAGCCCAACTTGTAAGCCGTTCTTTCCTTAGTCCACGCCTTCAGCGCAATTACTTACAGCATTATCAATATAGGGTTAAAAGGTTGTCCACTAAGGATTAAAAGAATTATTCGCCATTAAGGAGTTTAGCTAAAGCCTATAACCCTTTATCTTTTACCTCTTAATGAATCATCATTCTAAAAATTCTTGACTTTTCCTTTCAAATATCGTATCTTTGCAAGTTGTCATTGACCATTAATCATTGCTCATTAACCATTAAAAAAGATGTTATCATATCAAAGAAGTAGTGCGCTCTTTCGAGCAGCGCAGCAGGTACTTCCCGGTGGGGTGAACTCTCCGGTACGTGCCTTTAATTCAGTAGGGGGTAGCCCCGTTTTTGTAGAACGTGCCCAAGGGGCTTACCTATATGATGCCGACGGCAATAAGCTCATCGACTATATTGCCTCCTGGGGGCCTTTGCTTTTTGGCCACGCCTATGCACCGGTGATAGAGGCTGTTACCGAACGTGCTAAGAAAGGTACTTCCTTTGGGATGCCCACCGAGATAGAGACTCTCATTGCCGAAAAAGCTATTTCGATGGTGCCTCATGTGGAGAAAATCCGCTTTGTCAATAGCGGTACGGAGGCTTGTATGAGTGCCATTCGCTTGGCCCGTGGCTATACCAAGCGTGAGAAGATTATCAAGTTTGCCGGTTGCTATCATGGTCATTCGGATTCCTTCCTCATTGCGGCCGGTAGTGGGGCTACTACCTTTGGGGTGCCCAATAGCCCAGGGGTTACCCAAGGTACGGCTAAGGATACACTATTGGCCACCTATAATGATTTAGAGTCGGTAAAGTCCCTTTTTGCTGCCCATCCTCAGCAGATTGCTGCCATCATCGTAGAGCCTATTGCTGGAAATATGGGCTGTGTATTGCCTAAGGAAGGTTTCTTAGAAGGCCTACGCAGCCTCTGTGACGAACAGGATTCCCTCCTTATCTTAGATGAGGTAATGACCGGTTTCCGCTTGGCCAAAGGAGGGGCACAAGAAGCCTTAGGTATCCGAGCCGATTTGGTAACCTTCGGAAAGGTCATCGGAGGGGGACTTCCGGTAGCTGCCTTTGCTGCCCGAGCCGAAATCATGGATCACTTAGCCCCTACCGGAGCGGTCTATCAAGCTGGTACCCTCAGTGGGAACCCCTTGGCCATGAGTGCCGGGCTGGCCATGCTTACCGAAATAGAAAAACAACCCGAAGTATTCGAACACTTAGCCAAGAAAACCGCCTACCTACACATAGGCTTTGAAAAGGTATTCCAAGAAGCAGGTATTCCGGTACAGATCAACCGCTTTGGCTCCATGTGTTCGGTCTTCTTCACCCAAGAGCCCGTAACGGATTTTGGCAGTGCGCAGCGAGCCGACCATGGGCGCTTCAAGAAGTACTTCCATGCACTGCTCTCCCGTGGTATCTACCTACCACCAAGCGGTTACGAGAGCTACTTCCTCAACGATGCGCTCTCCTATGCCGATTTGGATACTACTATCGCTGCCCTTAAGGAGGCCGTAGAAAAAGGAGAAATCTAATTTTTAATATCAAAGGGGCTGTGTTTTGGACTTTTCGGACAGCCCCTTATTTCTTAAGCTATTTTTTTATCGTACAAATTCTTACTTCTCACTGTCCATCTGCTTGACTTTACCTTCAGTATTTCGTAATTTTGCCAATAGAAAAAGTGAAGCATGAATCGTTTCACACTTCACTTTTTACTTATCTATGAGCTAAATCCTCGCTGGCTTTGCGCTTAGAACTTCGGTGCAAAGGGTCGGTCGGTGGAGAAAATCTGTATCCCTTTTTTCGCCCATTCTTGGTAGAGATGGTTTCCACGGGCTTCGGCACGTTTGTCCAAGTTCCCCAAGGTGCCGAGAATGGAAGGAATTCTAAGTTCATTAAGCTTTTTGTAAAGACTGTCATCGGCTAAGTGAACCCCAGTGAAGGCCACCAATTTTTCCTTATGAATGCCGGTATTGAGGATACGGTCGAGCTCCTCTTGGTTGCGTACTGTAACGGAGATGAGCATTTCGGGGGCGACACGGTAGAGCGCCTTGGCCTGTTCCGCGTTATAGCTGATCAGTACCACCTGTGCTTGCATCTGCTCGGCACGTACCAAGTCGGCTACCTTGCTATAGGAAATTCCCTTTTTGAAGTCCAACATCAGGTAAGCATCATGCTGCTTACACCAAGCCAATACGTCCTTGAGCAAAGGAATTTGGTAGGGAGTTTCCTTGCCAAAGTCATCCTTGAGGTGTTCCTTAAGCAGTTGTTCGGTTGTCATTTGGGAGACTACACCCTCTCCGGTAGCGGTACGTCCCAGCTTATCGTCGTGCATGAGCATAAGGTCGCCGCTGGCACTTTCGAAGATATCAATCTCGAAGCTATGAATCCCCTTTTTACGGAGGTGTTGGATGGTTTGGAGGCAGTTTTCCGGATAGCCAGGGATTCCCTTACCGGCACGATGGGCGGAGACAATAGGCTTATCCGCGAAATACATTTGGTTGGTAATCTGATCCTTGGGGAGGGTAATCTGTCCGGAGGAACTGTGCTTACAGCCTACGGCTAAAAGCAGTACAAAGAATAATAAGAAGATTTTTTTCATATCACTTTTTTTGAAAAAAAGATATAGGACTCAAAGGAGTCCCATATCTGTAAAACATCTCTAAAACTATCATGCAGTGAGTAAGTGTTGCGTAAAGCCCGATTTGGTAAGCTTCTCCTGGGCATAGGCACGAGTGACCACCAAGGTCTTTTGGCCTGTACCAGGGAGGGAGAACATGGCATCGGTGAGGATACTCTCGCATAGGGAGCGCAATCCACGAGCACCGAGCTTGTACTCTAAGGCTTTTTCGACTATGAAATTTAGCGCATCTTCCTCGAAGGAGAGAGCTATGTCATCCATCGCAAAAAGCTTGATATATTGCTTAATAATCGCATTCTTAGGTTCGGTAAGAATCATGCGCAGGGTAGCCTCGTCCAGCGGATTCATATAGGTGAGTACCGGAAGGCGGCCGATGATCTCGGGGATAAGGCCGTAGTCCTTCAAGTCCTTATGGGTGACGTACTGTAGGAGGTTCTTGTCGTCCACCCGTTTTTCCTTAGAGGTATTGTAACCTACCGCTTGTCGGTTCATACGCTTGGCGATAATCTGTTCGATACCATCGAAGGCACCTCCAGCGATAAAGAGGATATGTTCGGTATTGACCTCGATGTACTTTTGGTCGGGGTGCTTACGTCCCCCTTTGGGAGGAACATTGACGATGGAGCCTTCCAAGAGCTTGAGCAAGGCATGCTGCACGCCCTCTCCGGAGACATCACGGGTGATCGAAGGGTTGTCCCCTTTGCGAGCGATTTTGTCGATTTCATCGATAAAAACGATTCCGCGTTCAGCCCTATCCACATCATAGTCGGCCGCTTGTAGTAGGCGTGTAAGGATACTCTCGACATCCTCACCCACATAGCCAGCTTCGGTAAAGACCGTCGCATCGACGATGGCCAAAGGCACGTTGAGCATTTGGGCGATGGTGCGTGCCATGAGGGTCTTCCCGGTACCGGTTTGCCCTACCATGACGATATTACTCTTTTGTATTTCCACCTCATGCTCATCGCGCTCTTGTAGCAGGCGCTTGTAGTGGTTGTATACCGCCACGGAGAGTACTTTTTTGGTAGCCTCTTGTCCGATAACATATTGGTCAAGGAAACCCTTGATTTCGGTAGGTTTTTTCAGCAGCAAATCCTTGTTCAGCGCCATGATCGCTTTTTTCTTGTTGTTCTCAATTTCGGAACGCCAGATGCTTGCTGCCTGTTCGATACAATAGTTACAGATATAGACACTATTCTGTACACCACTGGAGACCAAGAAGACATCCTTACCGGAGTGTCGGCCACAGAAGGAACATACTTCAGATGATGAACTCATAATATTTGAATTTTAAGGTTTGTTAATTTCCACGGATGAGTACCTCGTCGATCATACCAAAATCCTTGGCTTCGGTAGCAATCATCCAGTAATCACGGTCACCGGTACGGATCACCTCCTCGGTGGATTTGCCGGAGTGGCGGGCGATGATCAGCGCCAATTCCTCTTTGATTTTGAGGATTTCGCGAGCGGTAATTTCGATATCGCTGGCCTGACCTTGTGCTCCACCGAGTGGCTGGTGAATCATCACACGGGAGTGGGGGAGGGCAGAGCGCTTTCCTTTAGCCCCTGCACAGAGCAGTACTGCTGCCATGGAAGCAGCCATACCGGTACAGATGGTCGCCACATCAGGCTTGATGAACTGCATCGTATCGTAGATTCCAAGGCCGGAATACACTTCTCCACCAGGAGAGTTGATGTATATCTGGATATCTTTCTGAGCATCCACACTCTCGAGGAAGAGTAGCTGTGCTTGGATGATATTGGCCACATGAGAGTTCACCTCCGTACCGAGGAAGATAATTCTATCCATCATCAGTCGGGAGAAAACGTCCATTTGTGCTACATTAAGCTGTCTTTCTTCCACAATATAAGGGGTCATGCTACTGACGATTGTATCGTAGTACATGCTGCTGATTCCCCTATGTTGGGTAGCATATTTTCTAAATTCTTTTGAATAGTCCATTTCTTAGGAATTAATGATTGTGTTGGTGAGAATAGAATTTTTCGATAAAAGCATCGATATCTATCTCTATTTTGTTAAGGTTGGCCTTTTCTTTGTAGAATTGGATAAGTTTTCCTCCGGTGAGTTCGCGGTGGATGCGATCCACTTCGTTGCGTTCTTTGAGGGTATTGTTCACAAAGTTGTCCAATTCTCTTTGTTCGATGTCATGTAAGCCGAATCGAGCCATTTGCGCACGGATAGCGTTTTCGCAGAATTGGCGTATTTCTTGGTAAGATACTTGTAAGTTGTTCTCTGTAAGGATTTTGCCTTCGATGAGCTGATAGCGGAGTCCTTTTTCAGATTTTTCATAATCTTGAGCGGCTTCTTCTTCGGTGATAGGATTTTCACTGGTGGCTCGAATCCAACGTTTGAGAAACTCGGCAGGAAGGTCGAACTTGGTATTTTCGATAAGTAGTTCGGTAGCATCGTCCAACAAGCGAATATCGGCATTGTGATCGAAATCTTCCTTGATACTTTCTGCCACTTTTTTGCGGAATTCCTCTTCGGTAGTGACCTCAGGGTATATCTGTTTGAAGAAGTCCTCATCCATATTAGCCAAGATAAGCTCCTGGATTTTCTCAACGGTAAAGGTCACCTCTATATCCAAGTCATGTACTACATCATGTGGTTTTTCGAGAGCTTCCATGAGCATATGTACATCCTTGAAGAGGCCTTTGGTAGAGAGGGTAAGCTGGTCGCCCACCTTTTTACCTTTAAGCGCTTCGAAGGCTTTTTCGCCAAGTTGCTTAGCGGTGAAGGTAAAGAACTTATCCACTTCATTGGCTTCGGAGAAGAAGGTACCGCCGATTTGGCTATTTTCGGTAATTGTTTCTGCCTCGGTATAGCTTCCCAATCGGCTACGGAGGTGCTCAATCTGGGTGTCTATTTCCTTATCGGTTACTTTAATATCGTAGTAGTCAATAGGTTGAGATAGGTCGATGGAGAATTCAGGTTCGAGTCCTATTTCGAATACGAACTTATGATGGTCTCCCTGGAAGTTAGCCTCTGCGTTCTCATCCTTAGGGATGGGTTGTCCCAAGAGGCGGAGCTTTTCGTCCTGTACGAACTTATCCAAGGATTGCCCAATGAGCTTATTGAGTTCGTCGATTTGTATCGCTTTTTCGTATTGTTTTTTGATCATCCCCATAGGAACATGACCTTTGCGGAATCCGGGTACGGATGCATTTTTGCGATAGTTGTTCAGAGCTTCCTCAACCTTTGGTTGGTAGTCAGCCTTGTCAATTTCCAAGGTAATAACGGCATTGAGCGCGTCTATTTGTTCTTTACTAATCTTCATTAGGTTTATTTTATTTATGAAATAATTCAGCTGGCAAAAATACTACAAAAAATCGGGTTGTCCAAAATTTTTTTAATTTAATTTGATAATGAGACAATGAGACAATGAGGCAATGAGACAATTGGCAAATTGACAAATTGAAGTGTCTATTTAGCTACATACTAATTGACTTTGGGAAATGGGAGATAGTTTTCAGCTATACATATTTTCAACAACTCAATATGGTCTTTCACGTAACATCTCTATAATTTCCTGTTCAGTTACTTCATA
>NZ_KE992117.1:0-25240 GCF_000466425.1 Capnocytophaga sp. oral taxon 863 str. F0517
GCAACCTCCAGCAGCAGGCTTATGACAGAGGCAATCACCTCACCCGTTTTTATCCTTTCCATCAAAATCAGAACAAGACAGCGCGTATTTTCACCGCCTCGGCCTCGGTACAAAAACTCATTTGGATGCCGGTGGACTGGAAACAGCGTTTTCCGAAATTCGCCAAAGACCTGCTAAGCTACTTGCGTATTGGCACCAACCTGAACGATGATGCTCCCGATGCACTTACCGGCTCCGTAGAGTGCCGTCAGCCTCCCAAGCGAAAAAGCGTGATGGAGATACTCGGCTATGTGAGATAGTGACTAATGACTAATGACCAGTGCAATAGGATTAGTCACTAGTCACTAAAATGTGATTCCTACGCTGGTAAAGATATTGCGTCCCATGCGGGGGATATTTCCCCAATCGGCATAGGTGCTGTAGTAGTTATCAAGGATATTCTCCACCCCTACTTCCCAGCTTAGGGTTTGCTTGCCGAGAGGGAAACGGTAGTTTGCCGAGAGGTTATATACGATATAGGCCGGTGTGCGATCTTCTCCATATTGGGGCGAATAGGCCGTTTGAGTAAAATCCCCATTGAAGGAAAAGGTAGCTCCCAAGCGGTTTTTGTTATATCGCAAGGAGGATTGGTAACTTAGCGGACGGATGAAAGGCAGGTTTTGCCCCTCGAAGTCGAAGCCTCGGGCATAGTTAAGGCTCCCTTTCCAGTTAAAGTTTTCCAAGAAGTGGTAGCTCAAGTTCAGGGAGGCATTGAATATTTTGGCATACTCCAAAGCCTCATATTTCTTTACCCCTACCGAAGCGGCATTCATAGGGAAGGCAATACGGAGGATTTTCCCTAATATATAGTTCTCTATATAGAAATAATTGACCTTAGCCTCAGCGATAAGTCCTTCTTTTTCATAGCTAAGGCTTCCATTGAGTTCGTAGGAGACTTCATTCTTAAGGTTGGGCGTTCCTATATAATCATAGCGGTCAAAGCTGTTATAGATATAGTAACCATAGGCTTCAGATACCGAAGGGGCTCTGTGTCCGTAGCCTGTCCCTACCGAAAGGGTATAAGGATTCCACTTTACTTGATAGGTAGCGTATAGGCTGGGGAGGAAGCGTATTTTATCTTCGGAAGAATCTGCGGTATTTTGGTTGAAGACACGGATAAAATCGAGATGTTCTACGTGATTATGATGTATCCCGAAGGTACCTCCTAAGGTGAGTTGTTCCCTATCGGTTAGCTCCCACTGGTTGGAGAGGGAAAGCCCCCCATAGTTGGTCGTTACCCCTGGCCAGGTAAGGGCAAATCCGGTGATTTTCCTTCTGTCTTTAGGATACATGGTCATCTCGGCTAAGGAGTAATTAGAGTATCCATTGAGCTGGATATCAGCGGTATAGTCTTCTTCCTTGAGGAGAATTTTAGAGGTAAATCCATAAGTGGTACTCCAGCCTGGCATATCCATATGCACCAAGTTTTCCGGGCGGGTAGTATCGTCCATATAGTGCTCTATAGCATTGAAATAGCCTTTGGTGTCCCATACTTTAAGCAGTTGATCTTCAAAGAGTTGCTTAAATGAAAGTGAAGAAATCAAGGCACGCGCCAGCCAGGTATCCATCGGTAAGGCGGGATAGCCCACATTCTTGGCCACATCGAAGATCGCATCGGCTTTCAGAGCGGAGAGTTCGCTGGTCTTGTAAGCCAATCCCAAAGAGGTATTGTATTTTTCAAACTGGGAATGTTTTACCTTATTGCCGTCACCTGCTTTGTAATTCTCTGCCTTGCGATAAGCTGCCGTACCATCTGCTACGAATTTCTCAGAGGAATAATACAGGTCGGCCATCCCAAAGCGATGCATATTATTGTGTTGCAATCCCAACTGGGCTGAGCCTCCATAGCTGGGTTCTTCAGAAAAAGCAACTCGCTTGCGCTTGAGATCGATGCTTCCGGCTATAGTGGCTCCATGCATGCCGCCTTCCTGTCCCGAATGGATGTCTATCTTGGAGAGGTTATTGGTCTCCACATAGGAGGTTACCGGATCCATCTTGTCGGTACAAGCCCCGAAAATGTGCATTCCTTCTATGGTAATGTTGGAGCGCTCTGTATTCATATTGTTCAGCATTGGCTCCCAGGCATAAGCACCTCGCTTGATAAAACTGACGTTATCGGAGGTAGCCAAATATTCATCCACCGAACAGCTGAGTTTTACATCGGACTGTATTTGTTTTTTACGAAATTTCTCGGCTACTACCACCTCTTTGAGCCGAATAATGCTATCTTTTTTTTGGATCTGCCCATAGGTAGTTCCTACAGTTAGTAATAGTATATAGATTAGGTGTTTTTTCATCTCTTTTTAAAATAAAATATCAATATGAAGTTCACTTTGCTCTCCAAACACTCCCATTCTTACCGTATCAGGCACCTCTGTCCCTTTGATAAGGTTATCATGTTCGTCCTTGAGAATAAAATTCAGTGTCCAATATCCATTCATGGTATAGTTTACCTTCCCATGATAGAAGCCATCTTCCTTTTGGATAAGGTCTTGGTTATTGGGAGAGGAGTGGTTTCCCATATCTTCTCCTGGCATACGAGGGTCTAATTCTAATACATAATTGCGGGGTACTACATAGGTACTATCTGGCTGCTGTACCCATATCCCTGCGGTAAGGTCATTAATGGCTACCTTGGGTACTTCAGGGCCTGTAAGGGCTATAAAATATTTCTTGCCATCACGGCCTCGAAACTCAGTGACATTCAGGTTAGGATTGCGCGTATCCAAAACATCTATGGAATTGACCATGGTATAAGGGGTGCCATTCACCTTATAGGTGATCTCAAGTTGCCAAGGGGTCTTTATTCCACTATGTACCGCATTGAGTACAGAATATCTTTTAGGGGTGTTGAAGACCACAAAGCCTTCAAACTGATTTTCATTGCCTTTTTTTACCAATTGCGAACTATGGGGGGTGGTGATTTGGATACCCTCTCCATTGGTATAGAAGGGACGAAAAGTCACATCGGTAACCACATCTCCATCTTGAGGAGTGGCTATCTTTACAGAAAACTTATTGTAGCCCCTTAGGAGCTCTCCATCGGGGGCCTCGATACTGATAAGGTGTTTGTTTTCTTTAAAATACCCTGCTTCTCGCAGCTCCCCTCGAGAGGAAAAATGAAGTCGATTGCCAAAAGGCGTTTTCTCAATCGTACAAGCTGCTACGATTGCTGTTAATACAAAAATATATAATTTTTTCATCTTTTTACACTATAAAATAAGAAAAATAAAATAACAACCAGAGGTTAATACGCTAAGCAATTAACCTTTAACAATTGATTATTAACCATTCACCGGCGGCCTGAGGATTTCCTTATTTATAAGTTCGTAAGTGGAGAAATGATAATAAAAAAGAAGATTTTTATCGGCAAAGATGAAATAAGGCACTTCAAAGGAGGGTATTTCCATACAAAAAAACTCGACCTGAAGTTTTGTAAAGTCGAATTTTACATCTGTTGGCTCTGAAGTATTTTCCGAAGTGACTTTTGCCAAGAAGCACTTTCCCTGGCAGTGCTTTTGTGTATTGGTCTTGTTTTCACAGAAAAGGGAGACAAATTGGGTAGGATTGTATAGATAATAAGAGAAAAAAAGCCCCCCACGTATGGCGCTAAGTAGCACCATACAAGAGAGGATTATAAGATAAAAACGTACTTTTTTTCTCATTCTTTCAATCTTATTTAAAGAAAGAATCTACAAATTCGTATTTGTTGAACACTTGTAGGTCTTCTATACCTTCCCCTACCCCTATATATTTCACAGGGATTTGGAATTGGTCGGATATACCGATTACAACGCCTCCTTTGGCGGTACCATCGAGCTTGGTGATAGCCAAGGCATTCACCTCAGTGGCTAAGGTAAACTGTTTGGCTTGTTCGAAGGCATTTTGACCCGTGGAGCCATCCAACACAAGCAGTACCTCATCCGGAGCCTCTGGGAGTAGCTTTTGCATCACCCGCTTTACCTTACTGAGTTCGTTCATCAAATTAATTTTATTATGCAAACGTCCTGCTGTATCAATAATCACTACATCGGCCTCTTGGGAAAGTGCCGAAGAGAGCGTATCATAGGCCACCGAGGCCGGATCGCTCCCAGTCTGTTGTTTTACCAAAGGAACCCCTACCCTATCTGCCCATACCTGCAACTGGTCTATAGCTGCAGCTCGAAAGGTATCCGCAGCCCCTAAGACTACCTTAAGGCCTTTCTTTTTGAACTGATAAGCGAGCTTGCCTATAGTGGTGGTCTTCCCTGCCCCATTGACCCCTACTACCATAATGACGTAGGGCTTACGTTCGGCAGGAACATAGAAGTCCACTGCTTCTCCCCTTTCTGTTTGGGAAAGCAGAGCGGCTATTTCTTCCCTAAGGATTTTATTAAGTTCTTGGGTGCCTACGTACTTATCCTCTGCTACGCGCTTTTCGATACGTTCGATGATTTTCAGGGTAGTGGCCACCCCTACATCACTACTGACCAAAACTCCCTCCAGTTCATCTAAAATAGAGTCATCCACTTTGGATTTTCCAGCAATCGCACGAGTGAGCTTATCAAAGAAAGAAGTCTTTGATTTCTCTAACCCCTTGTCCAAGGTCTCTTTTTTCTCCGAGGAGAATAATTTTTTGAAAAAGTTCATAGTCTTTCTATTTGAAACCTATCTTAGGAGCTTCCATCTCCTCCTTCAAGGCTTTGGTTTCCATATTTGTAAGTTCTGCTAAGGAACATGGCTTGGTGATCACGGGCTCCTTGCCTATGGAGCGCAAGTAATTATTGGCTTTCTCTACCGTAAGTTCCTTAAACTTGTATTCGGCAATCAGGCGCCCCTTTCTTAGAAGAGCTGAATCTATCTTGGATATATCCGAATTGAAGGTACAGATAAGCTGACACTCCAGCACATCGGAGAGCATCCCATCGGCAATGTTCAGTATGGAGGATACCACATCCGTATTGCTATTATAAGCCGTACGTTCGGCTATATAGTTCTCACAGTCCTCCAATACCAAAACTGAGTTCTTGTGATCAATCAGTACCCCCATGAAAGAAGGATCTGTAAGCGAAGCAATCATAGAGGTAGGCACAAAGATGAATTTCTTATTAGGTATCTGGCTGGTAAGCCATTTGATGTAGTTGGTCTTCCCTGAACCCGCTATCCCATGGAAAAGCACAATACCTTTGTTCTCATCGGTAATACTTTTCTTTACTCGATTGTGGACTTCTATGAAGTCATCATTGTACATCCTTTCAAAATCAATACGGAAAGGCTTAATTGTATGGGTTTTTACATCAAATCCGTTCTGTCCTTTGAGCAAAATAGAGACTTTTGCCTTTTTAGGCTGGTATTTCTCTAAATATTCAGAAAATAAGACCTTTAATCCCTCTACACTACTATGCTTACTATTGTTATAATACACATAATTCACCTTATAGAGTCCCTCCTCGAACATCTCCGAGTCATACTCATTGGTCAAGTTATGCGAAATAAGGATAAAAACTTCCAATTTAGGATGATAGAAACATTCTTCATCCTCATAGAGTTTGTTATTCTTAGAAGAATAGTCCAAGGTATAGAAGTCCGTACATTTTTCGAAATGTTGTAGCTTATCGCGATGGATAATCAGATCCTCGTTGGACAAATATATATCACATAAAAGGTCTGAGAGTAAGGCGCCAAAAGGTGCCCTAGAGGTAAGATAACGATTTTTATCAAAAAGTTCTATCTCATCATCACCATTTACCTCAAGTACTCTTACCTCCCTATAATATTCTGATTCTAAAATTTTCATGATACATAGATTTATTTTTATTGTAGCAAGTTGGGGCGTCGTTCCTCGGTACGCTTATAGGCTTGCTCTTCACGCCAGCGATCAATTAGGGGCGTGTTCCCACTTAATAAAATATCAGGTACCTCCCACCCTTTATATACTGCCGGACGGGTATATACCGGAGGAGCCAAAAGGTTATCCTGAAAGGAGTCCGTAAGGGCGGAAGTCTCATCGGAGAGTACCCCTGGGATAAGGCGTACGATAGCATCGGAAAGCACTGCCGCAGCCAGCTCTCCTCCCGAAAGGACATAGTCCCCTATGGAGATTTCTCGAGTGACAAAGTGATCTCTCACACGCTGATCCACTCCTTTGTAATGCCCACAGAGGATGATAATATTTTCCTTCAGAGAGAGCATGTTGGCCATAGGCTGGGTAAGGGTATGCCCATCAGGAGTAAGGTAGATTACCTCATCATAGCTCCTTTCCGCCTTTAGGGCAGAGATACAAGCATCAATAGGCTCTATCATTAGTACCATACCGGCTCCCCCTCCGAAGCTATAATCGTCTATCTGTTTGTAATTTCCCAAGCCATATTGGCGCAAGTCATGGAAATGTACCTCCGCCAGGCCTTTTTCTACCGCACGCTTAAAAATAGAGTGTTCAAAAGGGCTCTTGAGTAGCTCCGGTACCACCGCTATAATATCTATACGCATTGCTTAAGAACGGTGTTTGTTGATTTCATCTTGCAATTGTCGACGTACTTTCTGTTCACGTTCTATGGCTTTGGAACGATATTCCTCGTATTCGTTTTGCAAGTCCTCGAAATCCTTCAAGGCACCACGAGTGATACTATTAGAACGTGCATATCGGGAAACAAATACGACAAGAGATATTCCCAACAAGATAATAATACCCCACACAATGATAGAATACACCCCTTTTTCTATTGTAAGCCCAAAGAAATCCATGCTATCATTTCGGTTCTTTTCCTTGTCGAGTGCCTCTTGAAGTTGTGCTATATTCGTATTTAGCTCCTTAATCTGGGAGGATTGCGTCTGTATTGTATTGAGTTTCTCTTGTAACAAACTCTTGTGGGCTTTCACACTATCAAGCAATATATTCTTGTAAGTATATAGGCTCTCTTTTTTGACGAGTTTGAATTTTTCCCAATTCCCTGATTGATCCACCAGCTCATCGAATTTTCCTTCCAAGGTAGCAGGATATTGTTTCTGTTCCAAAGGAGCTTGTAGGCTGCGTTGTGAGGTACGTTGTGGTTCTTGTTGTACTTGATCTTGTTGCTCGGTCTCACTTTGTGCATTAACCCACAAAGAGGATAAGGCACTAAAGCTAATGATAAGAAATTTTCGTGTCATTTCCAAATTTATATTTTTTATTATAGCCGCAAAAATACTATTTTTTTATCAAAAAATGCACTCAATTCTGATTATTAACAAAAATTTGTCTGTATCTGTATGACTAACAAAGAGGAGCAAGAAAAGCCTCTACAAAGCATATCCTTGTTCCTCTTTTATAACTAAACTAAAACTTATTACACTATCTATGAGAGATCTTAGTTCTCTTTCCATCCTGTAAAGCAACCATTCTCTCCCTTGCCATATTGCTTTAGGCTATCATTGACATCTTTGAAAAGCTGAAGGATATCTCTACCTTCTTCTGTAAGGACACTATATCCTCCTGCTTTTCCTCCTGCTTCTTTGGCAACTATCTCAAAGGAAGAATTGCGATTCATTTCTTGAATCATACCCCATGCTCGGCGATAAGGAATATTTAAGACCTTGGCTGCTTCCGAAATAGATCCTAAGGCATCTATTTGTTCCAAAAGTAATGCCTTCACTGCATTGATTTCTAAGCCCGTATCGGTCTCTATCCATATATTCCCTTTTATTTTTAGATTATTTTCCATAATGTTCCTCAGCTAATTGGGCATCTTACAAACGATTTCTAGGCTGATAATCAGAAAAATATCCCTCTCAAAATCGTAATGCAAATATACACATTTTATTTGAAAAACACAATGATTTTTTTATTTTATTACAATCCATTAATAATCAAAGACTTAATCTTTCTACGATTATTAGTCTCGTCTTGAGCTCATTAATACGCTCGCTCCTTGTTCCCTTCATAGAAGTTGATAAATGCCTGATTGACTACCCTATTGCCCCCTACGGTAGGATAATCACCGGTAAAGTACCAATCTCCTAAGTTATTAGGGCAAGCCTTATGTAGGTTTTCTACACTTTGGAAAATGATGTCCAAGTCGCACTTCATCGCCTCAGGGCGTAGAAGCTCGGTAATCTTCTGGGATACCTGTTCTGGAGTAAATGGATCATAAAGTTCTTTGACATAATTGACAATCTCTGTATCAGGCTTATCCTTCTGAGAAATACATTTTTTATATATGGATTCCACTATAGCATAGGAGCCTCTATCCCTGTGTAGCGCAAGGGTAGCCTCAAAAGCTATCAAGTCCTCCAAGCGTGCCATATCTATCCCATAACAATCAGGATAACGTATCTGAGGAGCAGAAGAAAGAACGGTAATTTTCTTAGGCTGTAAGCGATTGAGAATATTGAGAATACTCTTCTTCAGGGTAGTACCTCTGACGATACTATCATCTATAATTACCAAGTTATCTTGGTCTTTTTTTACAGAACCATAAGTAATATCATATACATGAGCCACCATATCTTCCCTTCCCGAATCTTCGGTGATGAAGGTACGTAGCTTCACATCCTTAATGGCCACTTTCTCTATACGAGGGCGAACCGAGAGTATCTGTGTTAGGCGCGCCTCAGTCAAGGTCGTACCTTCCTGAAGTATTTGTTGTTTTTTCTTTTGGTTAAGATAGTCCGAAACGGATTCTATAAGTCCATAGAAAGAAGTCTCCGCTGTATTGGGAATATAAGAAAAGACCGTATTTTCTATATCATTATTTATAGACTTAAGTACCTGAGGAAGGAGTAAGGCTCCCAATTTCTTGCGTTCCAAATAGATTTCCTGATCGCTACCACGTGAAAAATAGATACGCTCGAAGGAGCAGGCCTTGCGCTGGGTAGGTTCTAAGATTTGTTCTATGTGAGAGGTGCCATCTTTTTCGATGAGAATGGCCGCACCTCCAGCGAGTTCTTTTACCTGATCGAAGGATACATCGAAGGCTGTTTGTATTACCGCACGTTCGGAGGCTACTACCACCACCTCGTCATCTTTGTAATAATAGGCTGGACGAATAGCTGCGGGATCTCTTATCACAAAAGAAACGCCATGCCCTACAATACCTGCCATGGCATAGCCCCCATCCCAGCGAGTAGCTGCCTTCTTGAGAACCTTAGCCATGTCGAGCTGCTCCATAATCAAGGGAGATGCATCGCGCTTGCTGATCCCCTCTGACTTAAGTCGGCGATAACAGTCCTCTACTTCATTGTCCAAAAAGTGACCTATACGTTCCATAACAGTGATCGTATCTGCCTTGGCTATAGGGTGCTGTCCCAGCTCTACTAATTTGCTAAAAAGCTCATTGACATTGGTCAAATTGAAATTGCCGGCTAAAATCAAATTGCGATAGATCCAATTATTTTCTCTAAGAAAAGGATGTACATTCTCTATACTATTCTTTCCAAAAGTACCATAACGCACATGTCCTAAGTATATTTCCCCTAAGTAAGGAATAAGGCGCTTAAGTGCTGATATATCTGCTTTAGCCTCAGGATGCGACTTTAGCAATTCGTTGATATGACTATTGATTTGCTTAAAAATATCCTGAATAGGCTGGGCATCATTGGATCTTACCCTACCTATATAGCGCTCTCCGGGCTGCATATCCAGCTTAATATTGGCTATCCCTGCTCCATCCTGCCCGCGATTATGCTGCTTTTCCATCAACAGATACATTTTATGCAAACCATAGAAAGGGGTTCCATATTTCTGTTGATAATATTCTAGAGGTTTAAGAAGGCGAAGTAGTGCAATTCCGCATTCGTGTTTGATAGCATCACTCATTTTTTAGACGACTTTTATTTCAAATTGGGTTAATTCTTTCAAGCAGAAAAGGCGCCGAAGGACTTCCTCCTTGGTAAGGGTTAGTAACCTTTCGACTCCCATCTTCTCTACACAGAAAGAAGCTAAAGTGGTCGCATAGACCAAAGCATTTTTCATATTATCAAAGGAAATTTCTCCTGTTTGTGCCATATAACCTATGAAGCCTCCGGCGAAAGTATCTCCCGCACCAGTAGGGTCACATACTTCTGTCAGAGGGATAGCAGGGGTAAAGAACCGCTTATCTTCATAAAAAAGCATAGCTCCGTGTTCCCCTCTTTTGATAATGATATAAGTAGCCCCTCTGGCTTGTAGCTTCTCTACTGCCTTAAGCAGACTGGTTACTCGGGTAAGGGCAAAGGCCTCTTGGTCACTCACAGTAAGCACATCCGTCTTTCGGATAAGCTCATCGAGGTATTCAGGAGTATGTTCTATCCAATAATTCATCGTATCGGAGACCACAAAAGCAGGCCTTTGAGAGAGTTGTTCCAATACCTGAAGCTGCATACGAGGATGCAAATTGCCCAAAAGTACAAAAGAGGCATCCGAAAAAGCAGCACTGATCTTAGGGGTATATCTGGTGAGTACATTTTCCTGTGTCTCAAGTGTTTCTCTTTCATTCATATTAGGAAGGTAACGCCCGCTCCAGGAGAAACTACGCCCCCCCTCTACCAGCTCTACCTGAGAGAGATCTATCTCTCGCTGCAAAAGAGGAGCTAAAAACTCCTGAGGATAATCCTCACCTATGACTGACACTACGGCCTGTTCTACATCAAAGATAGCACTTGCCAAAGCACTATAGTTGGCAGCTCCTCCCATAGTACGTTCTACTTTGGAAAAAGGCGTCTCTATCGTATCAAAGGCCATAGTACCCACTGTAAGTAGCTTATTATTCATCTTTCTGAAAAATCGCCTTGTAACAAAGGCGCAAAGATAGGATTAATTTTTGAATTAACAATATATTTTGTATTTTTGAAAACTTACTTTTCCTTATTTTCTTCTATCTTATTAACAATGAGCGCTACAGCACCATCACCCGTTACATTACAAGCTGTACCGAAACTATCCATAGCTACATAGAGCGCAATCATCAGCCCTTGTTGTTCCTCACTAAAACCTAACATAGAAGACAATATTCCCAAAGCAGCCATAATGGCTCCTCCTGGTACTCCAGGGGCTGCTACCATAATAATACCTAGCATCATAATAAAGCCAGAGAATAGCTCTATATCAAAGGGCATCCCTTCCAAAATCATCAAGGCCATCGCACAAGAGGTAATCTTCATAGTACTTCCTGAAAGATGTATCGTCGCACAAAGGGGAATTACAAAACCCGCTATACGTGGAGAGACTCCCATCTTGGTGGCTTGCTGCAAAGTAACAGGAATGGTAGCCGCAGAGGACTGAGTTCCCAAAGCAGTAGCATAGGCCGGTAGCATAGTGGTAAGTGATTTGAAAGGGTTCTTCTTGGCAATCCCTCCTGCAATGAGATATTGTATAATCAAAAGGAGTATGTGCATAATAAAGAGTACCACTATGAGTTTGAAGAAAACTGCTATAACTGAAACAACCTTTCCTCCAAAGGTAATTTCTGCAAAAATAGCCATGATATAGTAAGGCAATACAGGGATAATAGCCTTGGCTATGAGCCAATTTACGATTTCACCAAACTCTTCTATCACTTGGAAGAGCGTAGA
Organism: Capnocytophaga sp. oral taxon 863 str. F0517; assembly: GCF_000466425.1. Taxonomy (GTDB): domain Bacteria; phylum Bacteroidota; class Bacteroidia; order Flavobacteriales; family Flavobacteriaceae; genus Capnocytophaga. Next base: position 11,545 of record NZ_KE992117.1, read on the forward strand.
TTTTTCTCTTAGAGAAAGGCCGATTCCCATGATGAAAGAGAGTACCAAAGCAGTCATAATATCCGTAATAGGAGGCATCTGAATGGTAAAGAAAGGGGTAAGTACCATCTCATCCACCATGGGATCTATACGCTGATTTTCAAGCAAGGTAGGGAATATCGCCTCCGAAGCAAAATAAGTGGAAAAACCGGAGAATAGGGTAAAGGCATAGGCAATCCCTACGGTAATGAGTAGCAAACGACCCGCACTCTTTCCTAATTTGCTAATGGAAGGCATCACAAGCCCCATGATAATAAGAGGGATGGCAAAGCCTAAGAAGCTACTAAAAAGTACCTTGAAAGTAAGCAGTATTCTATAAGTCCACTGAGGGAACCACCCCTTGATAGTAAGCCACCCTACGAGAATACCTATGAGTATTCCACAAAACACCTTGAATAACAAATTGGTGTAAATTTTCTTGAGTTTCATATCTAAAATAGGTTTAAAGATTATTGAATAATTGCAATGTAAAAAATCAAGAAACCTTCCCTTTCTTCTTGGAAAGGGAGGTTCCATGAGATTATTATGTCTTTTTAGAAGGTAAAAAGGCATAGAGCACTATATTTTTACCCTCTTTTTAATATTTTAATATTCATTAAAATATTGTTGAATTTGTTGCCAATCCTTAGTCTTGGTAAGCGCCAACATAAGTAACACACGTGCCTTCTGTGGGTTGAGAGCTCCAGAGGCTACAAAGTGAAATTTGGCATCATCGACTTCTGCATCCAAGGTAGTAGCCCCTGTGGGAACACGAGAAGAACGTACGATTTGGATGCCATTTTGCTGAGCTTTCACAGCCAAGTCAAAGATAGTATGGTAAAAGTTTCCATTTCCTACCCCAGCATGTACAATGCCATCAAACTTAGCATCAATGAAAGCCTTCATTGGAAGTTCTGATACATTGGAATAGCTATAGACAATTCCTACTTTAGGAAGCGCTTTAAGGTTATCTACATCAAAGATTGATTGAGCGGTATGCTTGTTAGTAGGAGTACGTCCGAAGAATACCTTACCGTTGTGAATATAGGCCAAAGAACCATAATTAGCCCCTTTGAAAGTATCTACAGAAGTCGTATTAGTTTTGATAACATCCTTAGCATCAAGGACCATATCATTCATACATACCATAACCCCACGGCCTTGCGCATTTTTGTCAGCAGCTACTGCCACTGCATTGTACAAATTTAAAGGGCCATCGGCACTCATTCCTGTGGCAGGTCGCATAGCGCCTACCAACACTACAGGCTTATTACTATGCACTGTAAGATTCAAAAAGTAAGCTGTTTCCTCCATAGTGTCGGTTCCATGAGTGATCACCACTCCATCATAACCTTCCTTATTAAAGAGTTCATTGATGCGTTTGGCCAACTTGAGCCATACTTCATCGTTCATATCTTGAGAGCCTATCTTAACGATTTGTTCTCCAGAGACATCCGCTAGATCCTTCACTTGAGGTACAGCTTGTAGAAGTTGGTTTATACCTAGCTCTCCCGCCTTGTAATTTGTTTCAGTAGCGGACTTGCTTACTCCAGCAATGGTACCTCCTGTTGCGAGAATACGAACTTTCGGCTTTTGAGCGAAAGCTACCACAGACACCATTAACAACACTGTAAGGGCAATTTTTTTAATTGCTTTTTGCATTTGTAAATTAATTTGTGACAAGACAAAGTTACGATTTTTTAGAACAAAAACAAGAAAAAAATAATTTTTAACAAACATGTCAAACAATTAAATAAGCCTCTCCTCGTCTTATTTTATCAGCAAAATAGGCTATATCATGTTTTTCCAATTCTCTTAAGAACTCTTCCTTAAAAGGTTTTACAGCATAGTGCATAGGGCAAGGCGTTTCCTCAGAGCAGGCTCTTATTCCTAAAAAACAAATGGAGAACTTATCCACCCCGTCTATATGATGAACGATATTAGCTAAAGGAGCCTTCATTTTCTCTTCAGTGAGGAAAAAGCCTCCTCCTGGGCCTTTTGCTGAACAAATAGCATTTTTCTTAGCTAATATCTGTAATAATTTAGCCAAAAAAGCAGTAGGAATATGTAATACCTCGGATATTTCTTTTACGCCTTTTTTATTCTCTACAGAGGAATGTAGGGCTAAATAAAGTACTGCATTGATGGCATATTTACTTGAATTTGATAACATGCTTTCCTATTTAAATTTAATTTTCCTTTGCTATGCAAAGGTAACCTAAATATCTCACTTAAGGGATCACCTTATAAGAATCTCCCCCATTGGAGCCCTCTATTACGGAGATCAAAGACTCCTTAGAGAGCTTATGAGCATCGAAGGATATAGTAGCCGTCTTGGAATCAAAATCCACCACGGCTTTGGATACTCCTTCGGTTTTGTTAAGATTTTTCTCTATAGTAGCGGCGCAGCCATGAGCGCAAGTCATTCCTTCTATCTTGAGTGTCACCTCCTTCAAGTCCGCTTGATTCGCAGAAGTAGATTGTTCGGTTTGTGGAGCTGGAGCCTCTTCTGTAGTTTTAGCAGTATTATTAGTACAACCGATAAGAGCTAATAAGAAGGCTGATAAGGTTAGGTATTTCATGGTATATATTAGGGTTTTAGAATTAATAGAACTATAGGGCTACGGCTGAAATTCATTTATTTCTTTGCCCCTTGTATTTCTATTTTATACACAAAAAGCCCTTCTACATGGAAGAGCATTTTGCGTATTATGGTTTCATATTTATTAATTTTAGAAGAATAATCTTCTTCTTACAGTTTGTTGTTCTTCCACTGTTGGTTCGTAGCTATCTTCAACAACTTTGAAGAGCCTATCATGCATCATCTTAGTGATAGCGATGTTAGGGTTAGCACCATCCACGATCAAGTGTACTAAGAACTGACGATTATTGGAAGCGAACAATACATGTAGTTGTTCTTTGAGGGCGATTTCGATACGATTGATATTCTTATCGTTAAGACCTTCTACATATCCTAACGCCTTAGTAGCTTGACGTAAGATTTCTACTTGGAAAGCACTTGATAAGCGGTTGTCCACGTTAGAAGCTGCTTCGTAAGCAATTGTATTACCATCATTTGTACTTACCACAGTGATAGAAATAAATCCTGGCACGCTTTCACGCATACCTTTTACATAGGTTTCAAATAGATTTGTATCCATAAAATTACTATTTATTTACTTGTTCAAATTTTGCACAAAGGTATAAACTTTTTTCTTATCTAAAAATATTTTGCGACTTTTTTTTCAACTTTTTTTCTCAACAACTTTTCAACAACTTTATGAACCTGATAAGCGTTAATAACAAACGTTGTTAAATTGTTATTTTTTATTAACGCAAGTCCTTAAATTGCTCTTTTTATCTGATAATTTCTAATAATAAATCAATAAAAAGTTAATCTACTTTTTGAATGCTTGTTTGTTGAATATTAGCAATAATCCTACAGCAACAGAGATGGCCGTGTCTGCCACATTGAAAATAGGATCAAAAAAGGTAAATCTCTTTCCCCCATAGAAGGGAACCCAGTCGGGCAAGTAGGTATCTATGATAGGGAAATAAAGCATATCCACCACTCGGCCATGAAAAAGAGTCTCATAAGGCTCATCACTCATAAAAGTAGCTACATTATTGACACTATGATCAAAAATCACTCCATAGAATACTGAATCAATAATATTCCCCAAGGCTCCTGCAAAAATCAAGGCGATAGAAATAATCAACACTTTGGGCGCTTTTTTCTTTACAGCATCCCATAACCAATAACCTATCCCCATGATCGCTACAATTCGAAAAACACTGAGTATGAGCTTGCCATATTTTCCGGGTATAGCTACCCCCCAAGCAGCTCCTGGGTTTTCCGTAAAATGAATATGAAACCAATCAAATACATGAATGGATTGGTCAATCATAAAATGGGTTTTGATATATATTTTGCTTGCTTGGTCTAACAATAATACCAAACCTATAATAAGTCCTGCGTGGGATAACTTCATAACATGAGCCTAAAAGCGGGGCAAAGATACAACTTTTAATTCTTAAAAATTACAGATTTGTCATATTTTTTTGATTTTCATTCTGTGGGTAGAAATAAGGGAGCTCACGCAAGAAAATATAGGCTTTCCTATGGTAATCTATTTGATAAAAAATATGTTGTAACCCATTGGTTACCATAAGATTTTCCGATTTTAGGGTAAGGTTATAACGAGCTATCTGGTCAAAGACCTCTTGGGTGATGGCCACCTGTGGAGCCTTACACTCTACTACAAGGAAAATACTTCCATCGGGGCGATAGATGACAATGTCATAACGCTTGGTAAGATGATTGACCTGAATGCGCCTCTCTACACTCATCAGGGATTGTGGATATTTCCTATCCTGCAAGAGGAAATGCACGACATGCTGCCTGACCCACTCCTCGGGAGTGAGTACCACAAATTTTTTTCGGATCATATCGAAAATATATCGTTTATTTTCATTATTTTTGAACCGAAATTCGTACGTAGGAAAATTCAGTGTTTGCATGGGTGCAAATATACAAAAAGAAATTTAGAAATACACAGTATGAACGAAGTAGAAAAAATCTTAGCAGAACTGAAAAAGAAAAACTATAGCCCTATCTACTACCTTTCGGGAGAGGAGCCTTATTTTATAGATGTAGTGAGTAACTATATAGAACAGCATGTCCTTAGTGAAGATGAAAAGGCCTTCAACCAACAAATTGTCTATGGTAAAGACATCAGCGTAGATGCTCTTATTCACTATGCTCGTGAGTACCCCATGATGGCCGAGCGCCGCCTGATCATTGTCAAAGAAGCCCAGGAGCTGAGCCGCACCATAGGGCAACTGCTCCCCTATGTAGAAAAACCCTCTCCTACCACGATCTTAGTGCTTTGTTACAAATATGGGAAGATAGATGGAAAGACCAAGCTGGCCAAGGAACTCAAGAAATATACTACCCTTGAGAGTAAAAAACTCTATGAGAGTGATACCATAAGATGGGTAAATAGCTATCTGAAAGAGAATAACTATAGCATCAACCAAGTAGCTTGTCAGCTTTTGGTGAGCTTCCTCGGGACAGACCTAAGCCGTATTGCCAATGAACTGAACAAACTCAAGATCATCTTAAAACCAGGTACTGAAATTACTCCCACCCATATAGAAGAAAATATAGGTATAAGCAAAGACTTCAACGTCTTCGAACTGCAAAATGCCTTAGGCCGCAAAGACCTTCCCAAGGCAATGCAAATCATCAAGTATTTCAATGAAAACCAAAGGGATAACCCTATGCCCATGATTACAGAAAACCTGTATCGCTACTTCAAGAGTCTTTTTATCTTCTCCAGCCTTACCGGCCGTACCGATGCTGAATTGGCTCGAGAGATGGGGGTAAACCCCTATTTCTTAAAAGATTACCGACAAGCAGCCGCCCTCTACCCCTTGAAGAAAATCAGCTACTGTATGGAAGTTATCAAACAAGCAGACCTGAAAAGCAAAGGGGTAGAAAGTGGGTCTATCTCCTACTATGACATCCTAAAAGAGATGGTTATTTCAGTGATTAGTGATTAGTGGTTAGTGGCTAACTCCTGATGTGGTTAAAGGCTTGTACTACTTCGCTATGGGAGACGGTTTTATCCTTAAAATAGTCAATAAGTTGTTGTTTTTCCTCAAGAGTGGCACCCAATTGGTTTAGGATATTGACTAAGTGCATTTTCATATGTCCCTTTTGGATCCCATGGGTCACGAGAGAGCTAACGGCTGCAAAATTTTGAGCTAATCCCACGCAAGCGATGACCTTCATGAGGGTCTGCGCAGAGGGGTTTTCCAGTATTCTGAGGGCAGTTCTTACCATAGGATGTAGCTTGGTCAGTCCCCCAACGGTACCAATAGCTAAAGGAAGTTCTATACTGTAATGGAAGATACCATCCTTCAGTTCGGCCTGAGTAAGGCTCTTGTACCTCCCCTCCTTGGCGGCATAAGCATGAGCAGCCGCTTCTACGGCACGGAAGTCATTCCCTGTGGCAATCACTACCGCATCTATCCCATTCATAACCCCTTTGTTGTGTGTTACGGCACGATATACATCGGCATTGGCTACGGCAATAGCACGTACAAAATCGGTGGCAAACTCCTCCCCTGTGATGTCATTATAGGACATTTGGCTTATAGGTGCGGATACTTCTGCTCTTACTAAGCACTGAGGCGTATAGTTAGAGAGAATACTCATGAGCACCTCCAATTTTCCTTGAGTAATACGCGTAAGCGCCTCCCGCTCAATGGTTTGGGTCATCTGTTCCAAGCAGGAATTGATAAAGTTAGCCCCCATGGCATCACCGGTGAGGAAGGTAACAAAGACCTGGTAATAATGCTCCAAGGAATCGGTCATATCCTTGAGCATAATAGAAGCGATCCCCCCACCTCTTTTGCGCATATTCTCGGTAAGAGCGTTTGTTTCTTCGTATAAGAGCGGATCTATTTGATTAAAGAATTGGAAAAGCTCCTGTTTGTTACCATCAAAAAACAGATGAATATGTCCTACCTTCTCCATACTGCGTACTTGGCAATGGAAGCCCCCATGCTCTGACCAAAACTTAGCAGCCTTGCTCACCGCTGCCACTACGGAACTCTCTTCCACCACCATAGGCACTGTATAATTATGGTCATCAATTAAGAAGTTAGGAGCTACGGCAAAAGGCAATACATAATTCCCTATGGCATTTTCTATAAAATCGTCATGTAACCTTTGTAGGTTACCATCGGCCAAATCATACGTTTGGAAAACCCCTTCCGAATCCGTATTGGAGAGGTAATTTTCGCATATCCATTGGCGTTTTTCCTCCTTAGAGCGTTTGGAAAAGCCTTTTATTCTATTGGTATTCATATAAAATGGTAAAATCTTATTCAGTGTAAAAGTGTATCATTCGCTCTATTGTACGAGCACATACAGGGCAGAAATCGTCACTTTCGATAGAGTTCATTCGGCAATCTTGCATAGGGCTATACATTCCCTTGGATCGGTAACCGCCCCCCTCAAAAGCCCCTACTTTGTGTTGATATTTTACAGTACGTGGGGTCGGAATAGGAGTGTTTTTCTCTACCATATCCTTCCACTTAGCCCCAAAGTCCGCCAAGGAAGTGATGTTAGGCTCCCAAGGTTCTATATTAAGATTGTAACGACTTCCCATTCCCTCTTCGTAATAGTATTCATCGGCAAGACCTACAAAGCCATGCCCGAACTCATGTACAAAGGTCTTTTCTGCGAGAGGATTATCCGACACATTGAGGTTCAGTAAGTTATAAAAAGCACCCCCACCATATTCTTGGGTATTGACCACCACAAAAAGCTGGTCATAAGGTACAGCGGCCGCTACATCAGCTACCTTAAAGAAAGAAGGACAAGTGAGGTATCTTTCCATTCCGAAGGAATAGAAATGACTGTCAAACAACGTATTTTTGTATTCCAATACCCCAGCCAAATCGGTACCACTCTGCTGGGAAGGAGCCAAAATCGCATAGATATTAAAATCAGCTCTGTGCTTATTATAAGGCGCTATGGAGAAGAGATAGTCAAATAAGCGTTGGGTATCAGCGACAAACTTGTCCATCTGCTCCAGCGTATAACCTTCGGGGAGCACCGCTATATCCACCTTTTTCTCCGCAGCACCATTATCCAAAATTCTTTTGATAGGAAACTGCAAGGGAGCCTCCTTTACAATACGATAGTCCGTAGGGTCGATAGAAGTAGAGAAAATTGTTTTGAAATTTCCATCGGTTTGCCTACGGTCAAAGTTCACCTTAACCAGCGCTTTAGGATAAGGCACCTGAAGGGGAACCTCAAAGAACTCCGTTTTAGTTTCATCCGTTTCCAAGCTTTGCCATTCTTCCAAGAGGGTAATAAATCCCTTGGAATACAGCACCTTTGCTGATGCTGGCTCCAATACTTGTATGCGGTATTCCCCATAATTGGGGTGTATCAAGTTGGTATGAGAACCTCCAAAAAACGGTTCCTGCCTCATCGCTTTGAGGGCTACTTGAGTGGTATGCTTGGTACCATAGAGATAGAAATCCAAGCGGAGTGCCGCTTGGGTAAAATAAGCCTCATACCCCTGCGCCATAGCCCCTTGTAAGACTAATAAAGAAATTAAAAATAAAAATTTTCTCATGTATAATCACCTTAAAAAGCCCTATAAAGGCCTTTACTCTATATTATATTGTTTTATTTTTCGATAAAGAGTACGCTCTGAGATACCCAATTCCTTAGCAGCTTCTTTTCGTTTTCCTTTGTTTCGTTCCAATGATTTCTGTATAAGTTCCACCTCCTTATCCTGCAAGGAGATTGGTTCTTCTTCCTGAATTTCCTCTGCGAAATCATAATTACTATGCTTTCCCAAATTTGGAGAAGCCTTCTCATGAGAGAGAAGCATCATGGCAGGTTCGCTTCTCTCGGTAGGATAAGCCACCTCCGGAGTACCATAAATCTTATGAATAAGCGTTTGGTTTTCCTCTTGTACCTTGGAAGTATTTCCTTCCTGTATGAGCTTGAAAGTGAGCTGCTTGAGGTCATTGAGATCATTACGCATATCGAAAAGTACCTTATAGAGGATTTCCCTTTCGGAAGCAAAATCACTCTCGGCTTTACTCTGAGAGATGGTAGCAGGCAAGTGGCTTACCCCATCCTCGGGGAGATAAGAACGGAGCGTCTCGGCGGAGATTTCTCTTTTTTGTTCCACCACGGAAATCTGCTCGGCTATATTCTTAAGCTGACGGATATTCCCTGGCCAACGATAACGTAACAATTCTTTGACCGCCTCTGGGGAGAGCTGTAGGGTTGGCATGCGATATTTTTGAGCAAAATCCGAGGCAAATTTTCTGAATAACAAGTGAATATCCTCCTTTCTATCCCTTAGAGGAGGGAGAAACAACTCCACGGTATTGAGGCGGTAATACAAATCTTCACGGAAGCGCCCCTTTTTGAGAGCCTCCTGCATTTTGACATTGGTAGCTGCTACGATACGCACATCCGTTTTACGAGGAATAGAATCGCCCACACGGATGAACTCCCCATTTTCCAAGACCCGAAGGAGGCGTACCTGGGCAGAGAGAGGCAACTCCCCTACCTCATCCAAGAAGATAGTCCCCCCGTTGGCCTCCTCAAAGTAACCCTTCTTATCCTCCTTACCCGAGTGAGTGAAGCTACCCGCCTTAAAACCAAATAGTTCGGAATCAATCGTACCCTCGGGGATTGCCCCACAGTTGATTGCTATATATTTTGCATGCTTGCGAGCTGAAAGTGTATGAATAATTCGAGCAAAAGCCTCCTTGCCCACCCCACTTTCTCCTGTGATGAGTACAGAGACATCGGTAGGGGCAATACGAACGGCCTTTTCTATGGCCAAATTCAGCTTGGGATCATTGCCAATAATGCCAAAACGTTGTTTTACAGATTGAATATCCATGAGATGGAGTACCTTTAGTTTAAGATATAAAAAAGTTTGCAAATGTACAAAATTAATTTGCAATATACAATTTAAAGAAGATATTTAGTCAATTTCAGCAATATTTTTAGTATCTTTGCACTCATCAAAGCATATACCCATGATACAATCCATGACCGGCTTTGGGAAAAGCCAGCTTCAACTTGCCCATAAAAAAATTATCATAGAGATAAAGTCGCTCAATAGCAAGGCTATAGACCTGAATACCCGTATAGCACAGGCGTATAAGGAAAAAGAATTGGCTATGAGGAAACTCATTTCCGACACCTTAGAACGCGGAAAGATAGACTTCACCCTCACGGTAGAAAACACCTCATCCTCAAGCACTTCCTCGCTCAATGCCCCCGTTGTTCGCGGCTATATAGAGCAGATGCGAGCCATTTCGCCTAATGGGCCTGATGTAGAATTTCTCAAGATGGCTGTACGTATGCCCGATGCGCTGACCACACCTGTGGAAGAAGTAGATGAGGCAGAATATGCCCAAATAGAGGAGCAGTTAGTCATAGCCCTCAAGCACTTACAAGCGTTTCGCTGTAGTGAGGGTGCTATTTTGCAGAAAGATTTTGAACTGCGTATTGGGAACATACAGCAACTTTTAGTCCAAGTAGAATCCCTTGACACAGAGCGACTTGCTGCCATTCGCAGTCGTATGGAGCGCGCAGTGGAAGAGATTAGAGAGCGCGTAGATGAAAATCGCTTTGAGCAAGAGCTTATTTTTTACCTTGAGAAATTGGACATCACCGAGGAGAAAGTTCGGCTTGCCAATCACCTGAATTACTTTCTTAGCACGCTGGAAGAACCCCAGTCCAATGGGCGCAAATTGGGCTTTATCGCTCAGGAAATAGGGCGCGAGATCAACACCTTAGGTTCCAAAGCCAATCACGCCCAAATGCAACAAATCGTGGTGCTGATGAAAAATGAATTGGAGAAGATAAAAGAGCAAGTGCTCAATATTCTTTGATAGTGACAAGTGAAAAATGAAGAGTGAAAAATGAAGAGTGAAAAGTGAAAAGTAACTCAACAATTCATCACTTTTCACTTTTCGTTCTTCACTAAAAGATGTCGCCTTCTTTGAGTTTCTCGGTATTTTCGGCCAGTTGGAGTTCGTCAATCAGGCGCTGGATATCTCCGTTCATAATATTACCCAAATCGTAGAGGGTTAGACCAATACGGTGGTCTGTTACACGACCTTGTGGATAGTTATAAGTACGTATCTTGGCACTTCTATCGCCACTGGAGACCATACTTTTACGTCGGGCAGAATCGGCCTCCATTTTCTTGGCCAATTCCATTTCATAAAGGCGAGAGCGGAGCACCTTTAAGGCCTTGTCTAAGTTTTTATGTTGGGATTTCTCATCTTGGCAACGCACCTCTATCCCTGTGGGGATGTGCTGTAGCTGAATGGCCGAGTAAGTCGTATTCACCGACTGCCCCCCAGGCCCTGTGGAAGTTGTACGAATGATCTTGACATCCTCCATATTGAGTTCCACATCAAACTCTTCCGCTTCGGGGAGCACCATTACGGTAGCGGCAGAGGTATGTACACGCCCCTGTGTCTCGGTTTGTGGTACGCGCTGCACACGGTGTACGCCTGCTTCAAACTTGAGCGTACCATACACATCCTCTCCGTTGATTTCCAAGATAATTTCCTTGAAACCACCAGAGGTACCCTCGTTCATATCCATCACAGAGACACTCCAGCCCTTGTCCTGGCAGTACTTATTGTACATACGGTAGAGGTCGCCTGCAAAGATAGAAGCCTCGTCTCCCCCTGTACCTGCACGGATTTCCATGACCGCGTTTTTGTTATCTTCGGGATCCTTAGGAATGAGTAAGAACTTGATTTCCTCCTCCAACTGGGGAAGTTTTTCCTTAGCCTCTTCCAGCTGAAGGCGAGCCATTTCGGTCATTTCCTCATCGGAACCATCCTTGATAATCTCCTCGGCCTCAGCGATATTGGCTGTTACAATTATATATTCTTGGCGCTTGTCCATGAGCTGTTTCAGCTCCTTGTATTCCTTAGTAAGTTGTACATAGCGCTTTTGATCGGCTATGATATTGGGTTGTATAATAAGGTCGGAAACCTCATCAAATCGTTGCTTTACAATATCTAATCTCGCTAACATATCATTTCTTTTTGCGGGTGCAAAAATACGAAAAAGTTTTTAGTTTTCAGTAGTTAGTTTTTAGTTCTGATCATTTTTTTGTACAACTAAAAACGCTCCTTTTCAATCTTGTACTTAATGGATTAAGGAAGCTATCTAAAAAACTGATATTCAAAGGCCAAGATTAGATTTTCTATGGTTAGGGCTAAACTAAGCACCTCTAAATCAAAGTATTTTTAGGTTCTTTCTTTGGTACGATTGAGATTTATTTCCAAAGAGATTTAATAATACTTCAAGAATTTTTTTGTAACTTTGCTCCAAGTTGTTCATTATGTTTAATTGTTTGAAATTCAATCAGATATATTTTTTTTGATCAAATGAACAGCTTTTTTATTTTCCAAAAAAAACCAAAAAAGATAATGAATAATATAAAAATTAATTTAATAAACTTAGAATCTACTGATTGTGTAATTTTTGACAATATTAAATTTAATAATTGTAGTTACTTACAATTGTTGATAGATGATATTGACATAAGATTGTTTGATGAATTTGATGATTTTTTGATCGTTTATTCAGAGTTATATGCAAGTGCTCAGAATAGTGGGAAGTTTTTGATTTTCACTTGTGCTTGTGGTGTAGCTGATGATGGAGGATGGGATTATGTCAATGTTACTCATAAAGAGAGCTCTATTGAATGGCGTTTTTTTCGAGAAAAGAGCTATTTTTTTGAGTTTTCAAAAGAGAATTATATAAAAGAAATATATGAAATTAAAAGTAAAAATATCATATTAATACCTGAACAAATTATTTATCCTGAAAGTTGATAATAAGGGGTCACGTATCAGATGTGTTGTTAAAATCTCAACAACTTACTAATCAACACAATACAAAAAGAAATACCCTACTATTTTCCTTTATATACGATAGAGATAAGCGTTTTTTAAGCCTATAAAAACACTCTAAATGAAGTGAGTTCGGTATAAGATTTTCCCTTGTTGGGGTATTTCTTACAGTTTGTGCCTACTACTCAGTAGAGCCTTTGACTCTTTATGAGAGCTACAAGCTCTTAGTATAATAGGTACGAGCTTCAAGCTCGCGCCAGCGGGGGGGAGCTAAACCAATAAAATTAACAAAATACACTATAAAAGAAAAATAAGATGGATATAGTATCAATTAATAAAATTTATAATCAGTATCAATTAGAGTTTAAACATTCGGGAAATGAGGAATCCATTATAAATCTATTACTTAAACAAAAAGAATGGAATTTGTTAGATGATGACCAAAAACTTATAAAGCGGAAAAAATACTTACTTGATTTTGAAAAATATTTTATCTACAATGAAAAGAGAGAAAGAGTTTTTTTATATGAAAATTTAGTTTTTCAAACATATTTAAAGATAAAGGATTTGTTAAATATTATAGAGGCAGATATTAGTTCTTTTGAAGGTTTTTTCTTTAGAATAAAATCGATGCTTTTCTGTGAAAAAGAACTTGTAAATCAATATGAAAGCTTTAAAAGAATAGGTCATGTTCCCTTTGAAATTTTTGAACCTTTAATAGAGAAAGTAAAAGATACTCAAGAGTACAAACAATATAGATTAGATGAATTATTTGAGGAATACAAAAAGATGTATCAATTATTCTTGGAGAAGCCTTATGAATAATTGTAAATTGTTGGGAAAATAAAATAGCTACTCTCTCAAGTACAAAGTTTATTGGATAGTGCTTTAAAGGAGTGTCCTAAGTGTCTGACCAAGGAACAGATAGCTACTCTAAAGAAATTTATAGCCAATAGGAGTAGCAAGGAGGGTAAAGAGTTTGTACTGACCCACAAGTTGCAAGAGCGCATGAACTTCATGGCTGCTTTCCAGCTTTTAGGAGCTTATGACAAATATCACTATAGTGTCAAGGACATAGAGAAACGTTCTTTCTTAGCAGATAATCATTGGCTTGGGGAGATTTCTCGAAGAGAAAAAGCAGGGCAAGCCTCTGCAATAGATATCAAGGAAGGCTACCAGCAGTATGTAGCTTATTATGACACAAACTCTGCCTTTTTCTTAGGCTTTCAATATCTTA
>NZ_KE992117.1:25340-29701 GCF_000466425.1 Capnocytophaga sp. oral taxon 863 str. F0517
TAAGCAAGAATTTTAAGAAAGTATGGGGAAAAGGAATAAAAAGCAAAGTATCTACCATCATAAATAAAAGAAATGAGATAGAGGAATTATTAGACGAAAAACTCATTCAAGAACTTAAAGATAAAGGTGTAAAATTTACGGAAGAAGATTTGATATGGGTGTTTAAAAATAAGGAAGATAAAATTATTTTTCTAGAGAAAGGGAATGCAAAAGCTGGTTTACAGCATATTCTTGAAAAGCATAAAGAAGAATTTCTGAATAAAGGAATTAATGAGAGTGAAATACCTAATATTTATTATGGAGGGGCTGAAAAATGGAGAAATTATTGACTATCAAGGAACTAGAGCTATTTATGAATTTATATACAAAGATAATAAATATAGAACAGCTATAGAGGTTAGTAGTAATGGATTTGTAGTTAGTGCTAACATGAAATCATTAAAGTAATTATGAAAAAAATAAGATATTTTTTTGAATACAAATGTTCTCCTATATGGATATATGATGACAATATGGAAGTTGATAACATAGATATTACTGAACTTCCTATTAATACCTATTTAAAAGAAGAGATTATAGAATTAGATAGGTTATATCAAGAGACGTATAATGATGATTATCCCGCAGAATCTTTACATAATGATAAGATTAGAAACTATATTTTTACGAAAAGAGCTATTGAATCTGCTAAGTTATTGAAAAAAGAATTAGGAGAAAATTTTAGTTTTTTTTATTATTTAATTGATATGGAATGTTTATTTGAAGAAAGTAAGAAATTAGAGCTAGAAATTTTTGGTTTAAATAAAATCTAAGTAAATTTCTAAAGTCTCTCTTTGATAGAATTACCAGCAGTATGTAGCTTATTATGACACGAACTCTGCCTTTTTCTTAGGCTTTCAATATCTTAAGATGTATGGAGATTTGCTGGATATAGCCGTAGCTAATAAAGCAATCAATGAATCACAACGCATTCTAAGCAAGAATTTTAAGAAAGTATGGGGAAAAGGGATTGGAAATGTAGGAAAAGTAACTAAAATACAGATAAATGAGGATCTTAAGAAGTTACTATCCAATGAAGACTATAGGAAAATATATAATGATTTTGTAACTGGAAAGGTCGCAAGAAAATTTACTAAGGAGCTTTCGTTAGAGGAAGAAGCTGTATTGAGATTTTATACAACCAAAGAGGGATATAAGAATTTTAATAGAGCTCTAAGAGGTGAAATACCTATCACTGATTTTTATCTCTCTCAAAAAAACTTAATGAACCAAGCGTTGAAAAAGTTACCAACATCTAATCATAATAATAGTCTTTTATATAGAATTGAAGATTTATCTGAAGATAAAATTTCAAAATTATATGTTCAAGGTTCCTTAATAAAAACAAAAGGATTTACTTCTGCAACATATTCAGAAGATGCTATTATTGAAGCTATGAGGAATAGACCTTATACTGTCTTAATAAGAATAGAAGGGAGGGAAGGAAAATTAATAGAAGAGCTTTCAACATTACCATCTGAAAAAGAAATATTATTTAAGTCTGAGACGATATTTAAAGTGGAAAAAGTAGGTTTTTCTCCTAATCCAGAAGATTACATGATTCCTATAAAAACAATTTGGTTAAAAGAATTATAATATGAAAGATTATCAAAAAGAACTTCTTTTATTAAAAGAGCGAAAAGACCAACTTATGAAAACAATTAATAGTCACTCATTTTCAAGTGAAAAAGAGTATAATCTTTTTGTAAAGGAAAATATAAATATGTTTGTTGAATTAATAAAGATAACTAAGGAAATAAAAAATATTCAATGGAAACTTATGAATGATATAGAGAAACAAAATTATTTGGATTATTTGAAAGAATTAAAAGAAAAATTTAATGAAACAGAATTTTATTAAATTTAGGGTGCACTAATTTTATAGAGAAGAATTATTGTTAGAATCGACAATAAGATTAAATACACTAATCCTGCAGAGAAGATATCGAAATGGACTGAACAGAAGGTCAAGAACATTAGAAAATGCTATTTAAGCAACAAAAAGATTAAACAATACTAACATCATCAGAAAGAGATATTGCAATAAAGTTTCTTACAAAAAATAATTTAAAGACACAAGAAGCTTCATTAATTATTGTAAAGGGCAAAAAAGGAAAATTAATAAGAGAGTATTCTGATGCTCCTCTTGAATCTGAAATACTTTTCAAAAATGGTAGTAAATTCAAATTAGAAAAAGTAGAAGAATCCAAATTATTAAATCCTTTTCAACATCAATGGGAATATGATCCTGCTATATATGGAAAAGAATATACAATAATAGAAATTGATTAAATATGAAAATAAGTGATTTAGAAACAATAATACACACATATAGTACACAATATATAAATACAGAAGAATTAATGTATGACACTATCCCTCAAAGTGTGTAAGTTTCCAAAATCAAGAGTTGTTTTTTAGGCCTTTAATTTAGGAGCAAAGATAAGCATAAATTGGTTTAGAACAATACCCCAGTTAGCAATAGGCTTAGACCATCTCTTAGTTGCCTCTCTAATAGCAAGAAAGACAGATTTTTGAACCGCCTCATCTGTAGGGAAAGACAACTTATTTTTAGTGTATTTGCGTATCTTTCCGTTTAGATTTTCAATGATATTGGTTGTATAGATAATTTTACGTATCTCAACAGGAAAATCGTAAAAAACAGTCAGATTATCCCAGTTATCACGCCAAGATTTAATGGCATAACCATATTTGTTTTCCCACTTTTGGGCGAAGTCTTCTAAAGCTGCCTTGGCAGCAGATTCATTAGGAGCGGTATAAATATGTTTCATGTCTGCTGTAAAGTCTTTTCTGTCCTTGTAAGACACATATTTACAAGCATTTCTAATCTGATGGACTATACAGATTTGAGTCTTGGATTTAGGGAAAACAGCATTAATAGTCTCTGTAAAACCATTAAGGTTGTCTGTAGCTGTGATAAAGATATCCTGTACACCACGAGCTTTTAAATCGGTGAGAACAGTCATCCAGAAGCTAGCAGATTCATTTTTACCTAACCACATACCAAGGACTTCTTTAAAACCCTCTTTATTGAGACCTATGGCAAGGTAAATAGTCTTATTGATGACCTTAGATCCCTCACGAACCTTGAAGACAATACTATCCATCCAAACCACTAAGTATTGTTCTTCTAAAGGACGATTTTGCCAGGCTATAACCTCATTGGAGATGGCTTCTGTAATTCGAGAAATGGTGGAAGTTGAGACATCAAAACCATATAGATCACGGACTTGCTCCTCTATATCACTAACGCTCATTCCTTTAGCATATAGAGATATTATGATATTCTCTAAGCCATCGATGATGTTTTTCCTTTTAGGGACGAGTTTAGGTTCAAAGCTACCCTCTCTATCACGAGGGACTTTGATTTCTTCCTCCCCATAAGAAGTTTTTATTTTTTTGGAGATGTATCCATTACAATAATTTCCATCTTTGGTTCTTTGGTGTTTTTCAGTATCCAAATGGGTATCAAGTTCCGCCTCAAGCATTTGCTCAACAGCTCTTTTATGCAACTTCTTGAAAAAAGATTCAAGATCTGTCGCATTTTTGAAGGATTTGAAAAAATCCTTGTCATTTAGAATTTGTTCTGTATCGATCATAATATATGTAAATTACAAAGTTAATACTTTTTTCAAAGTCTGATTAAAAATATTTGGGCTAGCCCAAATATTTTTAATCAGACTTTGGGAACTTACACACTTTATGAGATACTACCTGATTATAAGGTAATGGGTAATGTTTCAGATATGTTGTTATAGTCAATCATATTTAGAATGCGAATAAATAAGGCAAGGGATTCATTCCTAATTTACTCTCTTTCAAGGGCTAATTGCCATTAGCCCCTACACCTACTCATGCATTGGGATACGAGCTGCAAGCTCGCACCAGCGAGGGAAAATCAATCAAATGAACAACTTTTTATTTTTGAATTACAAAATGAAAGATATTACAATAGAAAATTTTTTAAAAAATCTAAAGAATACATTAGACACCTCACAGGTAGAAGTCATAGATCTATGGGAAGCTGATACATGTGCTATAGGAATTAAGAAAGAGGATAAATTAGTATATATATCTACTTATAATTATTGTCAAAATAAGATTATTAGCTATGATTTTGATTTTGAAATAATCAATGAAAATAAATTAGAAGTAATAAAAGAAAGAAGAAATATAACAGAAAAAGAATTGCTAAATGAAATAAAGTTTTTTTTAGATTTAAGAAAATGCTAATATAGGTAATGTATCAGATGTGTTATTAAAATCCCAACAACTTACTAATCAACACAATACAAAAAGAA
>NZ_KE992117.1:29801-203036 GCF_000466425.1 Capnocytophaga sp. oral taxon 863 str. F0517
AATACAAAAAGAAATGCCCTACTATTTTCCTTTATATATGATAGAGATAAGCGTTTTTAAAGCCTATAAAACACTCTAAATGAAGTGAGTTCGGTATAATAGAAATAGCCTACAGAATTTCCCTTGTTAGTATGTTTCTTACAGTTTTTACCTACTACTCAGTAGAGCTTTTGGCTCTTTATGGGAGCTATAAGCTCTTCCTATGATAGGCACGAGCTAAAGTCGCTAAATACTTGTAAGCGAGTATGTGACTCGCGCCAGCGGAGGGGAGACAAACAGGTTAAATGATTACAAGGGCAAAGATACTACTTTTTTTCTGAGTTTTGAGTTTTAAGTTTTGAATTTTGAGTTAGTTGCTAATATAAATCAATAGGTTAAAAATTACATTCTTAATTAGTTGAGAAACAATAAATTACATCTAATTTTCTAAGACGCAATAAATTACGTCTTAGAAAATTAGCAAATTGTATTTGTTATTTCTCTTTTACAATACTATCATTGACGGCCTTATAGATACCACTAGGGAGCGAAAGAGCTCTTAGCTTGGAGGGTGGGGCGAAACTTATGACTTTTTTCCCATTGGGTAAGAAAAGTCTTATATATACCTTTTGAAAGCGGAAAGCCTTTTCTTTTTTCAAATAATACCCATTAGGAATGCTTATATGATTATCAATTATCTCCAAGGGGTAATCTATATTTCGGATGTGTACTAATGCATCATCGGTATTTTTACCTCGAGAAGAGATACTTATCTGTAAAAAAGGGGTCGGTTCCTCAGTTGGATATATTCCCACAAAATGTACATCTCCGTTTTTTCCATTGCCTAAGCTATCTATATACATATTATTGTAGGGAGCTATGTATTTTTCACTTAACAAAAGAGTATCGTCTGTTGTATTTATCGCTATTTTTTCCTCTATCCTATTGTAAGAGACAAATTTTCTAGAAACACTTATAGCCAAGGTTAGTCCTACAAAGAGAGGAAGTACAAAAAGGAGTATATTGGTTAAAAACCAAGTCTTAGGAGTGCTATAGTGTCCTTTATGAAAAATCTTGTAACACCCCCATACCAATATGGAAAAGAATAAAGCAAAGACCATCGCCCAAATAAGGTAAAAGAGTACCTGCTCGGTTGGAGAGAGTACGAAGGGGAGATAATCCCTGAGGAATACCGAAGTAATACCGCTGGCCAGTCCTATACCCAATACACTCAATAATACTGCCACTAATATAGAAAAGACCCCCATAAAGAATAGGAATGCCATAAAATATCCTACGGCCTTGAACAATAGCAAGAGCATCCCTGATAGTCCTGTTGTTCTGCTATCTAGCTCTTTTTTAGGGTATGGTTCTTGTGCAGATTGTGCTTTGAAGGCAGAAATCGTATCCAGATTAGCTTCTATACCCTTCATTTCCAGCTTTTCAGTAGTGGTGTTGGCTTGAGGAATCACCATCCAAAGGATGATATAAAGCACTATCCAAAAAGAAGCACTTGGAAGAAAAAACATACCATGCGCCATAATGAGCAGTACATAGATAATTCTCAGTAAGGTAACTTCCATTTTGAAATAATAGCTTAGACCAGAGAGTACCCCTGCTAATTTTTTCCCTTCCCTATCGCGATAGAGTTTTCTCTCTCTAAAGGATAGGGTGGTTGGCTTACCCTCAGATAGCGTATCCTCATCCTGTATATATTGTTCGGGCTGTCCCATAATCTCAATGAGATAGCTAATATCAGAAGAAGTAACTACTTCCGTATTTTGCATACGTGCTCTGAGGAGTTCGGCCATGCGTTGTTCTACATCGGTGAGAATTTCGTCCGTATCGGAGGACTGACCTAAGTATTGGCGCACCTTGGTAAGGTAAGCGGAAAGCTGGGAAGCGGCACCATTTTCTATGATAAAGGAAAAGCCGCCTAAACTGATGTTATGTGTTTTGTCCATGATTAAATAAGTTTGGTTATCATTGTTTGTAATTCGTTCCAGGAGGCAAGGGCTTCGTTGAGGAAAGAAAGCCCCTTGTCGGTAAGGGTGTAATACTTTCTGGGAGGTCCTTCGGTGGACTCACGCCAAGAATAGTTCAGTAAAGAGGCATTTTTCAGCCGGGTCATCAGCGGGTAGAGTGTCCCCTCCACCACGATCATATCTGCCTCCTTAAGTGCTTCCATGATGTCCGATGCGTAGGCTTCCTTCTTCTTATGGATGATAGAAAGGACACACATCTCCAAGACCCCTTTTCGCATTTGGGTTTTGATCTTCTCTAAATTAATAGCTTCCATAGTCATCTGATTTGACCCTGCAAAATTACAAATAATTTTAGTACTATGCAAAACAAAGTAGCTTTTTTTTAATTGTTAATTATCAATGATTAATTGTTAATGATTGAAATTAACAATTGACAACTAACAATTAACAATTATAATTCGTATATTTGTGGTTTGAAAAAATGATTTTGATGCAGACTTTAGAACAGAGAATACAACGGATAGCTGCCTTAGGTGCTATGCTTAGGGACTATTTCCTCTATGGAAAGGAAGCCGCTATCTATACGGAGCTGGAAGCCGCTGTTGAAAAAGCGGAGCAGCAAAATGCTTGGTTTGATAGGGAGAATTGTCTTTTTGCGCTAAAACATTGGGCAGGACTTTTAACAGAAAACCGCTTACGTGAGTGGCTTTCCGCCTATACCATAGCAGAGAAGACCCCTAAGCAAGTAGCCCTTGTCTTGGCTGGAAATATCCCTATGGTAGGCTTCCACGACCTGCTCTGTGTGCTGCTCTCTGGGCATAAGGCCTTGGTAAAACTCTCCTCACATGATAGGGTATTGCTCCCCTTCTTAATGAGTAAACTGAGCGAAATCAACCCTAATTTTCAGGGTATGGTAGCGTTCACCGAGGAAAAACTTAGCGATTTTGATGCCGTGATTGCTACTGGTAGCAATAATACGGCCCGCTATTTTGAGTATTACTTTGGGAAAAAGCCCCATATTATTCGCCGCAATCGCAATTCGGTAGCGGTACTTACAGGAGCGGAGACCCCAGAGGAGTTATTCCTATTAGGAGAAGACATCTTCAGGTATTTTGGCTTGGGTTGTAGGAGTATATCGAAG
Organism: Capnocytophaga sp. oral taxon 863 str. F0517; assembly: GCF_000466425.1. GTDB lineage: Bacteria > Bacteroidota > Bacteroidia > Flavobacteriales > Flavobacteriaceae > Capnocytophaga. The sequence continues at coordinate 32,907 of NZ_KE992117.1, forward strand.
CTATTTGTTCCCGAAGACTATGATTTTGTTGCTTTTTTTGAGGCTATTTATCCCTATCATCACCTTTTAGAGCATCAGAAGTATGTCAATAACTACGACTACAACAAGGCGGTATACCTTATGAGCCTATTTCCGCTCTTAGAAAATGGATTTCTACTTCTAAAGGAAGACGAAAAATACGCCTCCCCTATTGCCACCCTTTTCTATGAACGCTATAAGAATATACCCAGTCTCTTACAACGTTTGGAAACGGATAAAGAACAGATCCAATGTGTAGTAGGTGGAGCCGCTATCCCGCATACCGTCGGATTTGGACAAAGCCAAGTACCATCGCTTACTGATTATGCGGATGGAGTAGACACTTTGGTATTCTTAAATAATATTAATTAATTTGGTTGACATATTTTTAAATTCTAATTTTGCCACCTAACTATTAAGAAGAGAACATGAAGAAACATAATTTTAGTGCAGGCCCCTCCATTTTGCCTGCTGAAGTGATTGAAAAAGCCTCCCAGGCTGTTATAGAATTAGAAGGTACAGGGCTATCCATTTTGGAGATGTCCCACCGAAGCAAAGAGTTTGTTGCCATTATGGAACGTGCCAGGGCTTTGGCTTTGGAATTGGCAGGGCTTACCGGTAAGGGCTACCAAGCCTTATTTCTGCAAGGCGGTGCCAGCTTGCACTTCTATGCCTCCGCCCTAAACCTATTGGAGCGTAAAGGTGCCTATATAGATACAGGTACTTGGGCGCACAAGGCAGCCATAGAAGCCCAATTTGTCGGTGCTACCGAAGTGATAGCCTCCTCCAAAGAGAATGGTTACCGCTCTATCCCCACCGAATACACCCTTCCCAAGGATGCTGATTACCTACATATCACCACCAACAATACCATCTATGGGACAGAATACTTTACCTATCCCAAAGTCTCCATTCCCCTGATAGCCGATATGAGTTCAGATATTTTCTCCAAGGAGATGCCCTTTGAGGATTTTGCTCTTATCTACGCTGGAGCCCAAAAAAATATAGGAGCGGTAGGTACCACCTTGGTTATCGTACGCGAAGATGTGTTGGGCAAGGTAAGTCATAAGATTCCTACTCACCTGAACTATCAAGTACATATCAAGAACGAAAGTATGACCAATACGCCTCCTACCTTTGCCGTATACACCTGCTTACTTACCATGGAATGGCTCAAAAAACAAGGAGGTATCAAGGCCATAGAAGCGAAGAACATAGAAAAAGCCCGCCTGCTCTACGAAGAAGTAGATCGCAATCCCCTCTTCAAAGGCTATGCCGATGTCAAAGACCGTTCGCGTATGAATGTGGTTTTCAACTTGGTAGATGAATCCCTAAGCGATCGCTTCAATGCCCTATGGACAGAAGCCAACATCAGCGGCATCAAAGGTCATAGAAGTGTGGGCGGCTATCGTGCCTCTATCTACAACGCCCTTCCTATAGAAAGCGTACAACTCCTTATAGAGGTGATGCAACATTTTGAAAAAACAGTATAAATACCTATTTATTATTTATGAAGATATTAGCCAACGATGGCCTTAGCGCAAAAGCTATAAAAACCCTTGAAGGAGCAGGCTTTGAAGTACTCACCACCAAAGTCGCTCAAAACCAATTGGCCTCTTTCATCAATGAAGCACAGATAGAGATTCTTTTGGTACGCTCGGCCACTCAAGCCAAGAAAGACCTTATCGATGCCTGTCCGTCCCTAAAGCTCATTGGTCGCGGAGGGGTAGGCATGGACAATATAGATGTAGCCTATGCCCGAGAGAAAGGTATTAAGGTTATCAATACCCCCAATGCCTCTTCCCATTCGGTTGCAGAACTTACCTTTGCTCACCTCTTTTCAGGGGTACGTTTCCTCTATGATGCCAACCGCAACATGCCTTTGGAGGGGGATTCCCGCTTCAATGAGCTAAAGAAAGCCTATGCCAACGGACAAGAACTCAAAGGAAAGACCTTGGGTATTATAGGATTAGGACGTATTGGAAAGGCGGTAGCTACCATCGCCTTGGGACTTGGAATGGAAGTAATTGCCTATGATCCTGAACAAAAAGAAGTTTCTATTACCCTATCCTTCTTTGATGGGCGTAGTCTTGACTTTGTAATAAAGACAATAAGCAAGGAGGAAGTCCTTAAACAAGCTGACTTTATTACACTACACATTCCTGCTCAAAAGGAAGCTGTCATAGGAGAGAAGGAGTTTCAACTGATGAAGGATGGGGTAGGTATCATCAATATAGCCCGAGGCGGCGTAATAGACGAAGAAGCGCTACTCCATGCATTGGAACATGAGAAGGTTGCCTTTGCAGGTTTGGATGTATTTGAAGGTGAGCCCACCCCTTCTATCCGTATCCTTATGCACCCCCGTGTGTCCCTCTCCCCCCATATAGGAGCGGCTACTCTTGAAGCACAAGAGCGCGTAGGTGATGAGCTAGCGGAACAGATAATAGAAATGATGTGTGAAAAGTGAGAAATTTGAGATAGAAAAAATATAGGGGCGAATTGCAATTCGCCCCTACATATTTATTTATGTTTTCGTTTTTTCTTTCTCCCAATAGGAGTTTGATCCAATATCTTTTGTATTCTCTGTTTGTTCCTACGTACGGCAAAACTACGATTATAATAGAAGACTAAAAGTGTTGTTGCGATAATGAACAGTCCTAATATCACAAAGAGCGTAATGGTAGATATATAAAGATTGGCTACATAGAAAAACACAAAGGCAAGGAGATTGAACAAAGCCAAAAGGAGACTTGCCTGCACATGAGAAAGCTCCATATAGTCAATCATGATATGATGAATGTGGTTTCTATCCGCAAAAAAAGGACTTCGGTGCTTGAGGATACGTATGAGAAATACCCTCATAGTATCCACAAAAGGAATAAAGAGAATAATAAATATAAGAACGAACTTATTATAATACTTAATATCAGCTGCTACAAGCCTATCTACAGGAAGATTTAAAAAACGAAGTGTACACACCCCTATGATAAGACCTATCAGCAAAGAGCCCGTATCACCCATAAATATACTTTTCTTTTTAGATATATTATATCTTAGAAAAGCCGCCAAACATCCTATACAACTAAGGGAAAGCAATAGGAAATAATAATCTTCCGTTTGATAGAATACAAAAGCAAAGATACCAAAAATCATAATCCCCACCATAGAAGCAGAACCATTAATCCCATCAATGAGGTTGTAAGCATTGACAATCGATATAATGATAAAAACGCCTAAAGCGTAAGAGAACCAAAGTGGTAATTCATAAATTCCTAAGAAACCGTTGAAAGTATCAATCGACAACTCTGCACTATCCATCACAAAGACAAAGGCAAGGATCTGACCTATAATCTTTGTCTTGGGTGTTACCCCCACCAAGTCATCTTTTATCCCTATATAAAAGAGAATCAGCAGACCAATGACTAATGAAAGACTTAATCTCTGCGAATCATGAGCTTGCAGGAAATACAAACTACTGAGTAAGCTCGCAAAGAAAGCCACTCCCCCCATCGTAGGAGTTTTCTCCTTATGAGAACTCCGCTGGTTAGGGTCATCCATTAAGTTTTTAATCTTAACAATTGCAATAATTCGGGGTACTACTAAATAAGAAACTACAAAAGATTGTAAGATAACAAATACAGATAATAACTCTAACGAAAGATTGTTATATATATACTGCATAATCCATCTGGTTTTTTCAATCGCAAAGATAGGGAATAAGTTAGATATTTAAAAATTTTTTGAGAAAAATATTTATTTTTTCTATTTGACTAACAATCAAACAGTTGAATAATTACAGAGAAAATTTTAGCAAAAATATTTTCTCTATAAAAAATAAATTTCGTAATTTCGTGCCGTTTTTCAGAACATAAAATATTTTATCATGAATAAATACGATGTTATAGTATTAGGTAGCGGTCCTGGAGGATACGTAACCGCTATTAGAGCCTCCCAATTGGGCTTCAAAACTGCTGTTATTGAGAAAGAAAACCTTGGAGGGGTGTGCCTTAACTGGGGTTGTATCCCTACCAAAGCGCTGCTGAAGTCTGCTCAGGTATTCGAGTACCTAAAGCATGCAGAAAGCTACGGAATAAAAGTAAGTGACAAAGGATTTGATAAGGATTTTTCAGCCATCGTAAAGCGCAGCCGCGATGTGGCTGGCACCATGAGCAAAGGGGTACAATTCCTTATGAAAAAGAATAAAATAGAGGTTATCAACGGCTATGGTACCCTAAAACCAGGCAAAAAAGTAGAGGTAAAAGATAAAGATGGTAAAGTGACTGAATACAGTGCTGACCACATCATTATCGCTACTGGTGCACGCTCACGCGAATTGCCTGCCCTTCCTCAAGATGGTAAGAAAATTATTGGCTACCGCCAAGCCCTTACCCTTGCTGAACAACCTAAAAAGATGATCATCGTAGGTAGTGGAGCGATAGGTATTGAGTTCGCTTACTTCTACCACTCTATGGGTACTGAAATTACTGTAGTGGAATTCATGCCTAACATTGTACCTGTAGAAGATGAGGAAATCTCCAAACAACTTGAAAAGAGCTTCAAGAAACTCGGTATCAATGTAATGACTTCTTCTGAAGTAACTAAGGTAGATACCTCTGGAAAAGGAGTAAAAGCCTATGTAAAAACAGCCAAAGGAGAAGAAGTCCTCGAAGCAGACATCCTACTCTCTGCCGTAGGTATCAAGACTAATATAGAAAACATAGGTTTGGAAGCGGTAGGTATCAAGACTGAACGCGATAAGATCCAAGTAAATGAGTTCTACCAAACTAATGTTCCTGGTTACTATGCTATTGGCGACGTGGTACCTGGACAAGCCTTGGCACACGTAGCATCAGCAGAAGGAATCCTCTGTGTAGAGAAAATCAAAGGCTTGCATGTAGAGCCTATCAACTATGGCAATATTCCAGGATGTACTTACTGTACTCCAGAGATCGCCTCTGTTGGGCTTACTGAAAAACAAGCTAAAGAAAAAGGTTATGAAATCAAAGTAGGTAAGTTCCCATTCACTGCCTCTGGTAAGGCCAATGCAGCAGGAACTACTGATGGATTTATCAAAGTTATCTTTGATGCTAAATATGGCGAATGGCTTGGCTGCCACATGATCGGTGCTGGTGTTACCGATATGATCGCAGAAGCTGTAGTAGCTCGTAAATTGGAAACTACTGCACATGAAATCCTCAAAGCAGTACACCCTCACCCTACCATGAGCGAAGGAGTGAAAGAAGCCGTTGCGGCCGCTTATGGAGAAGCTATTGATATTTAATATATTTAAATTTGGTTATGTATTTTAAGGTAGGAGCGAACACTATTCTATTCGCTCCTACTCTTTTATAGTAAAGCGTGAAAAGAGGTTAGTGGTTAGAAATAATAAAAAATAAAAACAATGGAATTATTAGACGGAAAAAAAACGGCTGCTTTGGTACAAGAGGCTATTGCCAAAGAAGTACAAGAACTCGTGGCTAAAGGCAACAGACCCCCACACTTGGTAGCTATCTTGGTGGGTGATAATGGGGCTAGTATGACCTATGTCAACAACAAAGTCACCGCTTGTGAGCGTGTAGGTTTTGCCTCCTCGGTGGTTAAGCTACCTCAAGAAGTGACCCAAGAGGAACTGCTAAAAGAAATAGAGAAACTCAATGAGGATAAGAATATTGACGGCTTTATCGTACAATTACCCTTACCTAAACATATCAACGAGCAGGAAGTCCTATTGGCTGTCAATCCTGATAAGGATGCAGATGGCTTCCACCCTACCAACTTCGGTCGTATGGCTTTAGGCTTAGAGGCCTTTATCCCTGCTACTCCCTTTGGTATTTTGGAGCTACTTACTCAATACGAAATACCTACTGACGGAAAACATGTGGTAGTGATTGGTCGCTCCGACATCGTAGGACGCCCCATCAGTATTCTCCTTTCTCAAAAGCCCTGGAATGCTACAGTCACCCTCACCCATAGCCGCACTCAAAACTTAGCCCAACTTACCCAAGAGGCCGACATCATTGTTGCTGCCTTGGGAATACCCAACTTCCTAAAGTCAGAAATGGTCAAGGAAGGCGCTGTAATCATAGATGTGGGTATTACTCGTGTAGCAGATGCTTCGGCTAAGAAAGGCTTCCGCATCGTAGGGGATGTAGATTTTGAGCAAGTAAAGGAAAAAGCCAGCTACATCACCCCAGTACCTGGAGGGGTAGGGCCTATGACCATCGCTATGCTGATGAAAAATACCCTTAACGCCTATAAAAGAACCCATAAAATAAAATAATACATGACGAAAATCCGTATTACCAAAAAGTTTGAGTTCGAAGCAGGACATGCCCTCTATGGATATGATGGAAAATGTAAAAATATCCATGGACATAGCTACAAGCTATGGGTTACCGTTATCGGAAGTCCTATAGAAGATGCCTCACATGTAAAAAACGGCATGGTGATAGACTTTGGAGACATCAAAGAGTTGGTCAATGAATATATAATCAAAGAAGCCGATCACACCATTTTTTTCAATGGCAATAGTCCTCACAAGGCCTTGGCCGAGAAGCTCCAAGCGGAGGGACATAGGGTTGTTCCACTCCCCTACCAGCCCACCAGTGAGATGCTCATTGTAGATTTTGCCCAGCGCCTGCAGAAACACCTACCCATGCATATCGCCCTACATAGCCTTCGCCTACAGGAAACCGAAAGTTCCTATGCCGAGTGGTATGCCTCTGATAATCTTTAACTTAGTAAACTCATTATGTTATTAGCCGTTAATATAGGTAATTCCAATATTCGTTTTGCAGTAGTAGAAGGCCAAGCGGTACATCTGTCTTGGACGATTGCCACCAAACCTTATCGCACAGCAGGAGAGTTCTATACAAGTTTTCAAACCTATAAGGAACAATACAAAAATGCCTTTGGGAAAATCAGTAAGATTGTAATCGGCTCGGTAGTTCCCCAGCAAACCCAAATCATCGCTAAGATGCTGCAAAAGACTTTTTCTATAAAGCCTTTTTTAGTCAATCGAGATACGCCCAGCGAGGTTACCCACCACTCCAATCAAATGGGTACCGACCTATATGCCAATGCGGTAGCGGCACATTACCTCTACCCTGGGCAAAAGAAGATCATCATAGACTTTGGCACCGCTCTGACACTTACAGGAGTAGCCGAGACGGGAGCTATGCTTGGGGTCATCATTGCCCCAGGGGTGATTACTTCCCTACAATCCTTGGTCAGTAGTACTGCCCAACTCCCTTATATAGAACTTAATGAACCCAAATCCGTCTTAGGTATGGATACAGAGACCTGTATGCAAAGTGGGATCATCTATGGCTATACCGCTATGGTGGAGGGACTGATAGAACGCATCAAGCAAACCTATGAGAGCGACTTTCTGGTTATCTCCACCGGAGGCGTAGGTCATGTGTTCAGCAAGCTGACGGAGAAAATCCAAATTGATGATAAGTATCATACCATCAAGGGATTGGCTTTGTTGTATGAACTGCACAAAAAATAATCAGGGGTGGAAATAATCCCAAACCTTTTGGGCTCTTGACTGGCCTATAGCAGCGATAATTTCCTCCTTGGAAGCCTCCTTGAGACGCTTTACCGATTTGAATTGCTTGAGTAGGGTCTCTTGGGTCTGCTTACCCACCCCAGAGATTTGCTCCAACTCCGAATGAATGGCACTGGCACTGCGCTTCTGCCTATGGAAGGTAATTCCGAAGCGGTGCGCCTCATTGCGCAGGTGCTGGATCACCTTGAGCGTTTCTGACTTTTTATCTAAATACAAAGGAATAGAATCCCCTGGATAGAAGATCTCCTCCAAGCGCTTGGCAATCCCCACTATGGCTATTTTTCCACGCAAGCCCAAGAGCTCTAACGACTTGAGGGCAGCCCCTAATTGGCCTTTTCCTCCATCAATGATAATAAGCTGTGGCAGTGGCTCCTCTTCGTCCAAGAGGCGACGGTAGCGGCGATAGACCACCTCCTCCATAGAGGCAAAGTCATTAGGACCTTCTACTGTTTTGATATTAAAATGGCGGTAATCCTTTTTGCTAGGCTTGGCATTTTTGAAGACCACACAAGCCGCTACGGGATTGGTACCCTGAATGTTAGAGTTGTCAAAACACTCAATATGAGCTGGAGGCTCACTCAGACGAAGATCGCGCTGCATTTGGGTAAGTAAGCGGTTGGTATGTCGCTCCGGATCGGTGATTTTTACCTGCTTGAATTTCTCCTGACGATATGCCTGTGCATTGCGCTCGGATAGCTGTAAGAGCTGAAACTTCTCCCCCGCTTTGGGGACAGTGAGCTGCTCGGTGAATTCCATACTGAGTGGGAAAGGCACGATTAGCTCCTTAGAATTGGACCTGAAACGCTCCCTAAGCTCTACTATACCCAATTCGAGTAGTTCCTGGTCGGTTTCCTCTAATTTTTTCTTCACCTCCAAGGTATGCCCTCGTACAATCGCCCCATGAGCCACTTGTAGGAAGTTGATATAGGCATATTCCTCATCTGAAACGATGGAAAATACATCCACATTGTGGATTTTAGTGCTTACAATGGTAGATTTGGACTGATAGTTCTCCAAACTCTCCAACTTGAGCTTGATCTCCTGTGCCTCCTCGAAGCGCAAAGCAGCCGCATGTTCGCTCATCTCCTTCTTGAAATAAGCGATGACCTCCTTGAGATTCCCCTTGAGTATCTCCTTGATCTGATGGATATTATGATTATATTCCGCTTCGCTCTGTAAGCCCTCGCAGGGGCCTTTGCAGTTTTTGATATGGTATTCGAGACATACCTTATACTTTCCCTTATCGATATTCTCTTGAGAGAGGTCTAACCTACAATTGCGCAAGGGATAGAGATCCTTGATCAAATCCAAGAGGGTACGCACCACTTTGATATTGGTATAAGGGCCAAAGTAAGTACTTCCGTCCTTTTGTACCTTTCGGGTAAAGAACACCCGAGGAAAGCGCTCATTGGAGATACAGATCCATGGATAGCTCTTTCCGTCCTTCAGTAGGATGTTATAACGCGGTTGGTACTTCTTTATCAGGTTGTTTTCCAGTAGCAAGGCATCATTCTCGGTAGCTACCACTATATGTTCGATACGGACAATCTTGCTAACCAGTACCCTTGTTTTAGGCGAATCATGCTCCTTATTGAAGTAAGAAGAGACCCTTTTTTTGAGATTTTTTGCTTTCCCTACATAGATAATGGTATCGGAGCTGTCAAAGAATTGATAGACTCCAGGACTATCGGGAAGCGTTTGTAATTGGAGAGAGAGCATTTTGTTAATGACAAGTGACCAACTATTCTTTATAGTTATAGTTGTCTTTATTAGGGCAAAAGTATAAATTATTTTTTATATGGCAAAAAATAATTTACTATACATCTTTACAATAAGGGTTCCTAAAACTAGGATAAGAGCAATACAAATGATACCGATAAGGCAGCCCATACCCAATCTCCAGTATGGCTTTGTTGAACTTCTGTACTCATTTTTCTTTTCTTTTAATGGTTATTTTCTTGAGGCAAAATTAGAAGCTGTACTGGACAAACTGTGACCGGGTGACAATGTTTTTAGATAATAATTGCCGATAAATAGTTTATTTGTGAGGTGGAAAGTTAGTAAAAAAATTAAAAAACCAAAAGATATTTTTTGTAATTTTGTGCCTTAGAAGAATCCTTCCAAAATATAACTATGGAACCCACTTATTTTATTACCGGTATCTCTACTGAGGTAGGTAAAACCATTACCTCTGCTATCGTAGTGGAAGCCCTTGAGGCTGATTATTGGAAACCTATCCAATCAGGCGATAAGCATGCTTCGGACACCATGAAGGTACAATCCTTGATCTCTAACTCACGTACTCGCTTTTTCCCGTCCAGCTACGAATTTGACTATCCTGCCAGTCCCCACCTTTCAGCACAGATGGAGGGGGTTACTATAGAAAAGGATAAGATCATACGCCCCGAAACCGATCGTCCGTTGGTGATAGAGGCTGCCGGAGGGCTTTTTGTTCCGCTAAATGATCGTGATATCATGATGGATCTGATCTTACCCACCGATAGGGTGATCTTGGTCTCCCGTCACTACTTAGGTAGTATCAACCACACGATGCTTTCTGTAGAAGCCCTACAGCGCCGAGGCCTCTCCATCTATGGAATTGTCTTCAGCGGTACTGAAAATCCTGCTACCGAGTCTTGGATCGCTTCTTACTCCAAAGTACCTATCTTAGGCCGTATAGAGGAAGAACCCTTCTTTGATAAGGAAGTCATTAAGAAATACCACAGAATAGTGACGAGTGACAAGTGACAAGTGATAAATGACGAGTGACAAGTAATTATAAAAATGTTATTTATTGTTAAATAAATAGCAACCGCTATATTTTTGCACAATTTTTGTGCTGTGTCTCCCCTGACTACACCCAACAACACTAAATTATGAAAAAAAAGACTTCCTTACTAAGAATGATCGCTATTTCTATGGCTTTGATCACCTCGGTGTTTCTGTATGCTAAGATGAGGCATTTCCCTTTTCCTGTTGATACTAAGGACTCCTCACATACTACCACAGAGGAGCCTGTAGCCTATGAATATCTGTACAATGCCAAGGCCTTAGCGCCCTTTTTTGAGAAGCTCAATGCCTTGGATACACTGAAGGACAGGAAACTAAACATCGTTCATATAGGAGACTCCCATATACAAGGGAATGCGATGACTGGAGAACTACGCCAGCAATTTCAATCCCAGTTTGGTAATGGTGGCTTGGGGTTTGTTTTCCCCTATTCCCTAATAGGTACCAATGGAGAACGCTATGTTCGCTTTTCCTCCAACATCACTTGGGATAGCCAAAAGAACACCAATCGAGAAAATATAAACTCCATTGGGATTGGCGGTTATTCCTTACTGACGAATAATAAAAACTTTGTGATAGAACTCAACCTGAAAGACAAGGATTATTCGTTCAACACCTTGCGGATACTCACCCCTAATAACCAACATTTGTTCGATTTGGCCACCAGTAAGAATGGTGTTTCACTCAAGCCCGTGCCCTCTGCCAAACGAGTAACTTACAAGTCCCTTTCCCATAAAGTACAGAAAGGAGAGACCCTCTATTCCTTATCCAAAAAGTATAAGACTACGGAGGGCAAAATCCAAAAAGCCAACCACCTCAAGGGGAATACTATCCGCATAGGATCTGTTTTGAAAATACCTACTGAGGAGCGTGTAGTCGCTGCTACAGAGGCGCACCCAGTAGCATTAGACCACTTTGAGACCTTAATAGGGGATACCGCTTCCTCCTTAGGATATACCTACAACAATCTCAATGATCTGGACAAAATCTACCTTACCCCCAATACCCAAAATAGTAATTTTACACTCAATGGAATTGTATTGGAAAATGACCAAAAAGGAATCATCTACCACTCTATTGGGGTGAATGGCGCGCGCTTCTCCGATTATAATAAGTGTAGCCTCTTTTTTGACCAAATACAAGCCTTACAGCCCGACCTTATTATCGTTTCCTTAGGAACCAATGAAGCCTTCGGAAAGCTCTCAGCAGAAAATTATGATAAGCAAGTGGAGAGTTTTATCACTCAGATTCGGGAGCATTATGGAGATTGTCCTATATTACTGACCTCTCCCCCTCCCTCTTTGTTCAAGAAAAAGCTCCCCAACCCTTTTTGTGAGCAATATGCCCATGTCCTTATTGACCATTCTGTAAAGAATAACTATGGAGTCTTTGATTTGTATAAAGTATTGGGCGGTAGTGAAGGAATGCAAAGGCTTATCTCCCAAAAACTCATCGCACATGATCGCGTACACTATACCCATACGGGCTATGTAGAACAGGGAGGCAAACTCTTTGATGCCCTTATGAGCAATTATTTACTATATAAAAATCAGCAAAAATAATCTTACCTTTGAAAATAAATGATTGGATGCAGTGGGTCTCTGACCTCTGCTCTTTGGAACAACTCAAGAGCTGGTTTGCTTATCATCCTGAAGCGCCACTCTTATTTAACAGTAGTCTATTCTTAGGACTCTTTCTTGTTTTTTACCTTGTATATATACTTACCAAGGAGCATACCTACTTCCGTACAGTATATGTGGTACTCTTTTCCCTCTTTTTTTATTACAAAGCAGGAGGGAATTACTTTATCCTATTGCTTATCTCCTCGGCTATCAATTATTTTTTAGCCCAACAGATCCATGAGAACTGGGGTAGTAAGCGCCTACAGAACCTATTTTTAGGGCTAAGCTGTATCGTTAATTTGGGAATTTTGGGCTATTACAAATACACCAATTTTTTGATAGACAGCTTCAATCAATTATTTCAAAGTCACTTTGCCCTTTTGGATATTATCCTTCCTATAGGTATCTCCTTCTACACCTTTCAGACGATGAGTTATACCATAGATATATATAGGAAAGAGATCACTCCGGCAAAGTCCTTTTTGGATTTTACCTTTTTTGTGAGCTTCTTTCCACAGTTAGTCGCTGGGCCTATCGTTCGGGCGAAAGATTTTATTCCACAAATATACCAAAAAGTAAGCCTTACGAGAGAAGAAACCTCACAGGCCTTATTCCTTATCATAGGAGGGCTACTCAAAAAAGCAGTCATCTCGGACTATATCTCCACCAATTTTGTGGATAGGGTATTCGATGCCCCCAACAGCTACACCTCCTTTGAGAATCTTTTGGCCGTATATGGGTATTCCATACAAATCTATTGTGATTTTTCAGGATATTCGGATATCGCCATTGGGCTGGCACTACTTATGGGCTTTACCCTACCGGAAAACTTTCGTACCCCTTATCAGTCAAAAAACATTACCGAATTTTGGCATCGTTGGCATATATCACTCTCCACATGGCTAAAGGACTATCTGTATATCCCCTTAGGAGGAAATCGAAAGGGAAGCTTTTGGGGCTACTTCTTCCCTACTCTATTTTTTGCAGCTACCTTATCTTGGGCTTTTGTGCAAGGAAAGGAAAGCCTTACACCGCTACTTATCACCTTTGGTGTGATTATTCTCTTCGAAGTATCCATCCTACTATCCCCAGATAAAGCCAAATCGCTAAGAAGTCACTTTAACCAGCTCACCACTATGCTTTTGGGAGGGCTTTGGCATGGTGCCAGCCTACGTTTTGTCATATGGGGGGCACTTCATGGGTTAGCCTTATCCTTCCACAAATCGTTCAAAGAGCTATTCCCAGAGAAAAAGGAAAGAAAAAATAGCTTCCTAAGCGCAATAGTAACCTTTATCGCTGTGGTAGTTACCTTCCATTTCGTGGCTTTTTGCTGGATATTCTTCCGCTCAAAGGACTTTTCTACGGCTATGACCCTCATTGGACAAATAGGCCAACTAAGCTATGACCCTCACCAATGGTGGGTTATCATAGAAGGTTATCAGAATATCATTATTCTATTGGTTGTAGGCTATGTATGGCACTTTTTCCCATATCGCTGGAATGAAGCCCTTAGACTGTTCTTCGGGAAAATCCCTTTGATAGGCAAAGCCTTGGTCTTGGCCGTTGTCTTTTGGTTAGTCTATGCCACTGCCAGTGCGGGACCACAGCCCTTTATCTATTTCCAATTCTAAAGCTCAATAGTTAATGGAAAAGAATTTTTTACATATAAAGCATTGATTATCAGTTTGTAGAAAAATAATTTTGAAAAAACACAAAAAAAATTCACCAAAAGTATTGCAGGTTCGAAAAAAAGTTGTACCTTTGCACTCGCAAATGAGAAACATAGTGTAAGAAAATTTAAGGTCCGTTCGTCTAGGGGTTAGGACGCAAGGTTTTCATCCTTGTAACAGGGGTTCGATTCCCCTACGGACTACGAAACTTAAATTTTTCATTTGCAGGTCCGTTCGTCTAGGGGTTAGGACGCAAGGTTTTCATCCTTGTAACAGGGGTTCGATTCCCCTACGGACTACATCTTTTTAGTAATTTTATACAATACCACTTTAATTGAGATAAGAATATGGCAAACCATAAGTCAGCAATCAAAAGAATTAGAAGAAATGAGGCAGCTCGCCTTAGAAATCGCTATCAACATAAAACTACTCGTAATGCTATCAAAAAATTACGTACTACTACTGACGTAAATGTAGCTAAAGAACTATTGCCTAATGTAGTTTCTATGATTGACAAATTAGCAAAAAGAAATATTATCCATAAAAACAAAGCGGGTAATCTTAAGAGTAACCTAATGAAACATGTAAATTCATTAGTAGCTTAAAAAATCATTTGCTCATAGTGAAATATTTAAAATTACTATTAATAAAGACTATTCAAAATAAGAATAGTCTTTATTTTTTTATATTATTCCCTAATGATAAATATTCCACCTTATCTGAAGGGGGAAAAATCTTGTTTGTCTTGCCAAAATATCGTATCTTTGCGACCCAAAAGAATAAAAAGTGAAGAATTAATCATTAAAAATAATGTCTATTTCAAAAAAAGAAACCAAGCGTGTAACGGTACAAACGCTACAGGCTATGAAAGCTAAAGGAGAAAAAATCACCATGCTCACAGCCTATGATTATACCATGGCCAAAATCATTGATGGAGCAGGTATTGACATCATCTTAGTAGGAGATTCCGCCGCCAATGTGATGGCAGGGTATGAGACCACCCTTCCTATGACCTTGGAAGCGATGATATACCACGCTTCGGCTGTGGTACGTGCTTGCTCACGTGCCTTAGTAGTTGCAGATTTGCCCTTCGGCACCTACCAATCCGACCCACAACGTGCCTTGGATTCGGCTATCCGTATGATGAAAGAGAGTGGCGCACAGGCCGTAAAACTCGAAGGAGGTAGAGAAATTGGTGAGGGCATTCGTCGTATTCTAGAGGCCGGTATCCCTGTGGTAGGTCACTTAGGACTTACCCCACAGTCCATCAATAAATTCGGAGGCTATGGCCTTCGTGCCAAAGGAGAAGCGGAAGCACAAAAGCTTAAAGAAGATGCACTCTACCTGCAAGAATTGGGCTGTTCGGCTATTGTCTTAGAAAAAATTCCTTCCGCCTTGGCCAAAGAAGTTAGTCAAAGCCTTTTGATCCCTACCATAGGAATCGGTGCAGGACACGAGGTAGACGGGCAAGTACTGGTCTCCCAAGACTTTTTCGGTATGTTTGTAGATTACAAACCCAAGTTTGTACGCCAGTACCTCAATCTGCACGAGCTGATGAGTGGTGCTGTAAGCCAATACATCATCGATGTCAAGGCACAAACCTTCCCCAATGAGAGCGAACAGTACTAAGAAATGAAGACAAACGCTCAAAACCTAGAGGTACTCTATGAGGATAACCACTTGATAGCAGTCAATAAGAGAGCGGGAGATATAGTTCAAGGAGATAAGACCGGTGATATTCCCTTAAGTGAAATTGTCAAGGCCTATTTGGTAGAAAAATATCACAAACCAGGAGAGGCCTATCTCGGTGTAGTACATCGATTGGATAGGCCTACCACTGGTCTTGTCCTCTTTGCCAAGACCTCCAAAGCACTCCCCCGCCTCAATGCTGCTTTCGCTACTAAGCAGGAGGTGAGCAAGCAATATTGGGCTTTGGTAGAGAAAAAGGAGATCCCACAAGAAGCTACCCTTACCCATTTTTTGGTACGCAATACCACTCAAAATAAGTCCTATGCCTACCCCAGTGAAAGGCCTCAATCTCAAAAAGCAATCCTTAAGTATAAGACATTGGCAAGCCTTGATCATTACTTACTGGTAGAAATCACCTTGCTCACGGGGCGCCATCACCAAATACGAGCACAGTTTGCTGCCTTAGGCTGTCCTATCAAAGGAGATCTCAAATATGGCGCTAAGCGCAGCAATCCCGATGGAAGTATCTGCCTACATGCACGTGTGCTTGAACTATTGCATCCTGTAAAAAAAGAACCTCTTAGCCTTATAGCTCCTCTGCCTGAAAATTTTGCCAAACTTGTGGAAGCTATTCCTCAGAGAAGCCATTTGTAAAAAAAATACTTTTTTATTGGCTATTCTATTTTTTTTTTTATCTTTGTGCATGTATTACAGTGGTTACAGATTAGTCATCTGTGATTGACCATTAGACATCAATTATTGATCATTAATTTTGGACTAAAATAAAAAAATTTATGGTTTTAGAAATGAAAGTCCCTTCTCCAGGGGAGTCAATTACCGAAGTAGAAATCGCCACTTGGCTTGTAAAGGATGGCGATTATGTAAAAAAAGACCAAGCCATTGCAGAAGTGGATTCTGATAAAGCCACTCTAGAACTTCCTGCTGAGGTGAGTGGAGTTATTACCCTCAAAGCTAAAGAAGGGGATTCGGTGGCTGTAGGGCAAGTCGTATGTCTTATTGATACCGATGCAGCAGCCCCTGCGGAAGCGGCCGCACCTAAAGCAGCTGCTCCTGCTCCTACCCCAGCTCCTGCTCCTAAAGTAGAAGCCCCTGCCCCTACAAGTTACGCCACTGGCGAGCCCTCTCCTGCTGCTAAGAAAATCTTAGCCGAGAGAGAAATTCCAGCCAGCCAAGTAAGTGGTACAGGTAAGGGAGGACGTATCACTAAGGAAGATGCCCTCAAAGCACAACCTGCACGCCACAGTATGGGAACTCCCACCTCAGGCAAAAGAGGAGAAAAACGCGCTAAACTCTCTATGCTACGCCGCAAAGTAGCGGAACGATTGGTTGCTGCTAAGAATGAAACTGCTATGCTTACCACCTTCAACGAAGTGGATATGTCTGCCATCTACGAAATTCGCAATGAATACAAGGATGCCTTCAAGGAACGCCACAATGTAAGCTTAGGCTTTATGTCTTTCTTTACCCTCGCTGTAGTACGCGCCCTCAAGCTCTTCCCCGATGTCAATTCCATGATTGATGACAAAGAAAAAATCACTTACGACTATTGTGACATCTCCATTGCAGTATCAGGGCCTAAAGGGCTTATGGTACCAGTGATTCGCAATGCCGAAAACCTTTCTTTCCGTGGTGTAGAAGCTGAAGTAAAACGCCTTGCTATCCGTGCCCGTGAAGGACAAATCACAGTAGATGAGATGACAGGTGGTACCTTCACCATTACCAACGGTGGTGTATTCGGAAGTATGCTTTCTACCCCTATCATCAACCCACCACAGTCTGCTATCTTGGGTATGCACAACGTAGTGGATCGTGCCATTGTCCGCAATGGTCAAATCGTGGTTGCCCCTGTGATGTATATTGCCCTTTCTTATGACCATCGTCTCATTGACGGTCGTGAGTCCGTAGGCTTCCTTGTAGAAGTGAAAAAAGCGCTCGAAAACCCAGTAGAACTCTTGATGAACAATGACTTAAAGAACGCACTCGAACTTTAATAATTGTTTTCTACCATAATCAAAAAGAGGCTGCCAATAAGGGACAGCCTCTTTATTTTTTCAGAATAACCTACGAGCCTATTTCTTTTTAAGGATATAGTAGGAAGCAAGTTCACCTGTAACTTCCTTACCCTCTTCCAAGAAAGCAATAGAACCATCTTCTTTTACTCGGTATTGTTGTGTCTTTCCGCTTTCTTTCTCGCTGACAAGAGTAAGTACCTTGTTTTGGGCATCATAGCTCACCTTTCCGTTGTCCTCTTCTTTGAGATCATTCATCACTTCCTGTGAGGTATAAGTATCTTTTCCAATGGAAAGACTTACATTGATACCGCTACAGTCTGCACAAGGGAAAGTACCCTCGTAAGTACCCTCATAAGCTGTCTTGCCACCACAAGAAGCCAACACTAAGGCCACGCTGGCCAATAGAATTTTTTTCATCGTATAATGTATTTTATTTATGTTTAGTGAGTGCTACAATTTTTATGCCAAAACTATTGGAACCTTTGAAAATTTATAAACCTAATTGCTCTTTTCTTACTTAGCTTTATTTTTATAGTTAAATTATTTTTAAAAAGAAAATTGTTTTACGAAAATAGACTACCTTTGCCCTAATAATTAAAATTACTGATATGAAAAAAATTTTTTTATTTTTGATTGCCCTTGTAGGCATTGTTGCTTGTAGTAAAAGTGATAGTGGAAGCTCTGATAATGGAGGAGGCGGAAGTGTAGCCGGATACAATCCTCCTGATTGGATTATTGGGACTTGGATTAATGATATAGGAGGAAATACAGGATATTCATTTACAAAAAAAGATTATTGTATTACAGCAGGTCCAACACTTTGTTATCTAAGTGGTTCTATGAAACAAGCTGTTACAAAAGTGGAGCAAGAGATAAAGGGAGATATTTATACCCTTTCAATAGAAGTAGAAGGTTCTATAAAAACTCCTGTTTCATTTAAAAGAATATCAGCTAATCAAATAGCTAAACTTGATTTAGCAGGAGAAATAGAATATACCTTTACCAAGAAAAAATAACCCCTTAAAAAACTGCTCCTCTCCGAGCAGTTTTTTTATTACTTCTCCCTCTTATTTTTCTTGACTTTCCTCTTCAAATGTTGTATCTTTGCGCCCCTAATAAATGAATAACGAAAAGTGAAGAGTGAAAAGTTCTTCACTATGTACTATTCACTATTCACTAAAAAAAGATGCAAGTATTCAAACTCACCGATGAGATAATCGAACATATTCGAGAGCTAATTGCCTCCGATCAAAAACAAGAACTCAAGGACTATCTTGAGAGCCTGCACTTCGCCGATATTGCAGAAATTACCAGCGAACTAGAACTGGAGGAAGCCGCTTACTTGGTTAGCCTTCTCAACCGTGAAAAAGCCTCCGAAACCCTTACCGAAGTGGATGAAGAGGTATTGGAACACATCTTGGAAAATCTCTCGAATGAGGAAATCGCTCGCGACTTGCAGGAGCTGGATACCGATGATGCCGCTTACCTGATTGCAGAGCTACCCGAAGAGCGACAAACGCAGATTCTCTCTCATATAGAAGACAAAGAACACGCACAGGACATCGTGGATTTGCTCCGTTATGATGATGATACAGCGGGAGGTCTTATGGCCAAGGAGTTGGTCAAAGTCAATGAAAACTGGGGAGTAGATACTTGTGTAAAAGAGATACGCGAGCAAGGCCAGCATGTCACACGAGTACACTCGATCTATGTAGTGGATGACAACGAGGTGCTCAAAGGGCGACTCTCCCTGAAAGATCTGCTCACAGCTCCTGTTAATGCCCATATCAGAGATATCTATATTCCAAAAGTGGATTTTGTCTTTGTTCACGATACCCCAGAGGAAGTGGCTCGCGTAATGCAAAAATATAACTTGGAAGCTATTCCCGTAGTAGATAAGATGCATCGCCTTGTGGGACGTATTACCATTGATGATATCGTAGATGTAATCAAAGAAGAAGCCGAACATGACTACCAAATGGCGGCGGGTATTACCGAGGATGTGGAAGCCGACGATACCATCTGGAAACTCACTCGTGCACGCTTGCCCTGGTTACTTATCGGAATGGTAGGAGGTATAAGTGCAGCCAGTATCATCAATGGTTTTCAGGAAGGGCTTCAGTCCTTCCCCACCCTAATGCTTTTTATTCCTTTGATCCAATCCACCGCGGGGAATGTAGGGGTGCAGTCCTCGGCTATCGTGGTACAAGGCTTGGCTAACAATAGTATAGACGGCGCCCTCTTAGGACGATTGCTTAAGGAATTTCTCTTAGGCCTTATCAACGGACTGGCGTTGGCTACCCTGGTACTGATGATGAGCCATTTTATCTTTGGTAGCTCCTATTTAGAATCAGCCACTGTATGCATCGCCCTAGTAACAGTGATTATCAATGCCGCTGTGATAGGTACCTTTATCCCTATCTTCTTACATAGAAGAGGAATAGACCCAGCGGTGGCCACCGGCCCCTTTATCACTACCAGCAATGATATCTTGGGTATTCTTATTTATTTTATGATAGGTAAAATTATTTTAGGATTTTAAACTATTGTAAATAAGTACTTTACAAATTAAATAGTGCTGAAAATATTATTTTATCGGATATAATATAAAAAAATATAGTATTTTTGCCGCACTTTAAATAGATTTTATATGTTGAAGAATATTTTACTCTTTTTAAGTTTCTTAAGCTTATATCCTTGTTTTTCTCAGGATAATAGTGCTTTTCAGGAAGGTGAATATCTAAAGTTCCGTGTGCGTTATGGGATTTTTAATGCCAGCTATGCTTCTCTCCTATTAAAAAATAAGGTATATGAAGGTAAAACTGTATATCATGCCTTAGGAAAAGGAGAGACTACTGGTTTGGCCAAATTATTCTTCAAGGTGGATGATACTTACGAAAGCTACTTTGATAAGACCACCGGCAAACCTTATTTTTTTAACCGAGATATCTACGAAGGAGGCTACACTAAGAAACTCAATTTTTTCTTCAATTTCAATACCAACAAACTCCGTATCAAGAATTTGGAGAACAACGAAGAGAAAAATATCTCTATACAGCCTACTGTAAAAGATGTGGTCACCACCCTATACTATCTGCGTAACAATCCTAAGATGGAAACACTTAAAAAGAATGATGAAGTAAGCATGGATATGATTTTCGACGATGATGAGATATACCAATTCCGACTAAGATTCTTAGGAAAAGAAAAGATAACTACTCCTTTAGGAGAGATCAACACCCTTATTTTTAGACCCTTAGTACAGGATGGACGTGTTTTCAAGGAACAAGAAAGCCTTACCTTATGGATTAGTGATGACCGCAACAAGATTCCTGTAAAGATAAAGGCCAGCCTTCGGGTAGGTTCCTTAGTTGGGGAACTTATCAACTTCAATGGACTTAAACACCCTACAACTCTAAAAAAATAATCCGCTATGGAAAAAGATCTAAGTGATTGGAGACTTGTATATTCCTTAGGTGCTCTCTTAGAGAAAGACCTCAGGGAGAATCCTATGGAACAATTCCAACAATGGTTCTTACAAGCTCAACAATCCGACACTGTAGAAGAAGCCAATGCAATGTCGGTAGCCACCATTGGGCTGGATGGTTTCCCTAAGACACGGGTGGTGCTTCTGAAAAAATTCACCGATGAGGGATTCATCTTCTACACCAATTATGACAGTGAGAAAGGAAAAGCTATCCTGGCACATCCTAAGATTTGCTTGTCTTTCTTTTGGCCAGCCTTAGAGCGGCAAATCATTATCAAAGGAACGGCAGAGAAACTTTTAGCCAATCTCTCCGATGGATATTTCCAGTCACGACCACGCGGCAGCCAATTAGGAGCTATAGTCTCCGATCAAAGCCAAGTGATCCCTTCCAGAGAATATCTAGAAGAAAAGCTCTCTTCTTTGGAAAAAGAAATGGAAGGAAAGCCCTTGGAGCGTCCTGAAAATTGGGGTGGTTTTTTGGTACGTCCGTACTCTATTGAGTTTTGGCAGGGACGTCCCAACCGACTTCATGATCGGATCCGCTACACCCTACAAGAAGATTATGACTGGAAAATAGAACGCTTAAGCCCTTAAATAAATATTAACTAACGCTAAAAATGGGCGAAAAATATTTTTTTATTAACAAACATCCATTTTTTCTTTTTCGTATAATGAAAAATGTGTAATTTTGTACCGAAAAAATCTATGATTTATAACTTTGACATATGAAGAATTTAGATGCCTATATAGAGGATTTGTTATTTAAGCACCAATGTGTTATCATTCCTGAGTTTGGAGCTTTTGTTTCCAACAGGAAAGCTGCCGAATTGGCTGCTGACAAGACCTTCTCTCCTCCACAAAAAGAATTGACTTTCAATGCTCGACTTACTTATAATGATGGTCTACTGGCCAAACATATCTCCGAGGTAGAACGTTCCTCATATGAAGAGGCACAAAGCTATATCAAATCCACTGTAGTTCGCTGGAAACAGGATTTGGGTACCGGAAAAGAAGTAAGACTTGAGAATATAGGGAAGTTCACCAAAGGAACGGATAACAATATCATTTTCACCTCCTTGTCTAAAGAAAACTATCTTACAGACTCTTTTGGCATGTCCAATGTAGCTGCCAAGGAAATCAATAAGAATGAAACAGGGATAGAACTTGCCAATACTTCGAATAACAATCAAAATAACAAACCAGGCTTAGTAGAAAATCCCAGTGTCACTCCTGAGGAGGCCGCTGCAGGAAAACCTAAGCCTAAGATGTCCAATGCTATAAAATTTGCAGCGGTAGGTATTGTAGGGCTTTCTGCCCTTGGTTACGCTATCTATTCTTTTCTGACAGTGGAGCAAAATCCTACAGTGGTAGAAGTCCAGACCGATCCTGCCAAGGTAGAAGAACTTGTCAATGAAGAAGTAGCCAAAGCCACTTATGTACCAGATATTCAACTAAGTGCCACCACTATAGAAGTTACCAAGGATCCTGCCTTGGTGAAAAAGCGAAAGGAAGAGCAAAAACGAGCAGAAAAAGAAGCAGCCCAGGCAGCCAAAGAAGCAGAAAAGCAAGCAGCCCTTGCTGCTAAGGAAGCCGAAAAAGCAGCTAAAGAAGCTGCAAAACAAAGTACAGCCAGTACCGCTACCTCCACTAATACTTCTAGTGGAAGCAGCTCCAGTGCGAAGGCTTCTGGAAGTTTCTTCCTTATTGCAGGAGCCTTTAGCTCCGAAGCTAATGCTCGCAATCGAGTAAAACAGCTTAAAAATAGTGGTTATAGTAGTGCTGGAGTCGTAGGTCAAAACGAGAAAGGATATTACCTAGTTGCTTACAAAGGATTCAGCTCTCGTTCCCAAGCAGAAAGCTATATGCCTGAGATAAAAAGCAAAGGACTAAGCACTTGGGTTTATCCTCCCGCAAAATAGAAATTTGTTGTATTTATTTATAAAGTAAAAAAGCTATCCCCCTATAGGATAGCTTTTTTATTTAGGCTTATTTACCTATTATCGGTTATTTATTTTGGTAGTAAGGTCTGTAAGGAATTTGCGGAACTGCTTATCTGTCTCATTAAGATTATCCACCGTTTTACAAGCATGCAGTACAGTCGCATGATCCCTTTTCCCTATTAGTTTTCCGATACTTGCCAAAGAAAGTTTGGTATATTTCTTAGCAAAGAACATAGCTAATTGACGTGCCTGTACCACATGTCGCTTTCTAGTCTTAGATTGTAGTTCCTCTAGAGAAAGTTGGAAATATTCAGAAACTATTTCTTGAATATATTCTATAGTAACCTCTTTTTTGATATTTTTTACGATCTTATCGACTGCTTTTTTAGCCAAATCAAGGGTAATTTCCTTTTTATTAAAGAGTGCTTCGGCTACCAAAGAAGTATTCACCCCTTCCAATTCACGGATATTGGTTTTTACGTTTTGGGCAATATAGTCTATAATATCGTCAGTCATTTCAAGTCCATCACGATAGAGAATCGCCTTGAGGATATTTTTTCTCATTTGATAATCAGGAGCCTGCAACTCGGCAGAGAGTCCCCACTTGAATCGGGAGAGCAATCGTTGTTCTACATCCTGTATATCCACAGGCGCCTTATCAGAGGTAAGGATGAGCTGCTTCCCATTTTGGTGCAAATGATTAAAAATCTGAAAGAAAACATCCTGAGTTCCTTGCTTGGAAGCAAAGAATTGTACGTTATCTATAATAAGGACATCTATTTGTTGGTAGAAATGAATAAAATCTGTACGGTTATTATTTTTTGCAGCTACGGCATATTGCTTTGTAAAATCTTCAGCTTCAATATATAAAATTTTCTTTTTAGGATATTTTTCCTGTATTTCATTGCCGATGGCATGGGCTAAGTGCGTTTTCCCGAGTCCTACCCCACCGAATATAAATAGCGGGTTGAAGGAAGTTCCCCCTGGCCTTTCGGTGATAGCCTTACCAGCCGAACGCGCCAAGCGATTGCTTTCACCCTCAATGAAGGTATCAAAGTTTTTGTTAGGGTTTAGTTGTGAATCGACCTTTACTTCCTCCAGTTCTATCAATCCTGGTGCGATATATGGGTTATAGGTTTGTTGAGGTTTTTGTTTGTATCCCAATGCATCCGTATGGGTAGCCTTACGATTGGAACTTGGTAGTTGTTCTGTTGCCTGCTCAGTCTTATTAGGATTGTTCTCCATCTTAATATTATAGATGAGCTTAGGGCGTGTACCCAACTCCTTAGTCAAGGCACTCCATATCAGATTGATGTAATGGTCTTCCAGCCATTCCATGAAGAACATGCTAGGCACCATAATCACCAAGGTATTATCAGCGGTCAGCTCTACAGGTTGTATGGGCTTGAACCAAACATCAAATGCTTGCTTGGTTACATTATCCTTTATGAAGGACAAACAATTTTCCCAAATATTCCGTACATCGGTATTCATTAGTTATCAGAAATTTTATATATTTGCGTTTCAAAAATAGGGTATCAATTCATTGGGCAAAAATGCAACTTTTTTTTGAATAAAAAAAATTTTTTTGCTCTTTTCCTGTAAATATTATCATCTCATTAATTATCAAATAATTAAATAATAAAAACATGAATCATACATTCACTTATCAGGTGCGTACTCGCTATGGAGAGACTGACCAAATGGGAGTTATATATTATGGTATATACCCACAATATTTGGAAATAGCCAGGGTAGAATGGCTTCGTAGCTTAGGTATTTCTTACAAAGAATTGGAAGATATGGGAGTCATGCTTCCAGTTGTTTCTCTACACATTGATTATAAGAAACCCGCTTTGTACGATGAAGTCCTCTCTATTGTCCTTACCCTAAAGGAGCCTCCTACTTCAAAAATAATTTTTGAGTATGAGCTATTCAATGAGAAACAAGAATTGCTCTCTAAGGCTCATACCACACTTGTTTTTGTAGATAAAAGTACTTTTAAGCCTATCAAATGCCCCTCATTTATTTTAGAGAAAATCAATGCTTAGCTACTTTCTTTTATCTTCAAGGCTATATTTTGTATCAAAATTCGTATCTTTGCGAGCTATTATTGAACCTATAACCCTACACTTATAGCTATGATTGGGGTAAACCTTTGGGTATCTTCCTCTTATAAGAGGACGAACTATTACCCATAATTAGGAACAAAGATACAAAAAATATTTGAACATCACACAAGAAAAACTATTATTTTATGAAAGAAGAGATTCAGATGGATATGGTGCAAATTGCCCAAAAGCTCCTCACCAATCCCACCTTTTTGGACAACTCGACTCTTTTGGTAAATGAGTTAAGAAAGCTGTATGAGAAGGCCTTATTATTCCATTTTTTAGAAAAAAACCACCCCGAATTACTTAGAAAAACACCCACTTCTATACACCAAGAACCTGCCCCCTCCTACCAAGAACCCTCTCCTACAAGGCAAAATGATTGGGAGAATATCCGATCTCATGCTCCAGAGAATGAGGTTGTCTTCGAGGAGAAAAATTCTCATACAAAAATTCACACTGAGGCTTCCAAGACCTTAAATGATCGCATAAGCTCCAAAGAATTACAAATAGGTCTCAATGATCGTATTGCCTTTGTAACCCATCTTTTCGATGGAGATACCCAAGCCTATAACAAAGCTATTGCTATGATCAATAATCTTCACTCCCCTGACGAGTGTTGGGAATTTATCTTCCAAAAGATAAAGCCCTCCTATAATAATTGGCAAGGAAAAGAAGCCTACGAGGAACGTTTTTTTCATATTATCACTAAACATTTTGGATAATGGGAAAGTTATACTTAGTGCCTACCCCTATTGGCAATCTGCAGGATATCACCTTAAGAGCCTTACAAGTACTTAAGGAGGTAGATCTTATTTTGGCTGAGGACACTCGTACCAGCCACAAACTTCTTCAGCACTTTAGTATAAGCACCCCTATGCTAGCACATCATAAGTTCAATGAACACCAAAGTATAGAAGGCCTTATCCTAAAGCTCAAAGAAGGCAAGCAACTGGCGCTTATCAGTGATGCGGGTACTCCTGCTATTGCAGATCCTGGTTTCCTTTTGGTAAGGGCTTGTGTTGCGGCTGACATAGCTGTGGAGACCCTCCCTGGAGCGACGGCCTTTGTTCCTGCCTTGGTCAATAGTGGGCTGCCTAACGATCGCTTTGTATTCGAGGGATTCCTTCCCGATAAAAAGGGACGACAGACACGACTGCAAAACCTAGTAGAAGAAACCAAAACCATGATTTTCTATGTCTCTCCTCATAAAATAGTAAAGACCTTGGAGGATTTTATATCTTTTTTTGGAGCAGACAGAAGGGTAAGTATCAGCCGAGAGCTTAGCAAAATACACGAGGAGACCCTTCGAGGGAGCTTAGCTGAGCTTTTAGCTCATTTTCAAAAGCAACAACCCAAAGGAGAATTTGTACTGATTCTCGCTGGCAAAGAGAGCAAACAAAAAGGGGAAGGCTTATAGCCTCCCCCTCAAGCAAATGTGTTTCTATTGTGCGTTAATTATTTTGCCATGCGCATGAACTCCTCTATAGTATCGACCATGGAACTGCTTCCACAGAAGAAGGGAGTACGCTGGTGTAGCTCCGTAGGTTCTATTTCCAATATACGTTGGAAACCATTCGATGCTTTTCCACCTGCCTGTTCAGTAAGGAATGCCATAGGATTGCACTCATAGAGCAAGCGTAATTTTCCATTAGGAGATTGGGAAGTAGAAGGATACATATAGATACCTCCTTTGATCATATTCCTATGGAAATCCGATACCAAAGAACCTATATAACGAGAAGTATAAGGACGATCGTCTTTTTCCTCCTGACAATACTTTATATAATCCTTCACTCCCTGAGGGAATTTTATATAATTCCCTTCGTTGATAGAATATATTTTCCCTTTTTCTGGGAATTTCATATCCGGATGAGAAAGATAATAGCTGCCCAAGGAAGGATCCAAAGTAAAGCCATTGACTCCTTTACCTGTAGTATATACTAGCATTGTAGAGGAACCATATACAATATATCCTGCAGCAACTTGATTAACCCCCTTCTGTAAAAAATCTTCTATTTGTACGGGAGTTCCTTCTGGAGTTATTCGTCTGTAAATGGAGAAAATAGTACCTACAGAAACATTTACATCAATATTAGAAGAACCATCAAGTGGGTCTATCAGTACTACATATTTGCTTAGTTCTGAATTTTCTCCGTTCTTAATTTCAATAAAAGTATCATTTTCCTCTGAAGCTATTCCACAGACAACCTCTCTTTGAGAGAGGGACTTGATGAAGGTTTCATTGGCAATAACATCTAATTTCTGTTGTTCCTCTCCCTGTACATTTTGGTTCCCTGCGGCACCCAATACATTGGCAATTCCAGCTTTGTTAATAGCCCTATTGACCATTTTTGAAGCAATTTGCAAACAACTAATAAGTCGTGATAATTCTCCGGTTGAGTATTTGAAATCACGCTGTTTCTCGATGATAAACTCCCCTAAAGTGGGCAGACTTTTTTCTTCTTTCATGTTAATATCTCTTTATATTGGTACTGCGAATTTACAATTTTTTTTCCATATAACCATCCCTTTTAATTAGATTGTAATAAATTTAACGTTTTCATACCTATAAAACACCTATCTTTGCAAGAGCTAAAAACAGTTTTTACTCATGATTATAGACACCCATACCCACTTATATGTGGAGGAGTTTGATACAGATTATAAGGAAGTTATACAGAGAGCAAAGGAAGTCGGGGTTGGTAAATTCCTCCTTCCTGCCATTGACTCTACCTATACCGAGCGGATGTTTCGCCTACAAAAAGCCTATCCCAAAGAGGTGTTTCTCATGAATGGTTTGCACCCCTGTAGTGTGAAAGCCGATTGGGAGAGAGAACTCGCTCATGTAATCGCTCTTATGCAAACACATCCCAATACCTTCTATGCTATTGGAGAAATTGGGATTGACCTTTATTGGGACCGTACCTTCTTAGAGGCGCAGAGAGAAGCCTTTAGCCAGCAAATTCGCTTAGCAAAAGCCTATCACCTTCCTATTGTTATCCATTGTAGAGAAGCCTTCGATGAGGTCTTTGAAGTATTGGAAAGTGAAAAAGATGAACAATTATTCGGTATATTTCATTGCTTTTCAGGAAATCAAGCACAAGCCCAAAGAGCTATCTCATATGGATTAAAATTAGGCATCGGAGGTGTGGTCACCTTCAAGAATGGAAAAATAGACACTTTTCTTTCCTCTATTGCTTTGGAAAACATAGTGTTAGAAACAGACTCCCCTTACTTAGCTCCTGTTCCCTTCCGAGGCAAACGCAATGAAAGTAGTTATCTTACTTATATCATAAAAAAACTTGCTGAATTATACAAAGTATCTGAAAATGAAATTATTACAAAGACAACCCAAAATGCTCTTGAAATTTTCAAAGCTTAATCCTTCTTTTTTTGATAATTTTTGTGTAACTTTGCACGGTTAATTCAACCCTTAATATTTTGACAGATTTTTCTCAAATACGCCCCTTTCACGACAGTGAGGTTTCCGAGATATTAGGCTATATCAAAGATAACCCCACTATTGGTCAGCTTCTACAATTTGGTTTTCCAAAACTTGATGAGGCCGAGCAGATGAAGCTACTTCTCTCGTGTAAGAAAATAAGAGATTTTCAGTCAAGGATTATGTATCCCATTATTAAGAGTGCTATTAATAAAAGTGTGACACAACTCTCTGACGAGGGCTTTGAGTACCTCAACCCTTCTCAGTCTTATTTGTTTATTTCCAATCATCGAGATATTATTTTAGATACATCCTTTCTCAATGTAGCCTTACATGAAAAAGGTTTTAAAATGACAGCCTCCGCCATAGGAAGTAATTTGGTAAATACTCCATTTTTATTAGCCTTTGCCAAGCTCAATCGCAATTTTATCATCCACAGAGGGCTTTCACCAAGAGAGACTTTACAAAAATCCCAATTGGTATCGAAATTCATTGCACGCTGTGTGATTGAGAAAAATCGTTCTGTATGGATCGCACAGCGAGAAGGACGCACTAAAGATGGTGATGACCGTACGCAGCAGGGTGTTTTCAAAATGCTCTCAATGAATTGCCCTAAAGAGGTTCCGCTGATGGAATATTTTAAGCAATTGCATATAGTCCCGATGGCTATTTCCTATGAGTTTGACCCTACTGATATCCTAAAAATACCCGCTCTTTTGGCTCAACATCATGGAGTAGAATATATCAAGAAAGAAAATGAAGACTATCATAATATTGTACAAGGCTTAGTAGGACAGAAAGGCTGTGTACATATATCGGTAGGACGCTCCTTAGATGAGGAATTAGACCAAATTGCCGCACAAGAAGAACATGTCAATCGGCAAATTCAAGCATTAGTGGAATTGATGGACACCAAAATCCATTCTCAATATAAGCTATTTGCAAGTAACTATATTGCTTATGATATACTTAATGATATTCAAAGATTTTCCGACAAATATACCGAGAAAGAACTAAGACAATTTGAGAGACGATTAGAGAATAGAAGTACTTCGGAAGGAAACATTTCACGCAAAAAATTCTTAGAAATGTATGCCAACCCTGTCATTAATAAATTAAAATTATGACTAGTAGAACAAAAATTCTCCTTATCTATACAGGAGGAACCATCGGAATGATAAAGGATTATGAAACAGGAGTATTACGTCCTTTTCGATTTGAGAAGATCAAAGAACGGTTACCTGAACTCTCTCAGCTGGACAGTGATATAAGTCACGTCTCTTTCGACCCTCCTATTGATTCCTCCGATATGAATATAGCCCACTGGAGGAGAATTGCACAAAGTATTGAGGAAAACTACGATTCCTATGATGGATTCGTGGTACTGCATGGAAGTGATACCATGAGCTATTCGGCCTCCGCCCTAAGCTTCATGTTGGAAAACCTAAGCAAGCCAGTCATATTCACAGGTTCCCAGCTACCAATAGGAGACCTTCGTACCGATGCAAGAGAGAACCTCATCACCTCTATCCGCCTAGCTAGCCTAAAGGAAAATGATAAACCTGTTATTGAAGAAGTATGTTTGTATTTTGAATATAAGCTCTATCGTGGTAACAGGACTACCAAGATTGATGCCGAAAATTTCCAAGCATTTGACTCGCCCAACTATCATATATTAGCCGAAAGTGGCGTACATCTAAAGATACATCACGAATATCTATACCCAAGAGAAACACAAGAAAAGCTACAGCTCTTTACTGAATTTGATCCTAATGTGGTTTTTTTAAAGATTTTTCCTAATATCACCCAATCTATATTAGAAGGAATTTTTAGCATTCCTTCACTCAGGGGGGTGGTAATGGAAAGTTTTGGATCTGGAAATGCCCCTACAGCTGATTGGTTCTTACACTCTATAGAAAAGGCCATCCAAAGAGGGGTAGCTGTAGTCAATATTACCCAATGTATGCGTGGATTTGTGCTTCCTAACAAATATGAGGCAGGATCTCACTTTGAAAATATAGGTGTCATCAATGGAAAAGACCTCACCAGTGAGGCAGCTATTACTAAACTAATGTATTTGCTAGGAAAAAATCTTGATAGTAAAACACTGAAAATCAAATACGAAAAAGAAATACAAGGAGATATATCATAATTTTTTACTAATAAAGATTGCTGTATCATTTTTTTATCGTAATTTAGCGGCTTGTAAGGTGATACTTATTTAGAGAGGTGTCCGAGTGGTCGAAGGAGCACGCCTGGAAAGTGTGTATACGCCAAAAGCGTATCGAGGGTTCGAATCCCTTCCTCTCTGCTTTTTAATATCCACTTAATAAAAATTGAAAAAAAATGAAAAAAATGTATTCAAAATTAGCGTTATTTGCATTGCTTTTTATAAATGTTAGTACTGCTTTAGCTCAAGAAGCAACAGAGAAAAGTGTAAATGAAAGTTTTAAAGAATATTTTATCAAAGGAGGGCCAGCTTATATGGCTCCTATTCTTTTATGCCTTATCATTGGTCTTGCGGTAGCTATTGAACGTATTATCTACCTAACTATGTCCACTACTAATACAAAAAAACTATTAGAGAATGTAGAAGATGCCCTTAAAAATGGAGGTACAGAAGCGGCCAAAGAGGTATGTAGAAATACAGCGGGGCCTGTGGCTTCTATTTTCTACCAAGGACTTGATCGTGCAGATGAAGGTATTGATATCGTAGAGAAATCTGTAGTATCTTACGGAGGTGTACAGATGGGACTTTTGGAGAAGAATGTCTCTTGGATCTCTCTATTTATCTCTATTGCTCCTATGTTAGGATTCATGGGAACCGTAATTGGTATGATTCAGGCGTTTGAAAAGATTAGCTTAGCAGGAGGTCTAGACGCTTCACTGATTGCTGGTGATATCCAAGTAGCGTTGCTTACTACTGTATTTGGGCTTATCGTTGCGATGATTCTTCAAGTATTCTATAACTATATCGTAGCTAAAGTAGATAGTATTGTCAATGATATGGAGGATGCCTCTATTTCACTTGTTGACCTATTGGTAGCTTACAAAAAATAATTACTAACCCCTAAAATCTATATTCATGCACAAAATAACAAGAATCATAGCGCTCATTTTCGGCGTATTGGGGCTTGCTCTCTGTGGTTGGCTTATGGTCAGTTCTGATGAGACCAAGAATAGTATCAATAATTTCCCGATGACAGGAATGTTTTTTGTGGCTTATCTACTATTGCTAATTGGATTAGTGGTAGTTATTTCATCCGCTACAAAGAATATACTATCTTCACCCAAATCAATTAAAAAGACACTGGTCTATGCTGGAGCTTTCTTAGGTATTCTTATTGTATCCTATCCCCTCTCCTACGCATTGTTTGGTTCAGATAGTCAATTCCAATGGATAAGCGCTGGTATCATGGCTACTTATCTGCTCATACTAATTTCATTAGTTTCTGTAATTTTCTCAGTTATCAAAAGAACTTAAAAAATGGCAAGACGTTCAGTACCCGAAGTAAATGCCGGATCCATGGCAGATATAGCGTTTCTTTTGCTTATATTCTTCCTTGTAACGACCGACATCACCTCTAATGCGGGAATAGCTGCAAAATTGCCTCCTAAAGTTCCCAAACAAGAACAGCAAGAACCTCCTATCAACCAACGTAACTTGTTCGTGGTATTAGTCAATAAGAATAATCAACTTTTGGTAGAAGACCAAATATTGGATATAAAGGACTTAAGAAAAGAAGCTGTTAAGTTTTTGGACAATGGAGGAGGAAAAGCAGAAGATGCTTGTAGCTATTGCCAAGGAAAACATGACCCCACTTCATCAGACAATCCTAATAAAGCGGTTATCTCTTTACAAAACGATCGAGAAACCAATTACGAAACTTATATAGCCGTGCAAAATGAGTTAGTCGCTGCTTATAATGAGTTACGAGAGAGAGAGCGCCAAAGATTGTACCCTAGTGAAGTTACTTATTTGGAAATGGATGCAGAGTTCAACGCTGCTAAAACTTCTGAAAAAAGAAAAAGTGAACTAAAACCAAAAATAGAGAAATTGCAAGAACTATTTCCTAAAAAGTTGGTTGAAGCAAGTGTAAAAAAAGATAAATAAATTAAATTATGGCAAAGTTCAACAAGAAAAAAAGTGACGAGGTACCTCCTATCTCAACTGCATCTCTGCCTGATATTATCTTCATGCTTTTGTTCTTTTTTATGACTGTGACCCAAACGAAGGATGGGGAAATAAAAGTAGCCAATGATATTCCATCGGCCAATCAAGTACAAAAATTAGACAAAAAAGACCCAGTTATATATGTATATGCTGGTGAACCTCTGCAAAGATACCAAGATAAATTTGGAAAAAATGCAAAACTTCAGATTAATGATGTTTTTGTAGATGTAGATCAGGTAGGAACCCCTATCCTTAAGTACAAAGAAGGACTACAAGAAAGATATAAGGAAGTATTTATTACCTCCTTAAAGATTGATAAACATACCAAAATGGGAATTATTGGTGACTTGAAAGAACAATTGAGAGAAATCAATGCTTTGAAAATTAATTACATAACCAAAGAAGGAAAACCTGCTGTGTTAGGTGATTAATCCCAAATAAAATTGTAGTTTTTATAGTTTATATTATTTTATAAGAAATCCGTGAAATATCCATTTTACGGATTTTTTTATAACCACTACTCTGTAAAACCCTATTTCACTGACCATGAAAATCCTCCACACTGCCGACTGGCACTTAGGAAAAAAATTAGATCGCTTCTCCCGTATAGAAGAGCAACGTGCTGTAATGGAAGAAATTGTCCAAATAGCCGATACTCAAAAGATAGATGTCGTTGTTATTGCTGGAGACCTTTTTGACAATTTTACCCCTAATACCGATGCTATAGAGCTATTCTATAAGACTCTAAAGCGACTTTCCCTCCAAGGGAAACGACCCGTGATAGCCATCTCCGGCAATCACGATGCTCCTAAGCTCATCGATGCCCCCGACCCCTTGGCTCGCGAATGTGGTATCTTTCTCATAGGACAACCCTTCGCCCAAGTAACTCCCATCGAAACTGAAAATTTTAGTATCTCTCATTCCTCTGAAGGCTTTATAGAACTCTCGTTCGCCCAATACCCTTATCCTCTTAGAATTATCCATACGGCCTATGCCAATGAACCACGCCTAAAACAGGAGCTCGAAGGAGACAAACAGCTTTCTATCAACCAATTCCTATCGGATAGGTGGCAACACTTAGCCAACACTTATTGTGATCCAAAGGGAGTCAATATCCTTATGACCCATCTCTTCATGAATCCCAAACAGGGAGCCCCCTTAGAAGAACCCGATGGAGAGCGTCCTATCCGAATCGGTAATGCAGATATGATCTATACAGATATTGTCCCCTCACAAATACAATATACCGCCTTAGGGCACCTACATGGCTTCAAGAACATCGGTAGTGAAGAAAAACCGATTGTATACGCCTCTTCTCCCCTATGCTATAGCTTCAGTGAGGCTGGACAACAAAAGTATGTAGCCATCATAGAAGCAGAACCCAACAAGGCTGTAAGCCTTCGCAAAATCCCTCTTACTCAGGGAAAGCCTTTAGTAAGAAAACACTTTACCTCCATAGAAGAGGCCACTGCCTGGCTTGAGGAAAATCCCCATGTTTGGGTAGAACTAACCCTCGAACTTAAGGAATACCTTCGGGCAGAAGATAGAAAACTTCTGTATAATACCCACCAAGGGATTGTTTTCCTTATTCCTAAGCTGCTATTCTCCACCGAACATACTCTTACCGCAGAGTTATCCCTGCAAGATATCAACTTTGAGAATATCACTCCCCTATTTGAAAGCTATTTCAAATACAGAAATGGAGGCATAGCCCCCAATAAGGAAATT
Organism: Capnocytophaga sp. oral taxon 863 str. F0517; assembly: GCF_000466425.1. GTDB lineage: Bacteria > Bacteroidota > Bacteroidia > Flavobacteriales > Flavobacteriaceae > Capnocytophaga. The sequence continues at coordinate 67,187 of NZ_KE992117.1, forward strand.
TTAGATTTGTTCCACGAAGCTATAAATATAGAATAATGCTACCACTATACCTTACTATCGAAGGAATTTATTCCTATCAACAGCGACAACATATTGATTTTTCTCACCTTACCAATGCTGGCTTATTTGGCATCTTCGGATCGGTAGGCTCTGGTAAATCATCTATCTTAGAAGCTATTACCTTTGCCCTCTATGGAGAGACTGAACGCCTGAATAAGGCTGATAAAAGAGGGTATAACATGATGAACCTCAAGTCCAACCGTATCTATATCGAATTTGAGTTTCTAAACTTCGAAAATAGACAGCTGCGAGTCGTAAGGGAATTCAAGCGAAACTCCAAAAAATTTGAGGATGTAAGAACACCTACCGTACAATTCTATGAGAAAAAAGATACCCAATGGATTCCTTTGGAGCAGGCCAATCCCCAGGAGCTTATCGGGCTGAGCTATCATAACTTCAAGCGTACCATTATCATCCCACAGGGGCAATTCAAAGAGTTTTTAGAACTCGGTGCTAAGGATCGTAATGAGATGATGAAGGAAATCTTCAACTTACGAAAGTTTGACCTTTCCGATAACATCTCCAAACTTAAAAAGGAAAATAGCGAAAAACTTAGTTTCAAAGAGGGCGAACTCAAAGGGTATGAAGAAATCCATGAGGAGGCCATACAAATACAAAAGGACAAACTCAAGGAAGAGACAGACAAACAAAAATCTTTAGAAGTAATACTTGATCAACTAAAGACACATTACGAACATCTCAAGAGCTTGAAATCAGACTTTGAACTTTTAGAACGTAAGAGAAAAGAGTTTTCTCTACTCCATTCTCAAAAGTATTCTTTTGATGAATTAGAGGAAAAGGTAAATAGGTATGAAAAGATAGAAAAGCTATTTAAGAATTTGTTAGATAACAGAACACGCCTAACAAAGGAATTACAATTCTATACAAATAAAAGAGTTACAGAAGTTGAAGCACTCAATCAGGTACAGAATAAGCTAACTCATATCTCTGATAATATAGACGCGTTACAAGAATCTTATGAAAAACTTCCTGATATAAAGCAGATGGAAGAAGATCTACAACAGCTATTAGTAATATTCCCTTTACAAGAAAGATTAACCAAAGAAAAAAGTAGAACTATAGAAGGTACTAAGAAAATAGCAGAAGAAGAAAAGAATCTAAAAGATAAAAAAGACTATAATAACACTATCGAAAGTGAAATCGAAAGTCTCAAAAAGCAACGTATAGATAGTCAATTACTCTTGGAAGTTGGTAATTGGTATGAGAAGAACTATTCCATTTCTGAAAACCAAAATAAACAACAGCAAAAAATTAAAGATACCACAGCACAATTACAAGAGATTGTAAAAGAGCTTAGTTATTTCGCGATCTTCAAAGATGGATTTGTTCCCGATTACAAAGAAAAAATAACTATTGAAAAGGAAACTATCGAAAAAGAAAAAGACACACTCCAACAAAAGCTCAACCAACTTGAGCTACAGCGACAATTATCCCACTATACGAAAGAACTCCACGAGGGAAGTCCTTGCCCTCTCTGTGGTTCCACTGAGCATCCGAGTATCACCCATTTTGAAGATGTCAGCACTGAACTCACCACTACTCAAAAAGCAATAAAGGCGCTTGATACAAAACAAGAGCAATTACAACAAAGTCTCTTTCAAATTGAAAAAACAGTAGATAAGAAACAATTTTTTGAAAACCAATTACAATCAGAAAAGGAAACAGCTCAGCAAATAGAAAAAGAACGCTTGGCACATCATGAGAAATTCATTTGGAGTGAATTTCCCAAAGAGGATCGTACTGTCTTTGATGAGAAACGCCAATTTGCTACTACCTTAGCACAACAGATAGAAGCTAAGGAATCCTTACGAAAAAAAATCACTAAGGAGATAGAAGAACTTCAGATAAAAATAGAAAAATATAAGAAGGGATTAGAAAACATCTATAAAGAAATCGCTACCCTTGAAGGAAATATAGCTAGTCGAAAAGAAAGTTTAAAGAAATATAGCTTTTCTGATTATGAAAATAAGGATTTCGCTCTCATTGAAAAAGAATATCAATTTATAGCAAAGACTAATAAATATATCGAGCAAACCTATACTGACCTTACCCAGGAGCGTAACCGCTTGGTTCCTCTACAATCACAATACGAGACTCAACTGAAAAATACTTGTGAATTACTTGAAAAATGGGAAACAGAATACCAAACTATTGAAAAAACGCTAACAAATGCTTTGATTCAAGAAAAGATAACTCTTGAGGAAGTAACAAAAATATTAGGTGCTCCCTTATCTATAGAAGAAAATAGAGTAAAAATACAAGATTTCAGGATTCGCTACAAAGTACTCTGTGAACAAATCAAGGAATTGGAAGCTAAATTTGCCAATGTATCCTTTGATCCTAAAGCCTTCGCCGAGATAGAAACACAATACATCCTTAAAGAGCAGGAAGTAAAGGCTAATCATGAAAATTGTATTAGAATTTCGAGCGAATTAGAGCGTATCAGTCAGGCTTTGATAGCCAAAAAGGAGCTGATGAAATCCGTAGCCTATCTTAGAAAGCGCAATGAGAATATAAAACTCTTGGAAAACCTATTCAAGGGGAAAGGTTTCGTAGAATATATCTCTTCCATTTACCTACAACAGCTCTGCCAGCATGCCAACGAACGGTTTCAAAGAATGACAAGAGGACAATTATGTTTGCAAGTAGGAGAGAATAACGAATTTGAAATTATAGATTACCTCAATGAAGGAAAAAGCAGAAGTGTAAAGACCCTTTCCGGAGGACAAGCCTTTCAGGTATCACTAAGTCTGGCCTTAGCCTTGGCAGAAAGTGTACAGAGTGAAGCAAGTGCTGATAAGAATTTCTTCTTTATTGATGAAGGTTTTGGTACCCAAGATACGGAATCTGTAAATATTGTATTCGAAACCATGGCCAACCTGCTCAAGGACAACCGCATCGTGGGTATCATCTCCCATGTAGAAGAACTCAAGGAACGTATCCCCATCTCCCTGACTATTACCAACGATCCTGAAAAGGGAAGTATTATTAGTTGTTAGTTTCTAGTTATTAGTCCCTTTTTGACAATTAATAATTAACCATTGACAATTAAATAGTGTCTTTTTGTCAGTTATATCTTTACAAAAAATTAAAAAACCATGGCTTTTAAAGAAATTGAACGCAAATTCTTAGTCAAAAATACCGATTTTATAGCACAATCACACAGAAGTACCCCTATTGTACAAGCTTTTCTGAATACAGACCCTTTAAGAACCGTACGTGTACGCCTTAAAGGAGAAAAAGGTTACCTCACTGTCAAGGGAAAGAGTGAAGAGAATGGTGTCAGCCGATTCGAATGGGAGAAAGAAATAACCCCTGCTGATGTACATGCCCTATTGCCCCTATGCGAACCCTCCCCTATTGAGAAAACTCGCTATGAGGTATGGGTGGGTGAGTCGCTCTACGAAGTAGATGTCTTCCACGGTGAAAATGAAGGACTTATCGTCGCTGAAATAGAACTTACCGATGTGACACAGGACTTTGAAAAACCCACCTGGTTGGGAGCGGAAGTTACCTCTGATGTCCGCTACTACAACAGTGCTTTGAGCCAACACCCTTATAAACATTGGAACAAATAGTCCAATACTGACAATTTGACATATTTTGCCAATTGGCACACTTTATGCTTAGAGAATTACAGATTTACAAAAATAAATGAATATGAGTGTAAAATTAAAACCGTTAGCTGATAGAGTGCTTGTAGAACCAGCACCGGCTGAAACTACTACCGCTTCTGGTATTATCATTCCTGATACTGCTCAAGAAAAACCTCAAAAAGGAAAAATCGTAGCTGTAGGAGCAGGTACCAAAGAAAATCCTATTACTGTAAAAGTAGGTGATACTGTTCTTTATGGGAAATATGCAGGTACAGAACTAAAATTGGAAGGTAAGACTTACCTTATCATGAGAGAGAACGATTTGTTAGGTATCTTGGGATAATCTAAATATAACAAATTATGTTCTACACTTTACAACTAAATGCAAAGTTGCAACCTTTTGACAGACATGATCTAGAGGACATCATAGATGAGTTTCTCTCCAAAGAAGATCTAGGAGAAACCTCTGGTGGTGGTACTCTCATGTCCAAAGAGGGAGAAATAGAGTACTGCGATATAGAAATCTCTCTTAATGATACTGCTAATGCAGTGGAGAAATTACTACAAAAGTTGGAAGATATTGGTATTCCAAAAGGCTCTAAGCTATATAATGAGAATTTCTCCCAAGAGATAGGCTCTTTAGAAGGTTTAGGACTTTATGTAAATGGTACTGATTTACCTAAAGAAGTATATGAGACTTCTGATATCAATGTAGTTTTTGACACTGTCTGTGAAATTTTAAAAGATATTTTGGTACTAACCTCATATCATGAAGGTAGTAAAGATACAGCTTTATATTTCTATATAAAAGGAAATTTTGCAGAAGCCAAAGAACAAATCAAGGATTTTATAACAACCTATCCCTTATGTGAAAAGTGTAGAATTGTTCAAATCGCTTAAATAATTAAACTTAATAATTTAAAAAATAAAAAAATGGCAAAAGATATAAAATTTGATATTGATGCACGTGACGGCCTCAAAAGAGGAGTTGATGCCCTTGCTAATGCTGTAAAAGTAACCCTTGGCCCTAAGGGTCGCAATGTGATTATTAGCAAATCCTTCGGAGCTCCTACCGTTACCAAAGACGGGGTTACAGTAGCCAAAGAAGTAGAACTTGCTGATGCACACGAAAATATGGGTGCTCAAATGGTTAAGGAAGTAGCTTCCAAAACCAATGACCTCGCGGGTGATGGTACCACTACCGCCACTGTATTAGCCCAAGCTATCGTACGCGAAGGCCTTAAAAACGTAGCAGCAGGTGCTAACCCTATGGATTTGAAACGCGGTATTGACAAAGCTGTGAAGTCTATCGTAAATGAATTGGCCAAACAAAGCCAAAAGGTAGGTGATTCTATTGATAAAATCCGCCAAGTAGCCGCTATCTCTGCCAACAATGACGAGACTGTAGGGGAACTCATCGCTGATGCCTTCTCCAAAGTAGGCAAAGAAGGTGTTATCACTGTAGAAGAAGCCAAAGGTACTGATACTTACGTAGACATCGTAGAAGGTATGCAGTTCGACCGCGGTTACCTTTCTCCTTACTTTGTAACCAACTCTGAGAAAATGACTGCCGAGTTGGATAATCCTTTTATCCTTCTATACGATAAGAAGATCTCTACCATGAAGGATCTGCTTCCTATATTGGAGCCTGTGGCACAATCTGGTAAATCACTCCTTATCATTGCCGAAGATATCGACGGAGAGGCTTTGGCTACCTTAGTTGTAAACAAGTTGCGTGGTGCCCTCCGTATTGCTGCGGTAAAAGCTCCTGGTTTTGGAGATCGTCGCAAAGCCATGCTTGAGGACATCGCTATCCTTACCGGTGGTACTGTCATCGCTGAAGAAAGAGGATTTACCCTTGAAAATGCTACTATTGACATGCTTGGTCGTGCCGAACGTGTAGCTATTGACAAGGACAATACCACTATCGTAAATGGAGCTGGTAAGAGCGAAGATATCCAAGCTCGTGTAGGACAAATCAAAGCCCAAATCGAAGTTACTACCTCCGACTATGACAAAGAAAAACTCCAAGAACGCTTGGCCAAATTGGCAGGTGGAGTGGCTGTCCTCTATGTAGGAGCTCCTTCTGAAGTGGAAATGAAAGAAAAGAAAGACCGTGTAGATGACGCCCTTCATGCTACTCGTGCCGCTGTAGAAGAAGGTATCGTAGCTGGTGGAGGTGTTGCCCTATTGCGCGCTCGAAATGTATTGGCTAAGATCAAACCTGTCAATGCAGATGAAGCCACTGGTATCCAAATCGTCTTCAAGGCTGTAGAAGCTCCTTTGCGTACCATCGTAGAAAATGCTGGTGGAGAAGGGTCTGTAGTTATCGCCAAGGTATTGGACGGAAGAAACTCCACAGGATACAATGCTAAAACTGAGCAATATGTAGATATGTTCCGTGCTGGTATCATCGACCCTAAGAAAGTAACTCGTGTAGCTTTGGAAAATGCTGCTTCTGTAGCGGGTATGATCCTCACTACCGAATGTGCTTTAGTGGATATCAAAGAAGATACCCCTGCCGCTATGCCTCCTATGGGTGGTGGTATGCCAGGAATGATGTAATCTGTATTTCATAAATATTTGAAAAAGACTCGCCTGAGAAGGCGGGTCTTTTTGCCTTGTATGTTTAACAATTTATTAGCCATTACAAACGCTATGATTCAAAAAAAATAAACTACTTTTGTTTTTGAATCTTATTCCCTTTTCCTATGTATTTAATCTTTGATACTGAAACAACTGGACTTCCCCGCAACTATAATGCGCCCCTTTCCGACAGTGCCAACTGGCCGCGAGCGGTACAAATCGCTTGGCAACTACACGATGCCCAAGGTACTTTAGTAGAGCATAAGGACTTCCTAATCACTCCGGATGATTTTACCATCCCCTACGATGCGGAGCGTATCCATGGTATTTCTACTGAACTAGCTATAAGCCAAGGGGTTAGTATCCAAAAAGTATTCGAAGAATTTGAAAAAGCACTAAGCAAAACCCAATATATAGTAGGGCAGAATATCGGCTTTGATATCAACATCATGGGGGCGGAGTACTACCGCTATGGAGTAGCTACCCGCCTGGGAGAACTACCCGTCTTGGACACTTGTACCGAAATCACCGCCGAGCTTTGCCGTATAGAAGGCGGCAAGGGAGGTAAGTTCAAATACCCCAGCCTAACCGAGCTCCACCTCTTCCTCTTTGGCGTACCCTTTGCCGAAGCCCACAATGCTACGGCCGACGTAGAGGCTACCGCTCGCTGCTTCTTTGAGCTCATTCGCCGAGGGGAAGGCTTCTCCTCAGCGCAGCTCTCTGCTGAGGCTATGGCACTTATCCAAGAGAAATATACCGCTCCCGTAGCTCTTTGGGGATTACAGCATATCAACCTGAAGGCCGCCTCTGAAAAGCTCAAAAGCAAAGAACAAACAGCAGCCCTTACCGATACCCAATTGGCAGAAAACCTTGCCTTACTCGAGACAGCTCCTTTTGCTCATCTGCACAACCATACCCAATTTTCAGTCTTGCAATCCACGGCCTCTATTACTGATTTGATCCAGGCCACTGCCAAGGGACAAATGCCCGCTGTGGCACTAACAGACCATGGTAATATGATGGGAGCTTTCCAATTTGTCAAAGAGGTGTCTAAGTATAACAAAGATGCTAAAGCTAAAAACGCCAAAGCCCAAGAAGAAGGCTTGCCCACTCCCCTACCCATTATCAAACCTATTATAGGTTGTGAGTTCTATATCTGTGAAAACCACTTGGACAGAAGCAAAAAGGACAATGGCTATCAAGTAGTCATGCTCGCCAAGGACAAGAAAGGCTATCAGAACCTTATCAAAATGGCTTCTATTGCCTATACAGAGGGCTTCTACTACGTACCTCGTATTGATAAAAAAGTAGTCGAGCAGTATAAGGAAAATATCATTGTTCTTTCAGGAAACCTATATGGTGAAATCCCTTCTAAGGTACTCAACCAAGGTGAAAAACAAGCTGAAGAGGCACTCCTATGGTGGAAGGAACGCTTCAAAGAGGATCTTTATATAGAACTCAACAGGCATGGCCAAGAAGATGAAGACCGTGCCAATATGATACTTATCCAATTGGCACAAAAACACGGAGTCAAACTGGTCGCAACCAACAATACCTACTACATCAGTCCTCAAGATGCCAACGCACATGATATTTTGCTCTGTGTAAAAGACGGAGAAAAGCAAGCCACCCCTATCGGCCATGGGCGCGGCTTCCGCTATGGACTGCCCAATGAGCAATATTACTTCAAGTCTGCTCAACAGATGAAGGAATTGTTTCAGGACATTCCCCAGGCCATTCTCTCTATTGAGGAGATTATAAACAAAATAGAACCCTACGAGTTGGCACGCGATATCCTTTTGCCTAAGTTCGACATTCCCAAGGAGTTCCAAGTGGAAGATGATCCTACTGGAAAAAAGGGAGAGAACAAATACCTCCGCCACCTCACTTATTTAGGAGCCGAAAAGCGCTATGAGGAGCTCACCGAAGAGGTACGCGAACGTCTTGATTTTGAGCTTTCTATCATTGAGAAAACCGGCTACCCTGGCTACTTTCTTATCGTGGAGGACTTCATTACTGCCGCACGCAATATGGACGTATCAGTAGGCCCCGGACGTGGTTCCGCTGCCGGCTCGGCTGTGGCTTATTGCTTGGGAATTACCAATATAGATCCTATCAAATACGATTTGCTTTTTGAGCGTTTCCTTAACCCTGATCGTGTGAGCATGCCCGATATTGATATTGATTTCGAGGATGATGGCCGTGGCCGTGTCTTGGACTATGTGATTGAGAAATATGGGGCAAACCAAGTGGCACAGATCATCACCTATGGTACTATGGCCGCTAAGTCCTCCGTACGCGATACAGCTCGTGTATTGGACTTGCCTCTGAAGGAAGCCGACCAAATTGCTAAACTCATTCCTAATATTTCCCTTAAAAAGATTTTTAGCCTCAGCGATGACGATCTGAAAGAAAAAGTAGGTAGTGACTTACCTAAAGTACAGCAACTTAAGGAGATAGCCCAAGGCAATGACCTCTCGGCCAAGACCGTCCAGCAGGCCCGTATTCTGGAGGGGTCGGTGCGCAACACAGGGGTACATGCCTGCGGGGTTATCATCACCCCCGACGATATTACCAACTTTGTTCCTGTGGCCTTGGCCAAGGACTCCGATCTCTTTATCACCCAGTTCGACAACTCTGTGGTGGAAAGTGCTGGCCTGTTGAAGATGGACTTCTTAGGACTGAAGACCCTTACCATCCTCAAGGATACGGTAGCACTTATCCAAAAACGACATGGTTTTGAATTGGATATCGAGCATATCCCCTTGGATGACGAGCCTACTTATGCCCTTTTCCAGCGAGGAGAGACTATCGGAGTCTTCCAATACGAGTCCCTTGGGATGCAAAAACATATGCGTAATCTCAAGCCTACCGTTTTTGCTGACCTTATCGCCATGAATGCCCTTTACCGACCAGGGCCAATGGACTATATCCCCAGCTTTATCCATCGCAAGCATGGCATAGAGCCCATTACCTACGATCTTCCCGATATGGAGGAATATCTCAAGGATACCTATGGGATTACCGTATACCAAGAGCAGGTTATGCTCCTTTCCCAGAAATTGGCAGGATTCACCAAGGGTGAAGCCGATAAGCTGAGAAAAGCCATGGGAAAAAAACTCAAAGATGTCTTGGCCGAGATGAAACCTAAGTTTATCGAAGGAGGAGGTAAAAAGGGACACCCTGCCGATACCTTGGAGAAGATTTGGAAAGACTGGGAGGCCTTTGCCAGCTATGCTTTTAACAAATCACACTCCACCTGCTACGCCTGGGTTGCCTACCAAACTGCCTACCTCAAGGCCAACTACCCTGCCGAATACATGGCTGCGGTACTCTCGAACAATATGAACGACATCAAGTCCATCAGTTTCTTCCTATCTGAGTGTAACCGTATGGGTATCAAGGTACTCAGCCCCGATGTGAACGAATCCGAGTATAAGTTTACCGTTAATAAAGAGGGAGCAATTCGCTTTGGTATGGGAGCCATCAAGGGACTGGGCAAGGCGGCAGTGGATACCATCGTAAAGACCCGAGAGAAAGGGCCTTACAAGTCCGTTTTCGATATGGCCAAGCGTATAGACCTCAAGTCTGCCAATAAGAAAGCCTTCGAGAGTCTCGCCTTAGCGGGAGGATTTGACTCCTTCCCAGGGGTGCATCGTGCCCAATTCTTCCATCAAAGCCCCTCAGAGAATATGAACTTCTTAGAGAAGATCATTCGCTATGGTGCTAAGTCACAGGAGAGTACCCACTCCATACAGCTAAGCCTCTTTGGTGATAGTCCCGAAGTACAAATCCCTGAGCCCAAAATGCCCGATGCCGAACCCTGGAACTCCTTAGAGGAACTCCGTCGGGAAAAGGATGTCGTCGGGATCTATATCTCCCGACACCCTTTAGATATGTTCAAGTACCAATTGGACTATTTGTGCAACCGAAAAGCAGCCGAATTCACCAAAGACTTCGAAGGTATGGAGAACCAAGATATACGTTTTGGAGGCATGATCGTCAAGATGGAACACCTCACCAGCAAAAATGGTAAGGGCTGGGGATCTTTCACCATAGAAGACTATAGCGGTACGGCCGAATTTCGTATTTTTGGAGAAGAATACCTAAAATTCCGTCCATTCCTCTCTGAAAAACAGTTTGTATTCATCAAAGCCCATATCAAGGGTGGCTATACCACCCCAGATGGACGTACCTTTGGCCCCAAAATTATCTTTAACCATATCGGCTTCTTAGAAGATGCCCTACAAGAGAATATCGATAAGCTACAAATGGCTGTAGAACTTCCCCAAATAAACTCCGAAAACCTAATTTTTTTTAAAGATCTCTCCCATAAGTTCAAGGGAAACACCCCTCTTAACTTCCTAATCATAGGAAAAGGGAAAGACCAAAGAAGAGAGATAGAACTCCCTATGAACAATCACGGATCTAAGGTCAAGATCTGTAAGGAGCTATTCGACAGTCTTTCCCATAGCTCCTTCACCTACCGGCTGAACAATGAAACCCGCTGGCTAAACCTTGACACAGAGGAAACCTCCGTCTCTGGTACCGAGTCCGAAGAAATGATAGATGTATTGGAAGAGATTGAGATTGATTAACAGCCATTGGAAATTTAACTCCTTTACACGCCTATATACCTATAGTCGTGCCTACCATTACAATCCTCATTGTAGGGGGCTAAAGCAGTGCACTACCGAACTGGAAAAATTAACTCTAAGAGAGGCTAAAGAGATAGGAAGAAAACTATGTGGTTATGAGGACTAAATTAGAGAATTCCCTACTTTGGTTTCGCAGCTTTTTTTCTTTCTCTGGACGTATAGGTAGGAAAGCATACGGCCTAAGCCTGATGGTATGTGTCTTCTTAAGTATCCTTATCCTTGTAAGTATCCTCCAAACGAAAGGAAATACGGCCTTTTTAGCCTTTCTATATATCCCTATCATAGGGTTGGTTTTGGCACAAGGGGCTAAGCGTTGTCATGACTTGGGTAATAGTGGCTGGTTCCAGTGGATTCCTTTTTACTATCTCATTATGCTCTTGAAGGAGGGTACAAAAGAGCTTAATCACTACGGGGTATCTCCTAAAGATAAGCACACTGAAAGGGATCCTTCCTACGACAATACATCTGATTCGGGTACTGAGGCTTCTCAACATCAGAAAACAGCGTCTTCTCACAGTAAATACAATAAGGATTATAGAAAAAATTACAGTAGAAAATACTAATTTTATTTCTCCAAGATCACTTCACTAAGTCTTTGGGTGAGTGTTTTCCTATGATAAGCTTCGAGGGAAACAGGTTGGGTCTGGAGCTGTTGCGCCTTGTAAAAGGTATAGTAATGGGTAAGGGCTTGCTTAATGCCTTGGGTATCGGTCAGGGAAAAAGTAAGGCCCGTGTGGGTTTGAGTGATAATGTCCTTCACATCCCAATTTTGGTAGCCTAAGGCAAGGATGGGTCGCTGAGAGGCCATGTATTCAAAGAGCTTACCTGGGATAATGCCTTCCGTCTTGGGATGGTTGATTTCCAAGAGGAGCAACAATTGGGACTGCCGTTGTAGGGCAAGTGCCTCAGCGTGGGAGATGTAACCCTTTAAATCTAAAAATTCGGTAAGCTGCCACTTTTGGAGGCTGTTGAGTACCTCGTCACTTACCTTTCCTGCCAAGCAGAGGCGTAGGTCTCGCCTGAAGTCGGCCTGCTCCTGAGTCATCTCGCTCAAGACCTGCCAAAGAGGTTCAGGATTGCGTTCGGAGAGCAGCGAGCCTATATGAGAAAGCAGAAAATAAGGGGAAAGCGAAGGTGTTTCCGCTGGGAGGTCATCATCATAACCATTGGTAATCAACACTATAGGTCGAGAAGTTTTGGTTTGGAACTCCTTTTGAGTGCTGGGGCTGGTGACAATCAGGGTATCGGCAGCTTGGAGGACAGCACGCTCTAAGGCCAAGTGCTTGCGAGCCGAACGCTGAGTGAGTCTCAGCTGAGAGTGATAGCCAATAGTCGTCCAGGGATCTCTGAAATCAGCGATCCAGCGTAGGGCAGGAAACTGCTCCTTCAGGTGTAGGCCAATCAAATGTAGGCTATGGGGAGGAGCGGTAGTAATAATGGTATCTATCTGATTTTCGGAAAGATACTTTGACAAATACTTGACAGAAGGGCGTACCCATAGCACCCTCGCATCGGGTAAAAAGAGGTTGCCGCGTATCCAAAGTAGGAACTTGTCTAATAAGGAAGGTTTTTTAGTAGGAATAATACCGGCACTTATCTTTTGGGTCTTCTCTTTGGAGAAGAGGGAGGCCAAGGCATAGGGTTCAAAAATTTTAGTCTTCAGTACGGTTAAGTCTTCAGGTACTTCAGCTACCATATGAGGGTCAAGCATAGGATAAGTGGGATTCTGGGGGGTATATATAATCGGTTCTACCCCAAAATCGCGTAGGTATTTGACAAACTTGACCCAGCGCTGTACCCCCGGCCCTCCTGCCGGTGGCCAATAGTAGGTGATAATGAGTACCTTTTTCATATCCTCTATTACAAATTGGGTACTAATGCTTTTCAGTAAGCCCTCTTACAGAAGCCAATTCCTTATATTTCTTGCGAGCTTCTTCGGCTGGGGAACCAAAATAAGTTTGGTTGCCTTCGAGGGACTTAGTTACTCCACTTTGGGCAAGAATTACGGCCTTTTCGCCTATGGTCACTCCACTGGTGATGCCCACTTGCCCCCATAGGGTTACCCTATCCTGGATCACCACACAGCCAGCGATTCCCACTTGGGAGGCAATCAGGCACTCCTGCCCTACTACCGTATCGTGGCCTATGTGTACATGGTTGTCTATCTTAGTGCCACGCCCTATGGTCGTATCGCCGGTGACTCCGCGGTCTATGGTACAGAGCGCCCCTAAGTCCACATGGTCTTCTATCACTACACGTCCTCCGGAAAGGAGTTTGTCGAAGCCTTCAGGACGTTTTTTATAATAAAAAGCATCGGCTCCAAGGGTGGTGCCTGCATGTATGGTCACATGATCCCCTATCTTGCAACCATCGTATATTGTTACATTGGCATGGATAAGACAATGGGCTCCTATCTCCACATGATTTCCTACAAAAGCTCCAGGTTGTATGATGGTATGCACTCCTATTTTAGCCGTAGGAGCTATTAAGGCTGTCGCCCTTTCAAAAGGTTTGAAGAACTGAGTGAGCTTATTGAAATCCCTAAAAGGATCATCAGAAATGAGAAGTGCTTTGCCTTCAGGGCAGTCTACTTCTTTGTTAATCAGCACTATAGTAGCTTTGGACTGTAAGGCCTTATCATAGTATTTGGGGTGGTCTACAAAGACAATATCGCCCGCTTCTACCACATGAATTTCATTCATTCCCAGTACAGGAAAGTCCTTATCTCCTACAAAAGGACAGTTAATAAGGGTGGCTATTTGCTCTAAAGTATAAGGTTGAGGAAACTTCATCTTGATTAAAAATAAGTCGTCGCAAAGATAAAAAAAATATAAATACCTCAATAGTGAATTTTTTCTAAAAAAAAATCAGCGCTTATTTGTTAATAAAAATCGCTTTTTCAATCACCATTTGCGTGCATTTATTACTATCTTTGCCCTACAGATTATATATTATTTCATTGATGAATAATAAAAATAAACCATTATTTATTATCCTCAAAATCAGCTGTATTGTTCTCTTGCCAATACTTTTTTTATCCTTTGCTAATCATCGAAATAATAATCGTAAAGTACAGAAACTCATCATCACCCGCCAGGCTCCCCTGGATAGTATACAGTATATTACCAACGATGCTATTGAGACCCTATTGTTTTCTGTAAAAAATGCCGAAGAATACGCTCTTAAGGAGTTGAAGATGAATTTGTTGGAGAAAAAATTAGATGCAGATCCCATGGTCGAGAATGCGGATATTTATCTCACTATTGATGGAGTACTGAAGGTTATTATCAAGCAACGAGAACCCATAGCAAGGATCATTGACCACAATCAGTTCTACTATATGGATATACAAGGAGTGCATATGCCCCTTTCCAAGGCCACCTCTGCGCGTGTACCTATTGTCCGAGGGCTGAATGAGGCGTTGTGGGAAGATGCCTATCTGATTCTAAAACATATTTATACGGATCCATTTCTAAAAGAAAACATAGTAGAAGTTATCAATAATAAAAAGAATTTCTATGCAAGACTCCGAGGTGCCGATTTTTTGGTTTGTATAGGCAATTCAGAGGATATTTCACTGAAATTCAACAACTTGAAAGCTTTTTACAAGAAAGCATCCAAAGATCATTTCTTGGACAAATACACTAAGGTCGATTTGCAATACAATAATCAGGTCGTCTGTCATAGAACCCCAGAGCCTACAGCTCCTACTCAAGAATAAATATTTAAATATATTCATAAAGGAATAAAAAAACGCACAAAATAACATATCAGATATTATTTAGGAATGAAAACAGAGAATAAGATCAACCAAAGAAAGTACTTTGCTGGGATTGACATAGGTACCACTAAGATTGTTGCCATTATTGGTTGCGAAAACCAATATGGTAAGTTAGAGATTTTAGGCTATGGTATGGCTAAAAGTCAAGGTATTTTCCGTGGTATAGTAGGAAATATAGGCAAAACTATTGATTCTATAGAGCAGGCTGTAGCTCAGGCACAGGCCAAGGCTGGTGTTATCATTTCAGAAGCCTATGTAGGTATTGCAGGACAACATATCAAGAGTAATGAAGCCTCTGACTATATTACCCGTGAGAATCTCGATGAAATTATTGAGGAAAAGGACTTAGAAACGCTCTGCCAATGTGTGCTCAGTAGCAAGAATCGCTACCCTGGCGAAGAGGTAATTCACATACTTCCTCAAGAATATAAGGTTGACAATCAAGAAGATATACATGACCCTATCGGAATGGTAGGCTCTCGCCTAGAGGGTACTTTCCTTATTATCACCGGGCAAGTAGCTCCTATCAGAAATATCCAGCGCTGTATAAGCAAGGCCGGTCTTCTGCTCAAAGGACTTACCTTGGAACCGATAGCCTCCTCTGCCTCTGTATTAAGTGAGGAAGAGAAGGATGCCGGAGTCGCCTTAGTGGATATAGGAGGGGGTACTACCGATTTGGCCATCTTCAAGGAAGGGTATATCCGCTATACCGCAGTGGTGCCTTTCGGTGGAAATATTATTGATAAGGATATTAAGGAAGGCTGTGGCGTGTTCGACAAACAGGCCGAACAACTCAAAATCCGCTTCGGCTCCGCATGGCCTGAATATACCAAAGAAAATGAGGTTATCAATATCCAAATGTTCAAAGGACGTGAGCCACAAGAGATTCAGGTGACCAATTTGGCGCGTATCATTCGCTGTCGTATGGAGGAGATCATTGAGGCTGTCTTCAATGAGATTAAGAACTATGGCTATGACCAACCTCGTAAGAAGCTTATCGCAGGTATCGTACTCACCGGTGGAGGTAGTGAGCTGAAAGACCTTCCCCAATTGGTGGAATACCTCACCGGCCTACCTACCCGCATCGGTCACCCCAACGAACACTTGGCCAGCAACACTCCTGCTGACCTTTCCTCTCCTAAGTTTGCCACCGCTATCGGCTTACTTATAGATGGGATAGAGAGGGAACGCAACGGAGGACAACATATGGATTTTCCTCAGTCCGGAGCTGTGCCTTCCATACCTGAGGAACCCACAGTAGAAGAACCTGTGCACGAGATCATTGAGCCTGTTGCTTCTGAACCTGTTCCTCCTGTGGTAGAACAACCTCAAGAAACTGAAAAAGAGGAAGAGCAGAAGCCTGAAAAAAAGAACATCATAAGGACGATCTCCGATAAGTTCACAGACTTTTTCAAAACCATGGAATAAGCCATCTTGATTTTTATATTACATTAACGTAAAAAAGAGGGATTATATTTGTTATGTACAAATATAATCCTTATTTTTGTAGCTTATTTAATCGCCCCATTTTTTATTCTTGGGGGCAGTTCGAACAAATTTATTTTTCTATCCTTATGGAACAAAAAGATTTTCATTTGACTGATTTTCAGTCTATTTTAGAGAAGTTTATCGACAAAATTATCTCTTTTGTCCCCAGCCTAATAGGGGCTATCATTGTTTTATTCATCGGAGTATGGGTAAGTCGCTTCATCCGAAAGTTCGTCAAACGCCTTATGGTAGCCCGTTCGGTGGATGTGACCATTCAGAACTTCGTCAATGATCTGCTGCGCTGGATACTCTATATTATACTCTTTCTAACTGTTATCCAAAAAGTTGGGGTGCCTGTTTCTTCCTTCTTAGGAGCCTTAGCTGCGGCGGGTGTAGCGATTGGCTTGGCCTTACAAGGATCACTATCCAACTTTGCTGGTGGCATTATGCTCCTCATTCTCAAGCCCTTTCGTATAGGCGATTCTATCGAGGCCAAAGGACATATAGGTACGGTAGAGCGCATCGGGATGTTCTATACCACCCTTATCAAGTTCGGTAACGAACGGGTGATTATCCCCAATGGCCCTTTGTTTTCGGACAATGTAATCAACTATTCTCAAACCCCTACCCGTCGTGACAATATTATTGTTGGGATCAGCTATGGTTCGGATCTCAAAAAAGCGAAGGATATTCTCTATTCACTAATCAAAAGTTGCCCCACTGCCCTTGATGACCCTGCTCCGGTGGTTTATGTAAATGAATTAGCGGATAATTCTGTAAACTTCACCCTAAGGGTATGGTCTAAAACAGAACACTACTGGGACACACACTTCTATCTATTAGAACAAATAAAATTAACCTTCGACAAGGAAGGTATCGAAATTCCTTTCCCTCAGCGAGATGTACATATCATTTCACAAAAGAACGTTTAAATACTAAACAAACAAGAATATGGCAACCATTTTAGTAACCGGTGGACTGGGCTTTATTGGCTCTCACACCGCCGTTGTACTCCTACAAGCGGGTCATGAAGTAATCATCATAGACAACCTCTCCAATGCGTCTATCGAAGTTAAGGATAGAATTGCTCAAATCACCGGAAAAGCGCCTATTTTCGAGCAATTAGACCTTAGAGAAAAGGATAAAGTGCAAGATTTCTTTGCTCGTTATCCTAAAATTGATGGGGTGATCCACTTTGCTGCCTCTAAGGCGGTAGGAGAAAGCGTGGAAAAACCCCTTTTATACTACGAAAATAACATTGCTTCCCTGATCTATATCCTTCAGGAGCTTCAGAAAAGAGAGAATACTGCCTTTATCTTCAGTTCTTCTTGCACTGTATATGGGCAGGCCGATAAGCTCCCCGTAACTGAAGATGCTCCTTTCAAGCAGGCCGAATGCCCTTATGGCAATACCAAGCAAGTCAACGAGGAGATTATCCGTGATACCTGTGCCGTTGTGCCTGGCATCAAAGCCATTTCCTTGCGTTACTTCAATCCTATTGGAGCCCATGCCTCTGCCCTTATTGGAGAGTTGCCCAATGGAGTACCCCAAAACCTGATTCCTTATATCACCCAAACGGCTATCGGCCTAAGAGAATCCCTCTCTGTATATGGAGACGACTACCCTACCCCGGATGGAACTTGCATCCGCGACTATATCCATGTGGTAGATTTGGCCGAAGCACACTTGGCTGCCCTTGAGTACATCCTCGAAGGGAAGATACAAGGCAACTATGAAGTGTTCAATGTAGGTACCGGTAAGGGAAGTTCCGTTTTGGAAGTTATTAAGGCCTTTGAAAAGGTAAGAGGGCAGTCCCTTCCTTATAAGATTGTAGGCCGCCGTGCCGGAGATGTCATCGCTGCCTATGCCGATACGCATAAGGTCAATGAAGTATTGGGCTGGAAGGCTAAGCATTCTCTTGAGGATGCATTGCTTTCGGCTTGGAATTGGGAGCAGAAACTAAGAGCGAAATAATCTTAATTTTTTTATCCTATGAAAATAAATAAACTCCTCTCGCTAATGGCGCTCTCCTTCTCTGGACTCGCCTTAGCGCAAGAGAAATCCCTCTCCACCCTTGTCAATGAGAAGGATGCCTTCTTGGTCGATGTACGTTCTGAAAAAGAATTTGACGAAGGAAGTGCCGCACATGCCGTAAATATTCCTTTGGAAAAAATAGAGAAGGAACTGGCTCAATTCCAAGGAAAGAAGAATATCATCCTCTTCTGTAGGAGTGGCAAACGCTCTGAAGCGGCTAGGAAACTCCTTGCAAAGTACAACATTCAGGCTGTCAATGGAAAAGGAGTTGCTTTCCTCAAGACCTTACAAAAGGAAAACCTCATGGATAGGCTTACCTATCGCACTGATAAGCATGATGCCTTAGTAATCAAAAGTGGTGACGGTATCAAGCAAGTAGCCGTCGCTTTAGGCAAGGGTGCTGTCCTTAGAAAGCATACTACCGATGTTCCTGCTTTCCTTGTGATGGTCAAAGGAGAAGTACGCTTTTTAATCAATGGAGAAGAAGTACTACTAAAGGCCTTGGACACCTATAATATCCCTGCCAATGTAGAGCATGAGCTTATAGGAGTGGAGGATGAAAACCTTTTTATACTCACCAAATCAAAGTATTTTCAAGAGTAAACAAAAAAGCTGCCCGTGGGCAGCTTTTTTTATATTCTTTTGAGTTGTTCTTGCATCATTCTGATTTGATCCTTGAGCATATTCTGTTTATCTAACTTTTTAGCTTGGGTGAGGTACTCTTGGGCTTCTCGTTTACGTCTTTTTTGTAGGGCTATTCCTGCTAAACTCAATCTGGCCATAGCCTCATCATAGCTCATATTCAATCCATATTTGAGTGCTGTCTTGAAGTATTTCTCTGCCTGAGTAAGATTGGTCTGAGAAGAGATAATTCCATATAAGTAATTGTAATAGCCTCTTTGCCTAGGAATAAGAGCTGTTTCAGGATTTTTGATACGATCAAGCCATTTTTTTGTCCCTGCCATATCCTGCTTACGCAGCCTCAAGAAAGCTAAAAGCAAAAATTCATTTCTAAAGAAAAATAATACAGGAACGCCCGCAAGTAGTATGAGAAATATTCCATTACCTATATTTCCCAAGGTAAATTGATAAATAGCATAGCCGAAGATCAGCACTGCTAACGCTATTTTTATGTATCTGTGAAACATTCTTTTATAAAGTAGATTAAAAAAATAGTCGGGATGACTGGACTCGAACCAGCGACCTCACGCACCCCATACGTGAACGCTACCAACTGCGCTACATCCCGAACAAAATTTCATTTTTGCGAGTGCAAAGATACATCTTTTTTTTAAAACAAACAAACTTTTTTTATAATAACTAATGACTTATATTAGTAACTAATGAAAAATGACAAGTGCTTGATTATAAAGCACTTGTCATTTATCTCTTGTCATTAGTAATTAAAGAGTGGTCGCTCTTTCATGAATTGGTTTACTTTTTGGGCAACCGCTTCCAAGAGTTTTTCGTCTTTGGCATTATTAATAACTTCATCTATATAGCCGGCTACCACTTCCATATCAGCTTCTTTAAGGCCTCGTGTGGTAACAGCCGCTGTACCCAAGCGGATACCGCTGGTTACAAATGGACTCTTGTCATCGAAAGGTACCATATTTTTATTGGCTGTAATATCGGCTTTCACAAGAGCGGTTTCGGCTTCCTTACCGCTGATGTTTTTGTTTCTAAGGTCAATAAGCATCAAGTGATTATCGGTACCACCTGAAACAATGTTGTAGCCTTTTTCTACTAAGAGTTGTGCTAACTTCTTAGCATTCTTCTGTACCTGAATAGCATAGTGCAAGAACTCATCAGAGAGGGCTTCTCCAAAAGATACGGCTTTGGCTGCTATCACATGTTCCAAAGGCCCTCCTTGGTTTCCTGGGAATACAGAAAGGTCGATAAGGGAAGACATGGAGCGAATTTCCCCCTTAGGAGTCTTCAGACCGAAAGGATTTTCGAAATCCTTCCCCATCATAATCATCCCCCCTCTTGGCCCACGAAGGGTCTTATGTGTGGTGGTAGTTACAAAATGGCAATGAGGAATAGGATCATTGAGCAATCCCTTAGCAATAAGTCCCGCAGGGTGCGCGATATCGGCCATAAGGAAAGCCCCTACACTGTCGGCTATCTCTCTAAAACGCTTGAAGTCGATATTTCTTGAATAAGCAGAATAACCTGCTACAATCATTTTAGGTTTTTCTTTTTGAGCTATTTCCGCTATCTTGTCATAGTTTAGAAGACCTGTTTCTTTCTCTACACCATAGAATATAGGTTGGTATAGCTTTCCAGAGAAGTTTACAGAAGCTCCATGGGTAAGGTGTCCCCCATGAGAGAGGTCAAAACCTAATATTTTATCCCCAGGGGCAAGGGTAGCCGCATATACAGAAGCATTGGCCTGCGAACCACTATGGGGTTGTACATTCACATATTCAGCACCGAAAAGGGCTTTGGCTCTATCTATAGCCAATTGTTCTACCTGATCTACGATTTGGCAACCTCCATAATAGCGCTTACCTGGGTAGCCTTCGGCATACTTATTAGTAAGTACGGAACCGGCAGCCTCCATCACCTCGGGGCTTACGAAGTTCTCTGAGGCGATCAGTTCTATTCCTCTGAGCTGTCTTTCTTTTTCTTGTTGGATAAGATCAAAAATTTGTTGGTCTCTCTTCATGGAAAATAATGTTTTAAGTGGTGCAAATATAATTCTTTTTTTTCAATAAATTACCTTTTTGTACAAATTTATTTTCTCATCGTCTTATATATACCAGCTGGCCATCTTGCCACATCACCAGCTGAGAGGCTAAGGTAGGAGTCTGATTCTCTTGATGATAAGGCACTACCCAATCCACTGCTTGCTGCACCTTAGGATCTATTTGAGCAAAAGAGGTAGGACTTGGCTGCCCACTTATATTGGCCGAGGTGGAGACAAGCGGTCGCCCGAAAGCCTCTATCAGCTGCTTACAAAAGTCATCCTGCACCACTCGAAAGGCGATGGAATGATCCTCGGCCATCGGAAGATGCGGGTCATATACTTCCGTATAGATGACCGAAGTAGGGCGCTGCTGCTCGCCCAAGAAGGCTACTACTTCCGTTGGTACTTTCACATACTGTGCCAACATCTCATAAGAAGCTACCAAGAGGATAAAGCTCTTGGTAAGTGGCCTTTGCTTAATCTGCTGTATGCGCTCAATGCCCTTTGGAGAATAGGCATCACAGCCCAAGCCCCATATCGTATCGGTTGGGTATAGGATTACTTTCTCCTGCTGAAGATAAGAAAGGGTTTTATCGATTATTTCTTTTAGTTCCATAGCCGCAAAGGTACGATTAATATACGAATTATACCCATCAGATTGGAAAATAATTTGATTTTTTATTAAGAAATCAGCCTTCGTCTCAAAAAAAAATAGTACATTTGCGACGTTTTAAAAAAATGCAATTTATGAATATTATCAAACCGATTTCCATGGGAGCCTTGGCCGGCCTATTGGTCGCTTGTGGAGGGACTTCCAAAATCGCCTCTTTGCCTTTGGAAACGCTCAAAGGAAAGACCATTCCTTCTCAAACAGAAAAAACAGAAAACCCATCTAAGGAAGCCCTCAAAGGATGGGCGCACCGCGACCTACTCACCACAGGCTATCCTGGTATATCCCTCGAAAAGGCTTACGAAGCTCTAAAGGGAAGAAAAGCCCGAACTGTAATTGTAGGAGTGGTAGATTCCGGTGTAGATATCAATCACGAAGACCTCAAGCCTATTATCTGGACGAATCCTAAGGAAATCCCTGGTAACGGAATCGATGATGACAAAAATGGTTATATAGATGATGTACATGGTTGGAACTTCTTGGGTGATATCAATCAAGAAAACTTAGAGTATGTGCGTATCCTTAAAAAAGGTAATACTAACGATCCTGACTATAAGCATGCCGAGAAAAAATACAACAAAGAATACCAAGAAGCCAATGAGAAAATAGAAACCTACTCCCAAATAAGAGATAGAATTGCTCAAAGCGATGCACTTATTCAAAAACAATTGGGTAAAAAGGAATATACTGAAGAGGACTTAGACCTGATAGATACTTCTTCTTCTCTCCAACTCGCTGGAGCTGTTCGCGGTATGAAATATCTACTAGGCAATGGCGTAAATATCAAAGAAACCATTGAGGAACTCTCCGAAGGGGTTAAGCACTATGAAGAACGTGTCAAATACGGTCTCAACAAGGAGTTCAACCCAAGAGCAGTCCTTAAGGACAATCCTGACGATATCAATGACAAGTTCTATGGGAACAACAATGTCATAGGCCCCACTGCAGAAGGTGCCCTACACGGTACCCATGTGGCTGGTATCATCGCTGCTGTACGTCATAATAACATAGGTATGGATGGTGTGGCCGATCATGTACGTATCATGCCTGTACGTACCGTACCCGATGGGGATGAGTATGACAAGGATGTCGCTCTTGCGCTGCGCTATGCCATCGACAATGGTGCTAAGGTAATTAATACTTCTTTCGGTAAAGAGTTCTCTCCGCATAAGCAGTGGGTATATGATGCCCTTAAGTATGCAGCCGAAAAGGATGTACTAATTGTCAATGCTGCTGGTAATGATGCTAAAAATATAGATGTGCAACCTACCTTCCCTGATGACAATATCGACGGTAAGGAGTTCACCGATACGATGATTACCATCGGAGCACTCAACTATGAGTACAATGAGAACTTGGTGGCTTCTTTCTCTAACTATGGCAAGAACAATGTAGACTTGTTCTCCCCTGGGGTACAGATCTATGCTACTGTCCCTGAAAACAAATACAAATTCTTGGATGGAACCTCCATGGCAGCACCTGAAGTAGCTGGTGTAGCCGCCCTTATCCGTGCTTACTTCCCCAATCTAAAAGCTCGTGAGGTAAAACAAATCCTTATGGAATCTGGCCTTACCCCTACCATATCGGAAGTTATTGTAGGAGGCCCTGATGAAGAACAAGAAGCCAAACGCATGCTTTTCTCTGACCTTTGTAAGTCTGGAAAAATGGTCAATGCTTACAATGCCATCATTTTAGCTGCCCAACGCAGTAAATAAAGGGTTTGCTTGAAAATATAAAATAGGGAAAGATGTAAAATCTTTCCCTATTTTCATCTAAGTTATTCAGTCCTATACCGTTATTCTCTAAAAACCTTCTCTACCCCATTGAGCTTCTTAAGACTATCCAAAAGAGAGTTCAAGGCCTCAGTATTGGAAACCAAAAGGGTAATCTCTCCCTCAAAGATACCGCCCCTACTCATCAGTTGTAAATTGTTCATTCCTATACCCTTGCGAGAAATATGATTGGTGATTTCAGCTGCCAAGCCTTTTCTATCTACTCCTATAATCTTAATATTGGTCTCATACTCCCTTTCGGTAGATTTGACCCACTTGGCAGGAATGATCCTATAGGCATAGTTGGAGAACATCGAAAGGGCATTGGGGCAATCCTTCTTATGTACCTTGATACTACCCCCATTGACGGCTATATAGCCAAAGATATCGTCCCCTGGAATAGGCGTACAGCATTTGGAAAAACTATAATCCAAAACCTGTTCGTCTTTTCCAAAGACAATCATATCATATTCATGAGCATCTTTGGGCTTTTCAGCTACTACATTAGGAGTTGGTTTCTTCCTAAAGAAATTAAAGAAAGAGGAAGCTGTACTTCTGCTGGCCACGAAGTTCTTGAGCATCTGGTTATTAATCTCTCCTGTGGCCATTTGGTAGAATACATCTTGACTGGTTCGGGTCTTGAAATAAGTAACCATATCATTGGTCACCTTTTCATCTAAGTTTATCTTAAGCTGCTTGAGTTTTCGTCTAAGTATTTCCTTCCCCTCTTCGGCTATTTTTTTGCGATTCTCCTTCAGTGCACCTTTGATCTTGGCGATGGCCTTGGTGGTAGTAGCATAGTCCAGCCAGTTGGCATTAGGCATGGCGTTCTCAGCGGTAATGATCTCCACTTGTTCGCCACTTCGGAGCTTGTAGTTCAGCGGGACGAGCTTCCCATTGACTTTCGCCCCACGGGTGTGCATCCCCACTTGGGTATGGATGGTAAAGGCAAAATCCAAAGGTGTTGCCCCCTTGGGCAAGCTCTTGATTTCCCCATTGGGGGTGAAGACGAAGATCTCATCGGCATAGAGGTTCATCTTGAACTCCTGGACGAACTCCACTGCATTGGCTTCACTATCCTCCAAGACTTCTTGTAAGCGGTTGAGCCACTGCTCTATCCCTCGTTCGTTCTGCTGTCCATGTTTGTACTTAAAGTGAGCTGCATAGCCCTTCTCGGCGATCTCATGCATACGATCACTACGGATCTGAACCTCCACCCATTTGTTCTTAGGCCCTATGACAGTGATGTGCAAAGCCTCATAACCGGTACTTTTAGGCGAAGATAGCCAGTCCCTAAGTCGTGTAGGATTAGGACGATAGAAATCTGTTACTATAGAATAGATTTTCCAGGCCAAGAATTTTTCATTCTCCTCCGTGCTTTTATAAATGACACGAATGGCAAACTTGTCATACACTTCCTCAAAAGGAATTTTCTTGGCTACCATTTTTTTATAAATAGAATAGATGGACTTAGGCCGTCCCTTGATATAGTAATCTATCTTTTCCTTGTCCAAAGCCGTTCTTATTGTATTGGTGAACTCCTCTATATATTGAAGTTGTTCCTCCTTGGACTCTTCCATTTTGCTCAGAATAGCATAATACTGTTCGGGTTCGGTATATTTAAGCCCTAAGTCCTCCAGCTCAGTCTTGATATTGTACAACCCGATACGGTGTGCTAAAGGGGCATAGATAAAGAGTGTCTCGGAGGCAATCTTCTGCTGCTTATAGGTAGGCATGGCATCCATGGTCTGCATATTGTGCAAGCGGTCGGCTATCTTGATAAGAATCACTCGAACATCATCGTTGAGCGTTAGGAGCATCTTACGGAAATTCTCTGCTTGCAAGGAAACATCGGTATCACGACTGAGGTTGGATATCTTAGTGAGTCCTTTGACGATTTTAGCAATCACATCCCCAAAGTTTTGAGCAATCTCTTCGATGGTGATAGGGGTATCCTCCACCACATCGTGCAATAAGGCCGCTGCGATAGAAATGGCATCCAGACCTATATTGTAAGCTACAATCTTGGCCACTGCTATAGGGTGGTATATATAAGGCTCTCCACTCTTACGGCGCTGCTCCTTATGAGCATCCACAGCTACATCAAAAGCCTTGCGAATCAGCTTTTTATCCTCTTCGCTAAGGGTCTGGTAACTTTCTCGTAAGAGATCTTTGTATCTTCGGGCGATTTCTTTGCTTTCTTCGGGGGTATAGCATTCTGTTTCCATAAAATTACATTTTCTAATGAAAGGCTATATTACGTTTTTTTATTTGATTAAAAAAGTTTTTTAACTAAAAAATTCAATGATAATTACCAAAACTACTCTTTTCTTAGGAAAATTAAAAAAATTTGCTATTGTGCACAAAAATAATTACTTTTGTACTCTCTTTTGTCAAACAAATCTTATAAAGTGATGGAACAAAAAAAACGTATCCAATCGGCTTTGGTTTCTGTCTTTAACAAAGATGGATTGGAACCTATTATCCGAAAAATGAATGATTTAGGTATCGTCATGTACTCCACAGGAGGTACTGAATCCTTTATCAAATCCCTTAATATCCCTGTGGTGGCCGTAGAGGATATTACCCAATACCCCTCTATCTTGGGAGGTAGAGTCAAAACCCTCCACCCAAAGATCTTCGGAGGAATCCTCAACCGACAAGGCAATGCCTGCGACGAAGAACAAATGAAAACCTATGACATTCCCCAGATCGACCTTGTCATCGTGGATTTGTATCCCTTCGAAGAAACAGTCGCCAATGGAGCTAATGAACAAGATATCATTGAAAAGATTGACATAGGAGGCATCTCCCTGATCCGTGCTGCTGCTAAGAACTTCCATGATACCCTTTGTGTATCCTCCAAAGAAGACTACCCTGCCCTGCTACAAGTCTTTACCGAAGGCCATGGGGAAACAACCCTCGCTGAAAGAAAACAGTTTGCCCTACATGCCTTCGCTACTTCTTCAAGATATGATAGCGCCATTTTCAACTACTTCAATGCTGATCATACGGCACAACTCCTTAGAGTAAGCGAAGACAAAGCACAAGTCCTCCGTTATGGAGAGAATCCTCACCAAAAAGGAGTATTCTACGGTGATTTTGATGCCCTTTTCACTAAGCTACACGGCAAAGAACTCTCCTATAACAACCTCTTAGATGTGGATGCTGCGGTGAACCTGATGAGCGAATTTGCCCATGAAGCCCCTACCTTTGCCATTCTCAAGCACAACAATACCTGTGGTATTGCCACCCGCCCTACCCTATTGGAGGCTTATAATACCGCTCTTTCTTGCGACCCTGTTTCGGCCTTCGGAGGAATCCTTATCGCCAATCGCCCTATCGACAAGACTACCGCAGAGGCTATCAACCCACTATTCTGTGAGGTAGTGATCGCCCCAGGTTATGACAAAGATGCGCAGGAACTTCTCGAAAGCAAGAAAAACCGTATTCTCTTGGTACAAAAGCAGCTTTCTTTGCCACAGACCTCCCTTCGTTCTTGCCTAAATGGTTATCTATGGCAAGATAGAGACCTTAAGACAGATGCAGCCTCTGACATTTCTTATGTTACAGACCAAAAACCATCGGTTGAAGACTTGGAAGACCTCCTTTTTGCCTCCAAAATATGCAAACATACCAAGTCCAATACCATTGTACTGGCTAAAAACAAGCAACTTCTTGCCTCTGGAACCGGACAAACCAGCCGTGTAGATGCACTGAAACAAGCCATTGAGAAAGCCAAAGAGTTCAAGTTCTCCCTTGAGGGGGCTGTTATGGCCAGTGATGCCTTTTTCCCCTTCCCTGACTGTGTAGAAATAGCTCATAATGAAGGTATCCGCAGTGTGATCCAGCCTGGTGGCTCTATCAAGGACAACCTAAGTATCGACTTTTGTAATGCCCACCAAGTAGCTATGGTGATGACTGGTATACGACACTTCAAACACTGATGAAGTAAAAACCAAAAAGTAAAAAGTGAAGAGCGGATAGTCGCTCTTCACTTTTTATTATTCACTTAAAATCGCTTTGTTGATACGCTTAATTAGGGAAGGCCCTTCGTAGATAAAACCCGTGAAAAGCTGTACTAAGCTCGCTCCAGCATGGAGCTTCTCCAAAGCATCCTCAGGGGAATGTATCCCTCCTACCCCAATTATGGGGAAGCTATGGCCACTCTTCTCAGCTAAGAAGCGTATGACTTCGGTAGAACGCTTTGTCAGCGGCTTACCACTAAGCCCTCCTGTTTCTGTCTTATTAGGTGATACCAATCCGTCTCTGCTTATGGTAGTATTGGTCGCTATGACCCCTGCTATGGAAGTTTGTTTTACGATATCTATAATATCCAATAACTGTTCGTCTGTGAGGTCAGGAGCTATTTTTAGCAGAATAGGTTTAGACTTAGGAAGTTTGCCATTAGCCTCTTGCAAAAGGGTTAAGAGCTTTTGTAGCGGCTCTTTTTCCTGTAAGGAGCGCAAGTTAGGGGTATTAGGTGAACTTACATTTACTACAAAATAATCTACATAAGGCGCCAATTGCCCAAAACAATAGAGATAATCCTCATGCGCTTTCTCATTCTCTGTCCATTTGTTCTTGCCTATATTTCCCCCTATAATGACATTTTTGTTCTTTTTCAATCGGGCAATAATCGCCGCTACCCCATCATTATTAAAGCCCATTCGGTTGATGATTCCTTTGTCCTCCACCAGGCGAAATAAGCGCTTAGGAGGATTTCCTGGTTGGGGCTTAGGCGTTACAGTACCTATTTCTATAAAGCCAAAGCCAAGAGAGGAAAGCTCTGAAAAGAGCTGTGCATTCTTGTCCAAACCTGCGGCCAAGCCTACCGGATTGGGAAACTTAATCCCAAACACCTCCCGCTCCAATCGCTTATCTTTTACCTGATAACGCGCCCTTAAAAGGGCAGGAATTAGTGGAATCCGATTGACAAACTTAAGCCAAGAAAAAGTAAAATGATGCACTTTCTCTGGATCAAAAAGGAATAATAGAGGGCGAATAATACGCTTATACATGGTGATTTTTCTTGCAAATATACAATTTTTAGTTGAATTTTTACTTGTTTTTCTGCTTTTTTTGTTGAGAAAAAAGAAGTAACTTTGCCCCTTAAAAAATACTTACCTATTAAGTCCTTGACTATGAAAAATTACCTACTTCCTTTCCTATCCATTATGATAGGAGTATGCTTGGTGCTATGGATAAAGCCCAGTAATAAGAGCCGTATCAAGTTGCTTTTGGCCTTCAGTGGCGCTTTTCTGATGGGTATGACGGTCTTTACCCTCATTCCGGAGGTCTATCACAGCTCTTTAGAAGGAGATATGCACCTACATGAGGCCATTGAGCAGGAAGTACATCACCACCTTGGAGGAAAGATGATAGGTATTTGGATTATTATAGGTATTTTATTGCAGATTATCTTAGATTTTTTCTCTCATGGTGCCGAACATGGACACTTCCATTCCCCCGCTAAGGGACTTCAAAGACAATTCCCTTGGGGACTTTTCATCAGCCTTAGCATTCATTCTATCTTAGAGGGTTTCCCCCTACATACACACAGCAATATGGTGTATGGTATTTTCATCCATCACCTGCCTATTGCTATGGTGCTGACTATTTTCTTTTTGGATTCGGGTATAGGCACTCGAAAGACACTTATTTTCCTATTCCTTTTCTCCTTGATGACCCCTTTTGGAGCCTTTTTGGCCAACTCCGTACCCCAGCTGGTGAGCTATCACACCCAAATGAGTGCGGTTGTCATTGGTATTTTCCTACATATCTCCTCGGTAATCCTCTTTGAGACCTCGGAAAACCATCGATTCAATTATCTAAAACTGGGAGTGATTATGCTCGGATTTGCCTTAGCATACCCCTTATAAAGTGAAAAGCGAAAAGTGATGAGTGAAAAATGATGAGCGAAAAGCGATGAGTGAAAAATAAAAAGTGAAGAATGGCACCATTCTTCACTTTTTATTTTTTGTTATTCACTTTATTTTACTCTAACGAGCTCTACATCAAAGACAAGTGTCGCATGAGGAGGAATCACTCCACCGGCACCATGGGCACCATAAGCCAAATCAGAAGGAATCACAAGGCGAGCCTTATCTCCTTCATGAAGTAGGAGAATACCCTCGTCCCAGCCTTCTATCACCTGACCTACCCCTACGGTAAAGTTGAGCGGTTGGCCGCGATATAGAGAAGAGTCGAACACCTTGCCATCCAAGAGCATACCTGTATAATGCACGGCTACCTGATCTCCTTTTTTAGCCTTTTTACCATTTCCTTTTTGGGTGATTAGATAGAAAAGTCCGGAGGCGGTTCGGTCAAAACCTTCTGTAAGTTGGGCTAAGGCCTCTTGTTGTTTGCGCTTTTCGGCCTCTGCCCGTTGTGCTTTCTCTGCCTTAAATTTCTCAAAAGCTGCCAAGGCATCCCAGTTTTCTGCCTCTTTCCCTACTCGAATAATCTCTACAGATTCTATTTTGTCGTTTTGAGAGATACTATCTACCACTTTTTGGCCATCTACTACATAGCCAAATACGGTATGCTTGTTATCCAAATGTGGGGTAGGTAGGTGTGTGATGAAAAACTGACTTCCATTGGTATTAGGCCCTGCGTTGGCCATAGAAAGAATACCAGGACGATCATGCTTAAGGTCAGGATGGAACTCATCATCGAAGCGATAGCCAGGATCTCCGGTACCAGTTCCTAAGGGGCAGCCCCCTTGTATCATAAAGTCCGAAATCACACGATGGAACTTCAAGCCATCATAGAAAGGTACTCCTTTGGCTTTGATCTTATTGTCCATTTTCCCCTCGGCTAAGGCCACAAAATTGGCTACCGTAGCAGGTGTTTTTTCATACGTTAGGCGAAGGAGTATAACACCCTTAGCGGTATGGATTTTGGCATAAATCCCGTTTTCTAATTTTGTTGTATCCATAAAATGATATTAAAAAATAGCTTTGTAAATAGTAGTAAGCCCCATCACAATAATAAGGGCACCTATGATAAAGAATATTTTCCTTGTATGTAGCTTAGAGGTTACCAAGGCCGATACAGGTGCTGTGAGTACTCCTCCTATGATAAGGCCTAAGGCAATACGCCAGTTAATAGCCTCTGGTACTGTAATGAAAATAAGAGTGCTGACCACCGTAATGACAAAGTTGGTAAAGGTAGAGACCCCTATCACATAGCGAGGAGTATGGCCATTCTTGATAAAAGAACTGGTCACCAGCGGCCCCCAGCCACCTCCAGTAAAGGCATCTACAAAACCGGCAAATAGCCCCAAAGGAATGGTTTTCACCTCCTTATTCTCCACCTTCCCACGGAACCCATTATAGAGAATTTTCACCCCTAAGATGATGGTATAAATCGCTATAAACGGCTTGGTGAACTTAGCCCATCGGTTACCTTCATCCCCTAAGTAAAGGAGTAACAAAGCTCCAATGATAGTTCCCAATATAGCCGGCAACAAGAGCCTTTTGATCAGCTCCTTATCCATATTTTTTAGCTTAAAGTGGCTAATACTCCCTGCTGCTGAGGTTATGGTCTCCGAGGCATGGATACTCCCACTGATAGCCCTGGGATCCACATTCATCATCAGTAGCACTGTAGCACAGATCACTCCATAGCCCATCCCCATGGAACCAGCTACAACCTCCGCCCCACAACCTGCCAATATCATCCAGTAAAACAGATAGTTATCCTCTGAGAGATAGTTCTTCAGTGGAAGAAAGGTCTCTGTGGTATATATTGTATAAAGGGTAATGGC
Organism: Capnocytophaga sp. oral taxon 863 str. F0517; assembly: GCF_000466425.1. Classification (GTDB taxonomy): domain Bacteria; phylum Bacteroidota; class Bacteroidia; order Flavobacteriales; family Flavobacteriaceae; genus Capnocytophaga. The sequence goes on from NZ_KE992117.1 coordinate 98,316, forward strand.
TAATAAAAGAGAAAAAGCAAAAAACAAAAATAAGCGATTCCGCTTCTGTCGCCTAAGCGAATAAGCCTGAGCCACAACAGTTTCACTATTTTCATTCTTATTGAGATCTTTCATGTATGATACAATTATAAGGTCGCTGAAACAAGGGGCAAAGGTACAAAATAATGATTATAATTTCAAAGAAAATTATCTCCTCTAAAAAAAAACAGGAACATTTTTATGTCCCTGTTTCTTTCTCTATTTTACAATGTGTCGTTTAAAAATTATAAGATATAATAAATAATAAAAACTAATAACTCCAATAACAAGGAAGATATTACCTAACACTACATAATCTCTATAGTAGATTTTAACAAAAACACCTAATATAGACATTATGATACTCAGAATAAATGTAATTATTTTCATATTTTTGTTATTTTTTTAATTTTAATATTAAAAGCCTACTCTTTTAATCGATTTTCGGCATTCTCGATAATAACCGGTTATTCTGGTTGCAAATGTAATTATTTTTTTTGAAATAAAAAAGAAAATTCAATAAAAAATATTTATTAAACAAAAATAAGTATTTATACATATATAAAACAAGACGTATAATTGTTTTTTTACATTATATATTTACTTTTCATATATTATTCATAACATCAAAATTATAACACCTTATAAACATGTTTTATATAAACATAATAGATAGCACATAAATTTATCGTCCAAATTCTTCTCCTATTTCAAAAAAAATACGTACATTTGACCAACATAATAAGACCCTATATTTTGAATCAAAGAACCCTTGTTTTAGAGGTAAATCCTCAGGCTTTCTTCGGAGAACAAAACAGTACGATTGAACTACTGAAAACCTATTTCCCAAAAATAAAAATTGTGGCTCGTGGCAATGAGATCCATATTTTTGGGGAAGAAGCCCTCCTTGATGAATTTGAAAAACGATTGGGACAACTTACCCAACACTTTGAGAAATACAACCATTTGGATAAGAATAGTATAGAGCGTATCCTCTTCTCAGATACCGGCCTACTACCTTCTACCCTATTGGATAAGGACTTTATCGTACATGGGGTAAGGGGAAAAATTATCCGTGCTCAGACACCCAATCAGCAGAAATTATTAGACCTTATTGGCAAGAATGATATGGTTTTCGCCATAGGGCCGGCGGGTACTGGAAAGACCTATACCAGTGTCGCCTTGGCTGTCAGAGCCTTGAAAGATAAGCAAGTAAAGCGTATCATCCTCACCCGACCTGCGGTGGAGGCAGGGGAAAACTTAGGCTTTCTCCCTGGCGACCTCAAGGACAAGCTCGACCCCTATATGCAACCGCTCTATGATGCGCTAATGGATATGATTCCTATCGATAAGCTCAATTCGTTTATCGAGAATGGTACTATCCAAATAGCTCCTTTGGCCTTCATGCGTGGGCGTACCTTGGACAATGCTTTTGTAATCTTGGATGAAGCACAGAATACCACCTATGTACAGATGAAGATGTTCCTCACCCGCATGGGAAGAAATGCCAAATTCATCATCACGGGAGACCCTGGACAAATAGACCTTCCTAAGAAAACCGCCAGTGGCCTTTCTGAAGCGCTTCGTATCATCAAGGACATCAAGGGGATAGGCACCTTATGGCTCGATGATAAGGACGTGGTACGTCACCCCTTAGTCAAGGAAATTATCAATGCCTATACCCGCGTAGAGAAAGAAGAAAGAGAAGATTAAAGTCGTTTCTGTTGGAAGAAAATCTTGACCAATTGGCTACATTCGTCCTGCAAGACCCCCTGAATCACCTCGGTTCGGGGATGTAATAGCTCGCCAAAGAGATGATAACCTCGCTTGGTATCTACTGCTCCATATACAATACGGCCTATTTGGCTCCAATAGAGGGCTCCGGCACACATCACGCAGGGTTCAAGCGTTACATAAAGCGTACATTCCTTGAGGTATTTTCCTCCAAGGTATTCACTGGCTGAGGTAATAGCTTGTATCTCAGCATGAGCAGTCACATCATGAAGCAGTTCGGTAAGGTTATGTGCCTTAGCTATAATCTTTTCATTTACTGTGATTATAGCTCCCACGGGCACCTCTCCTGCTTCAAAAGCTTTTTCGGCCTCCAGTAAGGCCTTTTGCATGAAATATTCGTCTTTGTTAATTGTCAATGGTTAATGATTAATGGTTAATACTAATAATGATTAATGCACTGAATTGACAATTGACAATTAACCATTATACTTATGGCAGAACACAATGATTTTGGAAAGCAATCCGAAGAGGAGGCCGTACAATACTTAATAGATTCAGGCTATACTATTTTAGAACGGAATTATCACTGGCAAAGTGCTGAGATTGACATTATTGCGCAGCAAGGAGCTATGTTGGTCATCGTAGAAGTAAAATCAAGGAGATCCACCTATTATGGAGAACCTTACACCTTTGTCGATCCGCATAAGATCAAGCTATTGGCCAAGGCTACCAATCACTATATCAAGACACGCGACTTGGATTTGGAAGTGCGTTTTGATATTATCTCCATTGTAAAAAATAATACCGAATACCACTTAGAGCACATAGAAGATGCCTTTTTCCCCTTCTATAATTAGCAAAATAAGGGTGTAGGACACCCTTATTTCTTATTAGTTTTTTCTAAATATTTTTCCAAAGCCATTGTCATAGAAGGTGTTTCAGGGAGTGGTGCTTGAATATCCACCTTAAGACCTGCCTCTTGGGCTGACTTGAGTGTAGATGTTCCGAAGACTGCGATTCGTGTATCTCCTTGCTTAAAGTCAGAAAAGTTCTTAAACAAGGATTCCACCCCAGCAGGACTAAAAAAAGCAATCACATCATAATTTACATCCTTCAGATCAGAAATATCGGCATGGGCTGTCTTGAACAAAATACCTCGTGTCCAATTGAGTTTCAGGTCATTCAATGATTTTTCTATTGTAGGACTAAGTACCTCTGAGGTTGGAAACAAGAATTTTTCTTCCTTATGCTTTTTCAGAAAAGGGAGTAGGTCTGCAAAATCCTTTTTACCCACATATATTTTTCTCTTTCTATAAGTTATATATTTCTGTAAATAGAAAGCCACAGCCTCTGAAAGGCAAAAATAGCGCATGGTATCAGGCACCTTGAAGCGCATCTCTTCCGCTACTCTGAAGAAATGATCTACCGCATTTCTGCTGGTAAGAATAATAGCAGTGTGGTTCTGAAGTTCAATCTTTTGAGCCCTGAGATCCTTTCCTGTAACTCCTTGTACCTCTGTAAAAGGACGAAAATCAATTTTCACTTTGTATTTTTCTACAATTTGATGATAAGGTGAATTTTCAGACTGCTCTGGCTGAGAAACCAAGATTGTTTTCACTTTCATAGTCTTTTAATTTATTGATTAGATATCCAATGATTGATAAAAATATAAGGGACTATTTCGAAGGCGCAAATATACAAAATAAAATAATACCAATACTGCTTTAATTGATTTTTATATAATTTTGCAAACGACACCAATCCAAGCACTTGTATGTACAAAAATACGATTAATGAAAAGGCAAACAAATATATATTACTCTTTACTCCATAGATATTCAAAAAGAGCAAAAATACTAAAACAAATCCCGCATAGTTAGAATAGCTTAGGCGTACAAAAAGATAGGATCGAGAAAAAGTATCCATATCAAATACATAGCTGACCAAACGCTGCAAGACTATCTTGATAAATATAAAAAGAGCGACACCCACCATTATCAGATACTGATCCGGTATGGCGTAAAAAGAAAATTTTATATGGAAATACTTAAGCAAATTCCAAATAGTAATACTCAGTATAGCCCACTGTATTATTAACAAGGAAAAGGTAAAAAGCACCCCACTACGTTCGCGCTTATTGAAGATAATGATATATCTGTTATTGGTAAGCAAACCGAGAAATTCCCTAAAACGGAAAGTATGATAAGCCTTTATAAAAGCCACCATCCCTAATATTAATAGAAATATCAAGGATATCCAATCCATTCTTTCGTAAACAAGTGGTGTCCATTCCATAAAATAGCTATTTCAAAGAGTCCGAGGGTAACTCCTGTGGCGGAGGTGGCTGTAGGGGCGTTTGTTGTTGTAAGAGACTATCTTCTTCTTTCAAACGCAATTCTACTTTTTTAAGTATTTTTCTACATTCTTCTATATTCGAAGAATAATAGGATATGTTCTGTGCCAGCTCCAGGCTATCTATTTTATATTTTTTGTAAATAATAGAAGGCACATCCACTCCTTTTTTTTCAAAAGAGAAGGCATCTATATTTTTGGCAGCGTTGAGTATTGCCAAATCATAAAAAACAGCTTCCATATCGGATTCGGAGAGTAGTTTTTTAGGAGGTGTAACCAGCTGCGAACAAGCTACCAATGATAAAAATAAGGGATAATAAAGAAATCTCATAAATCTGTGATTAGCGATTAGTGATTAGCTTCTAACGACCAATCACTAATGACTATTTTGCAATATTTACAGCTCTTGTTTCACGGATAACGGTTACTTTTACCTGTCCTGGATAGGTCATATCGGTTTGTATCTTTTGAGAAAGATTGAAAGAGAGTTCAGCCGCTTTTTCGTCCGATACTTTTTCGCTTTCTACAATCACGCGCAGTTCGCGTCCTGCCTGTATGGCATAGGCTTTTTTGACTCCTTGGAAGGAGAAAGCAGTATCTTCGAGTTCCTTGAGGCGTTGGATATAGGAGTCCAGCACTTGTCGGCGTGCTCCAGGTCTTGCTCCAGAGATAGCATCGCACACTTGTACAATAGGAGATAGTAAAGAAGTCATCTCAATCTCATCATGGTGTGCTCCTATGGCGTTGCATACCTCAGGTTTTTCACCATATTTTTGAGCCCATTCCATACCCAAGAGTGCGTGAGGGGTTTCGGTATCAGTTTCGGGAACCTTTCCTATATCGTGTAGAAGTCCAGCACGCTTGGCCAATTTGACATTGAGTCCCAATTCGGCAGCCATAAGCCCACATAGGCGAGCCACTTCGCGAGAGTGCTGCAAGAGGTTTTGTCCATAAGAGGAACGGTACTTCATACGCCCTACCGCCTTGATAAGTTCAGGATGAAGCCCATGAATACCCAAATCAATAATGGTACGTTTTCCTATTTCGGCTATTTCGTCCTCCACTTGTTTGGTTGTCTTTTCCACCACTTCCTCGATGCGAGCCGGGTGAATACGTCCATCGGTAACGAGCTTGTGCAAGGAAAGGCGTGCTATCTCACGACGTACAGAATCGAAGCAAGAGAGGATGATCGCCTCTGGGGTATCATCTACTATAATTTCAACCCCTGTAGCGGCTTCTAAGGCACGGATATTACGTCCTTCACGGCCTATAATACGCCCTTTAACATCATCGGATTCGAGGTTGAACACAGAGACACAGTTATCAATAGCCTCTTCGGTTCCGATACGTTGTATCGTATTAATAATAATCTTTTTCGCTTCCTGACGGGCGGTGAGCTTAGCCTCCTCAATGGTCGTTTGTATATAAGCCATTGCATCGGTTTTAGCCTCACTTTTGAGCGAATCTATCAGTTGTGTTTTAGCCTCTTCGGCTGTAAGTCCGGAGATGACTTCGAGTTGTTTCACTTGGCTTTTGTGTAATCTGTCCACTTCCTCTTGCTTTTTATCCACAAGGGAGAGGCGGTATTCGCATTCTTGATTTTTTTGAGTGAGTTCTTCATTGAGCTTTTTGTTCTGAGCCAGCTCATTGGAGACTTGAGATTCCTTGTCTTTAATGCGTTTTTCTGTTTCTGAGATTTTCTTTTCTTTAGCTAAGATAAGTTTCTCATGTTCTGCCTTAAGTTCTAAGAACTTTTCTTTTGCTTGGTAGATTTTTTCTTTTTTGATGTTTTCAGCTTCTACTTTTGCCTGTTTTAGGATATTTTGGGATTCTTCTTGAGCATCCTTAACCACCTTAAAAGCATACTTTTCTTGTCTTTTTTTCAAAGAATACCACACTAAGATGCCTCCTACAAATATTCCTATAATGGCACTACCTACTATTGACATTGTTCCGTCCATAAAATAAAATATAGTTATACAAAAAAGCCTGCAAGAAAGATATATGAATAAACTCCTAAAAAGCATGTTTAGAGCTACCAAACCCTTCAAGTATCCATCTGCAAAGAGATGGCGCGCTTTGGTGGTTTGACTCACCCTTTTGAATTATTTTCTGTTGAGTTTACCAAAAAAACTATTCTTACAGGCAGTAATTTTTATCTATTATTACTGATTTCTACTAAAGTCTGATGTATTTTTTCTAATCTTTCTATATTTTTTTCCTTTTGATTTTCATCAGCAAGACTTTCCTGAAAGAGAGGCGTTGCCAAGGATATGGCACACATCGCCAAGGAGTCTTGTCGGTCTTTTATAGGGAAATATTGCTCAAAATATGCAATTTGTTTGTTAATTCTCTCTGCTGCCTCCCGATAGGCTTGTTCTTGTTCAGGGAGAATCCTCAAGGGGTAAGACCTATCGGCTATTTTCAAGGTAATACGTAACTTTTTACTCATTATTTTTGTGTTCTTTATTTTGAGAAAGTTGCACAATACATTGTTCTATTTCACGAATGAGCCTAGCTATTTTGAGTTTTGCTTCCGTTTTAGTTTCATCACTGCCTAAAAGAGCTTGGGTTAGTTTCAAGGCCTGATATTTCTGTTGTTGTAGTTGTCCTTGCTGTTTTTGTTCTTCCAGCTCAGAGGTCAATACAGTTACTTGCACTGTCAGTTCCTTGTTTCTCGCTTCCAAAAAATGTACATATTGCTGTACTTGGGGAAGTAATCTCTCTATTTTTTCAATCCATTCTTCCATTTTCAAAAGGAGAAAATAACCTTACTTTTGGTGTGCAAAGGTAATACTTTTTGGAGTTATAAACAACTATTCAGTGAATTTTATTTTTTCCTTAATAATTGGCTATATTTCCCATATTTTGACTATCTTTGTTGTGTCTATTTAAAAAAATAAATATGTTAGCTATTAATGACACTCAATTAGTTATCCTTGATATTCAAGGGAAATTATCCGAAATTGTCTATCAGAGCGAGCAGGTGCTAAAGGGTAGCAGCCAGCTGATACAGGGTAGCAGGCTACTTAATCTCCCTATTGTATGGGCAGAACAGACTCCTGAGAAGTTGGGAGCTACTCACTCCAGCTTAGTTCCTCACTTGGCAGGGCTATCCCCTCTTAGCAAAGCTACTTTCTCCGCTTATCGTACAGAAGCCATAGCCAAAGCCATCGAAGATAATGTCCGCAAGCAGGTACTCCTTATTGGGGTAGAGACCCATATCTGTATCTACCAAACTACAGCAGACTTGGTAAAAGCTGGTTATGAAGTATTTGTGGTAGCCGATGCTGTTTCTTCCCGCACAATGGAGAACAAAAATATAGGCCTTAAGATGGTCAAACAGGCAGGAGGAAAAATCAGTTGTGTAGAGGGTGCCCTCTTCAGCCTATTAGGAGGCTCCACTCATGAGAAATTCCGTGAGATAGCCAAACTCATCAAGTAATTAGAAAGGCACATCCGAAGTATCAGGCTTATCCCCTCCGAAGGCACTTCCTATGCTTCCTTTAGGTACATCTGTAGGGACACGTTCTTGGTCTTGGTTATTATATTTAGAAGAATAGGATTGTACTTGTCCTTCTCCTGTTGGTACTTGTCCAGAATAGAGCGAACTAAGGTTACTAAAGACCCCTTCGACGAACTGCAAACGGATATTGTCCAAGCCTCCGTTGCGGTGCTTGGCTATGATAAACTCTGCCTGATTGGTCGTAGGAGAGCCCTCGGTATCATCCCAAGTGTCCAATTTGTAATATTCAGGACGGTATAGGAAGGTTACGATATCCGCATCCTGCTCTATGGCTCCGGATTCACGGAGGTCAGAGAGCTGAGGACGCTTGTGTCCTAAACGATTTTCTACATTACGAGAAAGCTGAGAAAGAGCGATGATAGGTAAGTTCAACTCCTTGGCCAAGGCCTTAAGGTTACGAGAGATGGTAGAAATTTCCTGCTCTCGGTTACCTACATTCTTTCCAGAAGCATTAGCGGTGAGCAGCTGTAGGTAGTCAATAAAGATAATTTTCACCCCATACTGGGAGACCATTTTACGAGCCTTAGCGCGAAGGTCGAAGATGGAGAGAGAAGGCGTATCATCGATATACAAAGGTGCATCCAAGAGGGCTTGGGTCTTGTAGGTAAGGCGTTCGAAATCCTCCGAGGTGAGCTTTCCGGTACGGAGCTTATCGGAGCTTATCCCCGTTTCAGAAGAGATAAGCCTGGTGATGAGCTGAATGGAAGACATCTCCAAGGAAAAGAATGCCACAGCCACCTTGCTATCTACCGCTATATTGCGTGCCATACTGAGGGTAAAGGCCGTTTTCCCCATGGCCGGACGAGCTGCCACGATAATAAGGTCGGTAGGTTGCCAGCCTGCGGTCAGTTCATCCACCTTGGTAAAGCCAGAAGGTATCCCACTGAACTCCTCCTTTCGGTTATGCAACTCTAGTATTTTCTTTCTAGCTTGTATGACCAATTCACGAGCAGATTCAGAGGTACGAGTGATATTCCCCTGAGTGATAGCAAAGAGTTTTTCTTCGGCACTATCCAAAAGGTCAAAGACATCAGTCTCCTCGTTATAGGCCATTTCTATCACCTCGTTGGACATCTTGATCAGTCTACGCTGAATATATTTTTGGATAAGAATACGCGCATGAAATTCAATATTAGCCGAAGAAGACACTTTTTCGGTCAGATATACCAAATAAGCCCCTCCTCCAATTTCCTTAAGAGTACCATCCTTGGTCAGCTGTTCCCGTACTGTAAGCAGATCTATTGGTTTTGAGTCCTTGAACAACTTATCAATAGCAGCATATATCTTCTGATGGGCAGGCGCATAGAAGGCCTCATCGATAAGAATGTCAATCACCTCATCCACCCCACGCTTATCTATAAGCATTCCTCCAAGTACTATCTCTTCCAAGTTTATATCTTGGGGAGGGATTTTTCCTTTCTCAAGTGTAGGAACAGTACGCGGTGCCACTACGGATTCGATAGTTTGTGGAGAAATATTTTCCATATCTTTAATTTTTAAGCACTTATATTATTGTGAGCTGTAACTGAAATCTTGTGCAAAAATACATGCTTTTTTGAAACAAAAAACACACTGTTCATTTCTTTAGTCCACATTTGAGCTTTTTTATTCTATTTTTTTTAGCAAAGAGCTGATTTTAAGTTCTTTTATTAGTTTTCTACGCTTTAATTTTTATTTTTCAACAACCCCAATAAGGCCGCTCATAAGAAGGTAGAAAAGACGATATGATTCATAGTAAAAAACTGTAAATGAGCATATTAATCTAAAATCAAATTAATTTATGATTAACCATATAACTATTAACCATTATTTTTTGTACATTTGCACAAGAATATAATGCACTAAAAATTTTCATTTCATGAAGGATGTAACACGCCTATTCGATATTCCTTTTTATCAATTAGAGCAATATCCAATAGAGAATGCCTTAGTCACCAAATATAATGAAAAATGGACTCCTATTTCCTCTGGGGAATATGTAGATCGGATCAACCAAGTAAGCAGGGCCTTATTGCGATTAGGGGTGAAGCCTAAGGATAAGGTAGCCATGGTCTCGTCCAATAATCGTACCGAATGGCATATTTTGGATATGGCCATTATGCAGATAGGTGCCTACAATGTTCCTATTTACCCAACGATCCCTAAGGAAGATTACATATATATCTTCAACCATGCAGAGGTAAAGTATTGCTTTGTTTCGGACAAAGACTTATATGAGAAAGCCTCCAGTATCGCCACGGAAGTGCCCACCTTGGAGGAAATACTTTCCTTCGATGCTATAGAGGGAGTACAGGGCTGGAGCGAATTACTCTCTTTAGGAAAGGACTCCGCTAACCAATCCGAAGTAGAAGCCCTCAAGGCTAAGATACAAGGCACGGATATGGCTACTATTATCTATACTTCAGGAACGACAGGACGTCCTAAAGGGGTGATGCTCTCCCATGAGAATATCCTAAGCAATATCAAGAACTGCCAATCCCGAGTACCTGTAAAGCCAGGGGATGTTTGCTTGAGCTTCCTGCCCGTATGTCATATCTTTGAGCGCATGCTCACTTATCTTTACCAATACAATGGTATTCGGCTATACTTTGCCGAGTCCTTTGAGAAGGTAGCGGTAAATATCAATGAGGTAAAGCCAAGACTTATCACCGTTGTTCCTCGAGTTGTAGAAAAGGTTTTTGACAGTATCTACAACAAAGGGATTGCCCTTTCGGGTATAGCTAAGCGTTTGTTCTTTTGGGCTTTGCAATTGGGCTACCGCTATGGACCCTATGATAAAAATGGCTGGTGGTACTCCCTACAGCTTAAGATAGCCCGCAAACTGATCTTCTCCAAGTGGAAAAAAGCCTTAGGAGGTCACTTGCAGATGATTTGTGGAAGTGCAGTGCTACAACCACGCTTGGTCAGAGTATTCTCTGCGGCTGGTATTCCCATATGGGAAGGCTATGGACTTACAGAAACAGCACCTGTAATCTCGGTAAACTGTGAGCGTGGGCATCTTTGGAAGGTAGGTACTATAGGAAAACCCATAGATAATATAGTGGTAAAAATTGCCGAAGATGGCGAAATCCTCTGCAAAGGTGCCAATGTGATGCTGGGTTACTACAAAAATGAGCAGCAGACCAAAGAAGCTATTGACCAAGATGGATTTTTCCACACCGGAGACATTGGTATATTGGATGAAGAAGGCTTTTTGACTATCACAGACCGTAAAAAAGAGATGTTCAAAACCTCAGGAGGGAAGTATATAGCCCCCCAATATATAGAAAACAAGCTCAAACAATCCCGATTCATAGAACAAGCTATGGTCGTAGGAGAAGGTGAAAAGATGCCTGCGGCGTTCATCCAACCCAATTTTGCTTTCGTTCGTGAATGGCTCAAGCGACACGGAGAAACAGCAACCCTAAGCCAAGAGGCTTTAGCCAAGGATCCTCGCGTACATGAGCGCATCGGGCAAGAGATAGAGCGTATCAATAAACGATTGGGCAAGTGGGAGCAAGTAAAAGTATTCGGACTTACCTCCGATGAGTGGAGTATAGATGCCGGACACCTCACCCCTACCCTGAAACTCAAGCGCCGCATCATCCTTGAGAAATACAAGGATATGTACAATACCCTTTACAACAAAGAATCTTAGAAAATATTCATTATATGATATATCGATTTAGAGTAATTTTGGACGTGGATACCGATGTATTCCGCGATATAGAAGTGGAAAGCCATATCAACTTAGAGGATTTTCACAAATGTATTTCTACTTCCTTCGGGTTCAATGGGGAAGAAATGGCCTCTTTCTACAAGAGTGATGAAGACTGGAATCAGGGAGAGGAATATAGTCTTTTTGATACCGAAGGAGATACTCCTGTGATGGCCGATACCATCTTGGAATCCGTTATGGATGAGGATAACCGCCACTTCCTCTATGTATATGATTTCTACAACATGTGGACTTTCTTCGTAGATCTGAAGGAGATTGCTCCCGAGGTAGAAGGCGTTAGCTATCCTCATATCCTTGCCTCTCATGGGTTTGTCCCTGCGGATGCCCCTGAGAAGAACTTCGTGGCGGAGGATTTTGATGAGTTCGATTCGGAATTCAATGACTTTGAATTTGATCAAGATGAGTTCGACGAATACCATGGCTATAGTGAGGACGAATATTACTCTTAAGCCTAAGAAATGATTACCGATATCCTCTTCTATAGTATACTTATCCTTACTATAGGCATCAGTTATTATGGCTTTACCCATGAGGCTTTCTTCAGGCGCTATATGTTCAATGTCAAGGCCGTACAAGGGGGAGACTACCTACGCCTGCTCTCAGCGGGCTTTCTGCATGCTGGGTGGGAGCACTTGATATTCAATATGATATCTCTTTTCTTCTTCCATCGTATCATCATTGAGGAAATGGGAGCAGGAGTTTTTATGCTTATCTATTTGGGAGCTATTGTCTTAGGAAATTTATTTTGCTCATACTTATACCGAAAGCAGCCCTATTATTCGGCCATAGGAGCCTCTGGAGGGGTCTCAGGAATTATTTTCGCAGCCATAGCCCTCATGCCACAACTAAGGGTCAATTTTATCCCTGGTTGGCTCTTTGGTACCATCTATTTCGGTTATTCTGTATACCAAATGCTCCATCCCCGAGAGGGAGACAATGTAGGACATGCCGCCCACTTGGGAGGGGCTGTCTTTGGAATCCTTGTCATTGGCCTCTTTGAACCCCTACTTATTTTTGAACACGCCCTCTACTTAGGGATAATGGCGCTCCCCTTAGGATATATGGGGTACCGCTTGTTAGAAAAATAATTTTGCCTATCTTTGCGCCCTCTTTAACCCTTAAAAAATGTTAGACCTCTTTAATACCCAAATAGAATCCCTCTCCATCCATCAGGTAGGGAATATGCAGAAGGGAGAAAACCTCTTTCTCTCCCAACAGCCCTACGCCCTAAACGATCAGATTACCAGCGTACTGAAGGAATATTTTCTGAAATCCTTTAGGGAAAAGGAGGAAAACTATATGCGGTTTGTCAATGAAACCTCCTTGGAGTTCAACGAAATGTTCTCTATCGCTTATGAGATTTTCGCCAATCCCAGCACCATCCATAGCCATTCGCTACGTATAGCCCAACTGTTATACGAACAATCAAATCATCCGCATATCAAGTCTGGAGAGCTATATGTAGCCTACCTTACTCATATCACCTTGGACAACACCAAGGTAGAAGCCATTGGAATCTTTAAGTCGGAGATGAAACAGAACTTTCTTCAATTCGAACAGGAACAAAACCAATTGGACATTCTTTTAGAAGAAGGCGTGAATGTAAATCGCTTGGATAAGGGATGTCTTATCTTCAATGTCAATGAAGAAGGTGGTTACAAAATTCTTTCGATAGATAGCAACCGCTATGATACCAAGTACTGGACAGAACAGTTCTTAGGAATCGATGTGCTTGCCGATGATGCTTTCTTTACCAAGAAATACCTCAAGATGTGCCAGGACTTTGCCAAAGAAGTTGTCCTCCCTACCGAGGGAAAACAGGAGGAGATCCTATTTATGAACCGTGCCGTGAATCACTTTGCCAAAAACGATGAATTCGAGGAGACTCATTTCCTCAACGAAGTATTGGGAGACAAGGTGTTCAAAAAAGAATTTGCCGCTCATGAGGACGACGAAGACCAAAGCCCTAAGGAAGGCTATATGGATCTGATTCCTGAATTTCACAACTTCAAGGAAACCAAGGGAAAGAAATACTATATAGAGGATGTCTCCTCCTTCCCGATTGTCAACAAAGCCGTATCGGATATGCGCAAGAAAATCAAAAACATCATAGATCTGGATACCAATGTACAGATCCGTATGGACTTCATCAACCCTGAATCAGCTGAAAAATTTGTAGAAAAGGGCTGGGACGAAGAACGCGGTATGTTCTACTACCTTATTTATTTTAACGAAGAGAAAAAAAGCTAATGAATACACTTCCCCAATGGGCTAAAACGCTCAATCAATTAGGAGAGAAACGCACTCCTTGTTTTTTTGTCATCAATTATCAAGGAACTTCGGGAGAGGTATTTCCGCTGTCAGCCTTACCAAAAGATATCCTATTCTCTTTCTCTGAAGAAAAAGCAGCTGTTTCCAATCCTATTCTCATAGAAAAGCACCCTATTCCCTACCCTATTTTCGAAAAATCTTTTCAAAAGGTATTTTCTCACTTAGAAAAAGGAGATACAGCACTTATCAACCTCACTTTTGCTACAGAAATAGATGCTGTAGATCTAAATAAAGTATATCAGAATGCTAAGGCCAAATATAAAATCCTTTACAAAGATGAATGGGTATGTTTTTCCCCTGAAATCTTTGTAAAAATAGAAGCAGATCGCATAAAAACCTATCCTATGAAGGGAACCATCAGTGCTACCTTGCCCGATGCGGAATCCTTGTTGCTAAACAATCCAAAAGAGATTGATGAACACAAAAAAGTGGTTGCTCTACTTTCTACAGACTTAGCTCATGTAGCCACCGATATACATGTAAGTAAGTTTCGCTATGTAGATGTTATAGAAAAGTCCACAGGCAATCTGCTACAGACCAGTTCAGAGATTATAGGAACGCTTCAGAGTGATTGGCAGGCACATTTAGGAGAAATCTTAGCCAAACTTCTTCCTGCTGGTTCGATCTGTGGAACACCAAGGGAGAAAACTATGGAAATCATTCGCGAAGCAGAAACTTATCAGAGAGGTTATTATACAGGAATTGCTGGTATATTCGATGGAGAATCTCTTGATACCTGTGTGTTAATCCGATTTATCGAACGTATAGGAGACAAATTCTATTATAAAAGTGGTGCAGGCATTACTGCACAGAGCAAGCCTGAAAGTGAATATAAAGAAATATTGGAAAAAATATATATTCCCAACTAAAACATGCAAGAAAATAAGTTTATAGAGACCCTAAAATTGTTAGATGGTCATGTTTTTCATATCGAATATCACCAAGAACGCTTAAGGAATACTTTTTCTCACTTTTTCAGTGATGAAAAAGTATTTTCTTTAGAAACTATTCTAAGCGATACCATTCTTCCGACAAAAGGAAAATACAAAATTCGCTTCGTATATGATGCTTCTTCTTATTTTTTAGAAATACTTCCCTATCAAACAGCCACTATCCATTCCATAAGCTGTGTGGAGGTCGGAGATATGACCTATTCCTACAAATTTTTAGATAGAGAAGCACTTAACCAACTTAAAAAAGAAGCCCCAACCGATGAGGTTATCTTCATAAAGGAAGGAATGGTCACCGATAGCAGTTATGCCAATTTGGTATTCTCTGATGGGGTCAAGTGGTATACCCCTACTACTTTCTTGCTTAATGGCACTTGCCGACAACGACTTTTGAAAGAAGGGAAGATAGAAGAACGCCCCATATTCCAAGAAGATATCACCTCCTTTAGGTATATAGGGCTTATCAATGCTATGTTGGACTTAGGAGAGCTTATCCTACCACTTGATCACTACACTTCCCCAAGTGAAACCACTACCGAAGGCTGCTAAGAGTACCGTATCATCCTCCTTGATACGCCCTTGTTCCACTGCTTCGGCTAAGGCTATCGCTATAGAAGCCGCTGTGGTATTGCCATATCGTTGGATATTGTTGAATACTTGTGCATCAGAGAGCTTGAATTTCTGTTGGATAAACTGCGCTATACGCAGGTTGGCCTGATGAGGTATGAATAAGTCTATATCGCTTTCGGAGAGCTTATTGGTCTTAAGGGCTTCGATAATTACTTCCGAGAAGCGTACCACTGCATTTTTGAATACAAACTGCCCATTCATATAAGGAAAATAAGAAGTGTCTTCGGGGTCATTCTCCTTCAGAAGATCGGTCACCCACTTCTTCCCTACTCCAGGGGTGATGATTGCCAATTCTTCAGCATGGGCTCCTTCACTATGTAGGTGAGAGGAGAGAATACCCTTTCCTTGTTTTTCAGAGCGGGAAAGCACCGCGGCACCTGCTCCATCCCCAAAGAGTACAGCCATATTGCGCCCGCGAGTGGTAAGGTCTAAGGCAGGCGACTGCATCTCGGAGGCTATAACTAAGATATTCTTATACATTCCTGTCTTGATAAACTGATCGGCTACCGATAAGGCATAGATAAAGCCTGAACACTGGTTGCGAATATCCAAAGCCCCTACCGTATTAAGGCCTAATTCTCGCTGTGCCAAAACCCCACAACCTGGGAAATAATAATCAGGACTGAGAGTAGCAAAAATCAAAAAATCAATATCTTCCTTGGCTATATGCGCTTTTTCCATAGCCATTTGAGCCGCACGTACCCCCATAGAAGTGGTCGTATCCTTACCACGGGTTGCAAAATGCCGCTGCTGTATACCAGTACGCTCTTGAATCCAAGCATCAGAAGTGTCCATGAGCTTGGAGAGGTCATCATTGGTCACCACATTTTCAGGCACATAATACCCTGTACCTGTGATAATAGAGTTATACATAAGCTATTATATTAAAAAGAAAGCCTTGACAAGCAAGGCTTTCTAAGGATAAATTGTAATTTTACTTCAATACTTCTTTTACTTTGTCGGCTGCTTCCTGAAATTGGATGGCAGAATGTACCGCAAGGCCAGACTTATCAATCAATTCTTTAGCAATTTCAGCATTGGTTCCTTGCAAACGTACAATAATAGGCACCTTAATGTCGGCTCCCATATTCTTATATGCATCTACAATACCTTGAGCTACACGATCACAACGCACAATACCACCGAATATATTCACTAAAATAGCCTTTACGTTGGGGTCTTTAAGGATGATACGGAAGGCTGTTTCCACACGTGCAGCATCGGCAGTACCTCCTACATCCAAGAAGTTGGCTGGTTCACCTCCTGCTTGCTTAATCAAGTCCATAGTAGCCATCGCCAATCCAGCTCCATTGACCATACAGCCCACATTACCGTCGAGGTCTACATAGTTCAATCCAGCGGCCTTAGCCTCTACTTCGATAGGACGTTCCTCACGAGTATCACGCAATTCGGCATAGTCTTTGTGGCGATAGAGGGCATTGTCATCAATTGTCACCTTAGCATCTACAGCCAATATCTTATTATCGGAAGTCTTCAAAACAGGATTAATCTCAAAAAGGCTTGCATCAGAAGAGATATAAGCTTTGTAGAGAGCTGTTACGAACTTTACCATTTCCTTGAAGGCTTCTCCTTCGAGTCCTAAGTTAAAAGCTACATTTCTTGCTTGGAAAGGGAGCAGTCCTAATTCGGGGTCTATCTCCTCGGTAAAGATCAGATGAGGTGTTTTTTCAGCTACGGTTTCTATATCCATACCTCCTTCGGTAGAATACATAATCATATTCTTTCCTTTGGCACGATTGAGCAGTACGGACATATAGAATTCTTTTGGTTCGGTTTCCCCTGGATAGAATACATCTTCGGCAATAAGTACCTGATGTACTTTTTTCCCTTCCTTAGGAGTCTGTGGAGTGACGAGGTTCATTCCGATAATCTGAGAAGAGATTTCTTTAACTTGGTCTAAGTTTTTAGCCAATTTCACTCCTCCTCCTTTACCACGTCCACCTGCATGGATTTGAGCTTTTACCACATACCATTGGGTACCAGTGTCTTGAGTTAGTTTTTCAGCAGCTTTCACGGCCTCATCGGCTGTAGCGGCTACCACACCACGCTGTATGCGCACTCCGAACCCTGAGAGGATTTCCTTTGCTTGATATTCGTGTAAATTCATAATATAACTTTATTTGTAGTTGCAAATTTACAAAAAAATAATGACATAACCTATGATTTTCTATTATTTTTTCACGAGCAAAATCTCAATAGAAAACAGCGCTTAGTCGGACAAGGAAAATTGTTTTAGCAAGGCTGCTACCAAAGTGTACATTTGCTCATAAGAAATCAGCTCCTGACCCATATAGATAAAAGCCAAGGAATAGGAATGTTCTAAGGAAGATAGCTGGTGTTTTTCCCTGCGATAGCTCTCCCTAATGAGCCGCTTGATACGGTTCCTATCCACTGCTCTTTTGAGTTTTCTCTTAGGGACACTTATGAGCAACTGAGTAGGCGCCTGCTCTTTGTCCAAGGAAAGATAGAGGAGCTTCAAGGGATACTTTTTGAGACTCTTTCCCTGCTCGAAAAGGGCTTGTATCCTATGATAATTACACAATCTGTCTGTTTTAGGAAAACAATTCATATTTGGTGATAGGGATTAGGGATAAATAAAAAGTAAAAGGTAAAAAGATACCTTTACTTTTTACCTTTTAACTAAATAAGTTTTTTACTTTAATTTAAGCGTTTTCTTCTTCGTCTTCCTTACCGGTAAGTAGGCGGAAACCTTCTCCATGTATATTGACGATCTCTACATTTTCATCCTTTTTGAGGTACTTGCGGAGCTTAGCAATATATACGTCCATACTACGGGAAGTGAAGTAGTTGTCATCTTTCCATATTTTGTTAAGAGCGAGCTCACGTGGCATAAGGTCATTCTCATGTAGTGCCAATAGGCGTAGAAGCTCATTTTCCTTAGGAGAGAGTTTCAAAGGTTCCTCGTCCTTATAGCGAAGGAAACGAAGCTTAGAGTTGAGGAAGAAATCCCCTATTTGGAACTCAAATTTCTTGCTATCAATTACCGTATCGATAGATTTTCTTTGGAGCATTGCGCGGATTTTCATGAGCAATACTTCAGAGTCAAAAGGCTTGTTGAGATAGTCATCGGCTCCTGATTTGTAACCTTTGATCACATCTTCACGCATAGTTCTTGCGGTAAGGAAAATAATAGGCACTTTCTCATTTTTCTCACGAATTTCTTTAGCAAGGGTAAAACCATCCTTATAAGGCATCATTACGTCCAAGATGCACATATCATAAGGATCCTTACGGAACTTATCAAAGCCTTCCATCCCATTTTTAGCCAAGGTAACATCGAAGCCACTCATGGATAGGTAATCTTTTAGTACAGTTCCAAAGTTGGGATCGTCTTCTACTAATAGAATTTTTTTATTAACTGCTTCCATTATTTCAAATTTAAATTATTATTTTTTTACGTTTATATATTATCAGTATTTTCTATATTTAGATAATCAAAGGAACCTTTATCACAAAGGTACTTCCTTTTCCTTTCTCACTTTCGGCATACACTTCTCCATCGTGATACTTTACAATTCGCTTAACATAGGCCAGTCCCAATCCATGTCCTTTGACATTGTGTAGGTCTCCGGTATGCTCACGATAGAATTTTTCAAAAATCTTCTTCAGAACGGCCTTACTCATTCCTTGTCCTTTGTCCTGAATACGAATAACCAATTTGTTATGAGCCACTTCGGTAAAGACATCAATATCAGGAGCTTCGGACGAATACTTGATAGCATTTTCTAATATATTGACTATCACATTGGTAAAATGCATTTCATTGGCCAAAATATCCGAGTTTTCGGCATGCAAATGTTTCTTTATCTTACCTTTTCTATCCTCGATCAAGAGCTGTACATGCGCCACTGCATTTTCTATAAGTTCATGAGCATCAAGAGGTTCCTTCTCTATCTCTACCTGGTTTTTGTCCAATTTAGAGATTTGCAAAACATTCTCCACATGTGCGTGCATGCGTTTGTTTTCATCTCTTAGCATCTTCAGATAGAAAGACATTTTTTCCATATCGGACATCACCTGAGGGTTCTTCATCGCATCAAGAGCCAAATTAATGGTTGCGATAGGGGTTTTGAACTCATGAGTCATATTATTAATGAAATCCGTTTTGATCTCATTGATTTGTTTTTGGGTACGCATTTGGATGAAAGTCTTAGCGAAAGCCCAAATAATAATTGCTGTAAAGATACAAACCCATATAGCCAGCATAATTACCGAGGAGAGCAAGTAGCGTTGCCTATCGGGAAAATGCACTTCCAATAGATAATGTGAATCCCCTTGTTGGTTTCTTAGCAGCGGAATAGTGTATATATTCTTTGCCTTAGGGTCAAATTTTTGAGAAGCGATAGAGGTTTTCTCCTGTCCTTGAGGTTTAGATGTATCATAGATTGCAAACTCAAAGTCAAGGTTCAGGCCTCTATTTCTAAGTTCTCTTTCAAGGAGGACATCCAGCTGAGAGGTTGTTATTCTATCCTCTATAGAGAGCTTGGCTGATACCTCACGGAATAGTTCCTCGAACATGGCCTTGTCAAAGGAGGTGATACGTCCTGTTTTTTCCTCAACCGTAGTTCCACCGAAGCGCTGTCCGTCCAGTCCCTTCGTAGGGCCAAAAGTACGAGAGGTCTGCTTACTTACATAATTTCGTATTTGGGTGGTATCCCCTTTGGGAAGGTTAAAGAGTTCGGAAGGCACCTTATAACCTTCCTCCAATACTTGATGTTTGTAAGTGAATGTTTCCTTGGTATTTTTATTCTCTTGTACAAAAACGAGATCACGAATTTGTGACGATTTCAAAGAACCTAAGCTATCTTTTCCTTTTAGCTCTATAAATCGGGTAATATATCTATTGATTTCTCTAAGTTCTACAGATTCAGAGACGGAATTTAGCGTTTGTTGCACTGAATGAGTGAAGGCTTCTTCCTTATTATCAATAGAGCTTTTTACCCAATAAAACTGAATAGATATAAGCCCTATAAGGGCTATAGGCATGAGTATTAGAGCTACAATATAACTTCTCTTATTCATCAGGCAAAATTATAATTAATTTTTTGATTTATTTAGTTTTTAACAATGTTTAACTTTTTGGTTAATTTTCTGCATTTTCAATGGTCATTTCCATTATTTTAGAATGGATTGTTTTGATTTTATCTAAATTTCTAAATAATTCTCTATTATCAACGACAAATGTTGATAATTTTATTTTATTTTCGTCATTCCATTGATTTTTTATTCTTTTTAGCACAGTTTCTCTATCAATTTTATCACGGAGCATTACTCTATTTATTCGTTCTTCCAGGGGAGCCGTTACGGTAATGATACAATCACAATCCTTATAGGAGCCACTCTCAAAGAGAATAGCAGATTCTTTGATCACATAGGGGCTATGTTGAGAGCGTTTCCATTGCTCAAAATCCTCCTGTACATAAGGATGTATGATAGCGTTGAGCGCTTGAAGCTTAGCTGGGTCGGAAAAGACAATCTGGGCTACAAAGGCTGTATTGTACTTTCCTTCTACAAAGGCCTGCTGACCGAGGAGTTCTTTTATCCGTTGTTGTAATGCTACATTATGAGCTATCAGCTCCTTTGTCTTTACATCAGCTATATAGATAGGAATGGCAAACTCAGAGGCAAAAAGACGAGCGATCGTCGTCTTACCACTTCCTATTCCTCCTGTAAGTCCTACGGTTATAATCATGGGTGTATGATAAGATATTCTACTTGGGTGTGTTCTTGAAGGTTTACCTCTATATCATGAGGTTTCTTGGAGACCTTCAGGGGGATGGTTCGCTCTTTTCGTTGGTTATAGTCTGCTACAATCACTATATCAGAAGGTTTTAGCTCTCTTATAGTCTGCATATTTCCGGATAGCAATATATTTGTTCTATCGGGAAGTAGTTTCACCTCGGCTGAGAGTGGCTGATGCTGTAATTGTATAGGTACTTGCATGAGCTGTTCTGTCACCCGAATTATCTGTAATGAATAGTTTATCTTATCTGTACCATAATGTATCCGAGAGGTGCTTTTAAGAGGGATATCCCCCGATAGTGAGTGGCTTATTTTATTATTCTTCTTTATCTTAAGATAGACCGCTGTAAGGGTATCTATCTGTCGCTCTTGGCTACTTACCCAAACAGAATCTGGAAAAATCTGGTAAGAATCAATACGATAATCCTCCTGTAGGGGGAATAAAAACTGTAATCTCACGGGGACTTTCTTCCGTTGCATCTTATGATAGTGAATGCTCAACGTATCAGGATGGATACTTAGGAGCTTGGCATCAGGAAAATAGGCTTTGTTCAGCTGGTTGATCATGGCTTTGCTTAAGACATACCTTCCTCTGCCCAGCTTTCGAAGCTCACTCACATTTAGAGAGAGGGTAGGAGTAGAGAAAGCATATCTAAGTAAGGTAAATCCTATTGCTTCCAATTCCACTTTTACGGTAGAGGTAGTCTGTGCATCCATAAGTTCACCTAAGGCAGCTTTCGGATAATTCACCTCTACTGTATATAGCTGGGTGGCTGGCTTAGAGAGGTTACCTACTAGCCATGTAAGTGCTGCCAATCCTATACAAAAGAGCACTCCTATAGTGTGTTTGGAAAAAAAATACCTATTTGCTTTCATTGTCGCAAATTTAAGGCTTTATTTTTAAAAAAACAAAAAAAATTAAAGTTTTTTTCATTTTTTTATCTCCAAAAAAATACACTTTGTAGAAGCCTTTTCTGTGACTTCCACAAAGTGATTTATCAATAGGTTAATTAATATACAATCTATATTGTTAGTTTTCAGTATCCTCATCTAAGAATCCTCTATCAATCAAAAGGTTATACCATTGTATAATTTTCTTTATATCACTTGGATATACCCTATCCTCATCATAATCAGGAACAACAGAGAAGAAATAAGCCTCCAATTCGGCATCGGGAGCCTTATGAGAGATTTTTGTTTTATTATTTCCCTCTTTTTCCTTAATAGCCTTAAATATTTCCTCAAGAGGTTTTTCTCCTTGTAGGGTATAGATCGCAATTTCAGAGAGCAGACTTACATTGTTTCTCAGTCCTATACTAATACGTTTATCATCGAGAAGGGAAAGCGCTAAGAATCCTGTTCGAGTGCGGGATTGCAGCTGATAGAGACCTGGTTTTCCTGAAATAGTCAATATTTGATTAAGCTTCATTATATTGTATTTTTAACGAGTTCTTTTTTTATTTGTTTCGAAAAATTTCATTTTATAGCTCACCTTTACTTTTCCACTACTTATATTGTTGAGTTTGTTCTTAAGTAGTTGTTTTTTGAAGGATGAGAGATGATCGGTAAAGAGGATACCCTCTATATGATCGTATTCATGTTGGATAACACGTGCGGCAAGTCCTGTGAAGGTTTCAGTATGCTTTACAAAGTGTTCATCTTGGTATTCTATGACAAGGGTAGGCTTACGAGAGACATCCTCAGTAACTCCAGGAATACTTAGGCATCCTTCATTAAAAGCCCAAGGCTGTCCTTCTTCTTCAATAATTTTGGCATTGATAAAAACTTTCTTAAAGTTTTTGAGGTACTCTTTTTCCTCTGAAGTAAGGTCTTCATTTTCAGAAAAGCCATTGGTATCTACTACAAAAAGGCGAATAGCGAGTCCTACCTGAGGAGCAGCAATCCCTACCCCATTGCTATGATACATAGTTTGAAACATATCTTCAATGAGCTTAGGAAGCTCTGGATAATCTTCAGGGATGGTATCACATACTTTCCTAAGGACGGGATCTCCGTAGGCTATAATAGGTAATATCATAAACAAATTTATTAAGGGTGCAAAGATAGAAATTTTCTTTGAATTAATACTATTTTTTAGGAAATCATTTCCAAAATTCGTCGGCATATTCCTCTACTTCGGTATGATGCTCCTCGGTAAGATTTTTCCCTATTTGCTGAAGCGCTTCATCAGAAAGGTTTTCTTCCATATAGGGAAAGAGTACGCGCTCTTCGTAGCGGATATGAGCATTGAGCAATTCGGCATATTCCTCAAGTAATTTGACAGTAGGTGCCATAGCGAGTTGTGCTATGATTTGCCTGATTTGTTCATGTTCACGTAGGGCTTGGTCTATCAATTCATGTTTGATATAGGGGAAAAGATATTTTTCCTCTTCTAAGAAGTGTGCCTCTTGATTCTGTTGCCAATAAGAAGAGATATAAGCAGCGATACGTTCTGCAGAGATTTCTTTTTTGAGTCCTTGTCTTATTTTCCAAATATGAAGTAGGCCAAAATGATGATCACGCGAGAGCAACACTATATTTTCATTTCGTTTCATATTCTCTTTATTTGTAAGAAAAGCTGTTCCCTCCTTGGAAGGAACAGCTTTTGAAGTATTTTAGATTAACTATTAGTTATTAGCCTCTACTTTACCTTTAATTCTAAGGGCTATACTAGGAGTATCAGTTGCATTGGAAGTAACCAAGATGGTTTTAGCAATGGCCCCTACACGTTGAGTATCGTACTTTACTTCAATTTTTCCAGTAGCTCCTGGAGCGATAGGATCTTTTGGATAAGAAGGTACTGTACAACCACAGCTTGAAGCTGCTCCTGAAATTACAAGAGGAGCTTTACCTGTGTTTTTGAACTCAAATACACGAAGTCCATCGGCTCCTTGTTTGATTGTTCCGTAGTCGATTTCTTCGGTAACGAATTTGATTTCAGCTTTGTTTTGCGCTTGTGCAACAAATCCAAATGTTACAGCAAGTAGGAAAAATAGGATTTTTTTCATTGTTTAAAAATTTAATTTATAATTTAGTTTCTTCGTTTTAACTAGGTGCAAAATTACAATACTTTTTTTAAAAACAAATATCTTATGTAATTTTTTTTTTTTAATTTTGTCCCGTCATTAAATCGTATGACACTTATACACTAACAAATATCATGCCAAAGATGGAAATTACGACAAAATATTCACCTGAAAACTTCGAAACCAAGTGGTATAGCTATTGGATGGAGCACGGATTTTTTAGCTCAACTCCCGATAAACGAACACCTTATACCATTGTTATCCCTCCACCAAATGTTACCGGTGTGCTACATATGGGGCATATGCTGAACAATACCATACAGGATGTACTCATTCGCCGAGCACGCCTCAAGGGGTTCAATGCTTGCTGGGTACCTGGTACCGATCATGCCTCTATCGCCACAGAAGCCAAGGTAGTGGCCAAACTCAAGGAACAGGGCATCCAGAAAAAAGACCTCTCACGAGAAGAGTTCTTGGTGCATGCTTGGGAATGGACACATCAGTATGGAGGGGTTATCTTAGAACAACTCAAGAAATTGGGCTGTTCTTGTGATTGGAATCGTACCAAATTCACCATGGATGACGACCTATACCAATCTGTCATCAAAGTATTTGTAGACTTATATAATAAAGGTTATATCTATCGCGGCTACCGCATGGTCAATTGGGATCCTCAGGCCAAGACAACCCTTTCGGATGAGGAGGTTATCTACAAAGAACAAAATGGAAAACTCTATTACCTTATATACAAGGTAGAAGACACTGAAGAGTACCTTACCGTGGCTACGACCCGTCCTGAAACAATCTTTGGAGATGTGGCTGTGTGTGTCAATCCGAACGATGAACGCTACCAGCACCTAAAGGGAAAGAAAGTAATTGTACCTGTGGTAGGACGTGCCGTTCCTATTATCCAAGATGAGTATGTGGATATGGAATTTGGTACAGGAGCCTTGAAAATCACCCCTGCCCATGACATCAATGACTATGAAATAGGCCTGAAGTACCAACTGCCTATCTTGGATACCTTCACCGATGAAGGAAAACTTAACGAACATGGTAAGCATTACGAGGGTAAAGACCGTTTCACTGTACGTAAAGAAATTGTCAAAGAATTAGAAGCAAAAGGATTACTTGCCAAAACAGATGACTATACCAATCATATAGGTACTTCCGAACGCACAGGTGCTATAGTGGAACAACGCCCCTTAGACCAATGGTTCCTCAAGATGGAAGAACTGGTAAAACCTGCCCTCAAAGCAGTCTTAGAAACTGAAGAAATCAAACTGTACCCTAAGCGCTTTGACAACACCTATCGCCATTGGTTAGAGAATGTACGTGACTGGAATATCTCTCGCCAACTCTGGTGGGGGCAACAGATTCCTGCCTACTATTATGGAGAGGGAAAAGAAGACTTTGTCGTGGCTGAAACCAAAGAAAAAGCTCTGATATTAGCCAAAGAAAAAGCACATAATCGAGCCCTTACCTTGGAGGATTTGCGCCAAGATGAAGATGCTTTGGACACTTGGTTCTCCTCCTGGCTTTGGCCTATGAGTGTATTCAATGGGATATTGGAGCCAGAGAATGAAGAGTTCAAGTACTACTACCCTACCCAGGACTTAGTGACAGGCCCGGATATACTCTTCTTCTGGGTGGCCAGAATGATTATTGCTGGGTATGAATTTGTAGGAGAGAAGCCTTTCGCTAATGTCTATCTTACTGGATTAGTAAGGGATAAGCTCCGAAGGAAAATGTCCAAGTCCTTGGGGAACTCCCCTGATGCCTTACAGCTAATCAAGGACTTTGGTGCTGATGGGGTACGTGTAGGGCTACTTCTATCCTCCTCAGCTGGGAATGACCTTCTCTTCGACGAAGCCTTATGTCAGCAAGGTAGTGGCTTTGCCAATAAGATTTGGAATGCTTTCCGACTTATCAATGGCTGGCAAACGGCTGATACACCACAGCCTGAATATGCCCAAAGAGCCATCGCTTGGTTCCGTGCTCGCTTTCAAAAAGTATTGAGTGAAACTGAAGATGATTTCAGCAAGTACCGTATCTCAGATGCACTGATGAAAATCTACAAACTGGTATGGGATGATTTCTGTTCATGGCTCTTAGAAATCATCAAGCCTGCCTATGGTGCCCCTATTGATAACCAAACCTTTACGGAAGTCATCACCCTATTTGAGGATAACCTAAAACTATTACATCCTTTTATGCCTTTCGTAACCGAAGAGATTTGGCAACAAATCACTCCAAGAACCCCACAGGAAGCGCTCATCATTGCCTCTTATCCTGAGCAAAAGCCTTTTGACGAAGGGGTTTTAGCAGAATTTGAATTGGTTCAAGACATTATCTCCGGAGTACGTACTGTCCGCAAGGAGAAAAATATTGCTTTCAAGGATGAAATCAGCCTATCGGTGATTAATAACGAGCAGCTACCTACTCATTGGGATAGCCTTATCCAAAAATTAGGGAATATACCGTCTATTTCCTATACTGATACGGCGGTAGAAGGCGCCGTTTCCTTCCGAGTGAAATCTAATGAATATTTTATTCCTATCTTGGATAAGATCAATGTAGAAGAAGAAAGAAAGAAGTTAGAAAAAGAGCTTGCTCATATACAAGGCTTTCTCAAGTCGGTAAGAGCTAAACTTTCTAATGAAAGATTTGTCAGCTCCGCTCCGGCCCCCGTAATAGAGAATGAAAGGAAAAAAGAAGCCGATGCCTTGGCTAAGATAGAAACCTTAGAGAAAAGCCTACAGAACTTACAATAATCAGGAATTACTAATTCCTTTAACAGAGATAGACCATCCTGTTAAAGTGAAGAAAACTGACAAAAAAACTATGGCATTATTTTTGCCGTATGAAGTAAAAATCATAATTTAGCCCCATAAAAGGACAACCCTATTTATGAACGATAACTTTTCACCAAGAGTAAAAAATGTAGTCAATACCGGAAAGCTCGAAGCTATCCGGATGAAGCATACTGTAGTAGGGACAGAGCATTTGCTATTGGGTATCCTTAAGGAAACGGATGGAACTGCTTTTGAGGTACTTACAGCCTTGCAAATCAATGTACCTACCTTACAAAGAAAGACAGAATCACTTGCCAATTCTATCAATTCATATTCAGAGACTTCTGCCACACAGTTGGAGAAGAGTATCCCCCTTACCCTACAGGCAGAGAGTGCTATGAAAGCTACTGTTCTGGAACAGAAAACTTTCAGGAATGAACAGATCAACACTGCACACCTACTCTTATGTATTCTTAGGAATCATAATGATCCCACTACCAAGCTCCTCAATCAGGAGAAGATCAATTATGAAAATGTAAGACAGCAGTTTGAGATAATTAATAACGAGAAAAAGCAAGATGAGAAAACTACTTTCTCCAATTCCTTTGCTTATGAAGATGATGATGAAGATGAAAAATCTGACATTTTGTCACCTTCTACCCCTCCCAAAAATAATAGTAACCAAAAAACAAACACCCCTGTTTTGGACAACTTTGGGAAGGATTTAACGCTTATGGCTCGTCAGGGTAAGTTAGATCCTGTGGTAGGCCGCTTCAAGGAAATAGAACGTGTCTCTCAAATTCTCAGTCGCCGAAAGAAGAATAATCCCCTACTGATAGGAGAACCTGGTGTTGGAAAAAGTGCTGTAGCCGAAGGGCTTGCTATGCGTATCATTGAGCGAAAGGTATCACGTGCCTTGTTCAACAAGCGCGTAGTAACGCTTGATTTGGGATCATTGGTGGCCGGTACTAAGTACCGAGGACAGTTCGAAGAACGCATGAAGGCGATCATGAACGAGCTGGAACAGAATAAGGATGTTATCCTTTTCATCGACGAAATACACACCTTGGTAGGTGCTGGAAGTGCCTCCGGAAGCCTTGATGCTTCTAATATGTTCAAGCCTGCCTTGGCTCGTGGAGAAATCCAATGTATAGGAGCCACTACCATGAATGAGTATCGCGATTCTATAGAGAAGGATGGAGCCTTAGAGCGCCGTTTCCAAAAGGTCATCATAGAACCGACTTCCTATGAGGAAACGATTGAAATCCTTAACAATGTAAAAGGGAAATACGAAGATCACCACCATGTGAAGTATACCCCTGAAGCCATTGAAGCTTGTGTGAAACTTACCACAAGGTATATCACCGACCGCTTCCTTCCGGACAAAGCCTTAGATGCGATGGATGAGGCGGGGGCTCGCGTATTCATCTCCCAAATAAAGGTCTCCAAACAGGTTGAAAACTTAGAAGAAGAGATCGAGAAAACACAAACTCTCAAGAATGATGCCGTAAGAGGTATGCGCTATGAAGAGGCCGCTAACTATCGTGATATAGAACGCAAGCTCAAAGAACAATTAGAGGCTGAAAAACTCCTTTGGGAAAAAGAATCTTTAAAAAATCGCAATGAAGTAGGCTTTGATGATATTGCCAAGGTAGTCTCCATGATGAGTGGGGTTCCTATCACTCGTATGGAACAGTCCGAAATGAGCAAGCTATCTTCCTTGGAAAAGACCATCATGAGCAAGGTCATAGGTCAGCAAGAAGCTGTACAAAAAATTGTCAAGGCTATCAAGCGCAACCGCACTGGACTAAAAGATCCTAACCGTCCTATCGGTTCATTCATCTTTATTGGACAAACAGGGGTGGGTAAGACCCAATTGGCTAAGATATTAGCTCGTGAGCTATTCGACTCGGAAGATTCGCTTATCCGCTTGGATATGAGCGAATATATGGAGAAATTCACCGTATCACGCCTCATTGGCGCCCCTCCGGGATATGTAGGCCACGAAGAAGGAGGACAACTTACCGAACGTGTAAGACGTAAGCCCTATTCGGTCGTCCTATTGGATGAAATTGAGAAGGCGCATCCTGATATCTTCAATATGCTTTTGCAGGTACTCGATGATGGATTCTTGACCGATAGTCTCAATCGAAAGGTAGATTTCCGCAATACAATTATCATTATGACCTCTAATATCGGTGCACGCCAAGTGAAAGAGTTCGGACAAGGGGTGGGCTTCTCCACCGCTGCCAAAATCTCTCAGGCCGATGAGCATGAGCGCTCAATCGTGGAAGGTG
Organism: Capnocytophaga sp. oral taxon 863 str. F0517; assembly: GCF_000466425.1. Taxonomy (GTDB): domain Bacteria; phylum Bacteroidota; class Bacteroidia; order Flavobacteriales; family Flavobacteriaceae; genus Capnocytophaga. The sequence continues at coordinate 127,477 of NZ_KE992117.1, forward strand.
CCCTCAAGAAGGTTTTTGCCCCTGAGTTCCTCAATCGTATTGATGATATTGTGATGTTCAATGCCCTTGACAAAGAAAATATCAAAGGTATTGTAGAGGTCGAACTTGAAAAATTATTGGAACGCATGAAGGGATTAGGCTACTCCTTACGCCTTACTGAAAAAGCCAAAGAATTTATTGCAGAAAAAGGCTATGACAAACAGTATGGAGCTCGTCCGCTCAAGCGAACTATTCAGCGCTATATAGAAGATGAGATAGCAGAGAAGATTGTCCTCTCGGAAGTAAGAAAAGGGGATACCATCTCGGTGGATTATATGGATCATGAAGAAAAACTCACCTTCTTGGTTAGCAATATAAAGAATATCCCTGTAGAAGATTAAAGAACAAAAAATAAAACGCAAAGCGTGAAGAAATCATCCTTCACGCTTTATTTTTAGTATAATAAGCCTTGAATATTTTGAGGGTCTCCCAAGGATATTCCTCGCCTACAATCTCTCTTATAGCTGTAAGTGTATCCTCCGAGGATTGGGAAAAAGCAGCCTCTAAGGTACTTATCTCATCGGTTGAGAGTAGTTCTGTAACCTCTATTTTCCCTTCCCCCACAAGCTGAGCCATGTGATCATAGATTGTCCGCTCATGTATTTTCCTCTCAGCTGCAATTTGTGGTATGGATTTATGTTGCTGCCATAGCAGCAATGTCTGTTCGTAGGTTGATATTCGTTTTTTCTTTTCTTTAGGTTGTGCTATTTCAACAGGGTCTTCCATAAGCTTACCACTAAGTGTATTGTCTCTCCATTGCTGTAATACTCTTTCCAAGAGGCGCTCTCTGTAAGAATTAGCCCTATCAAAATCCGTTTTTTTCCAATCATTGGATTGTTTTTCCAATAAGGAAGTAAAAATAATCCTATCCTTGAGTAGGCGTACAATCAGTTCTATAACCATATCCTCCAAGGCGGTAAGCTCTTCGGAAAAGGCTTTTACTTGTTTCTTATTGTTAATTTGGAAATGAGTATAGAAAGTATCAAAGGCGATACGTTCCCATAGAGGGAAGAAATACTCATAAGCCTTCTCAAACCGCTCCATAAGGAAAGACAAATCATAATTAGGCGTAGCCAAAATACTCCTAAGCTGCTTTAGAAACTTTTCCGAATGTACAATAATAGCATCACAAGCCTTACTCTGCTCCACTGCCCAAGTATGGAACTGACTCTTAAGGCTCTTCCCTGTCTCTGCTTTATAGGAATTGGCATGTATCTTCCACTGTGTAGCCACCTCAAACCAAGAAAAAGCACGCAAAAGCTCCTTCTCTAAAAACTCTTTTTTATCCTCCGAAAGGATTCCTTCCAAGGATTCGGGCGCTGCCTTTTGAGTTGCATAGTTAATGATATCCGAGGAGGTATGTAGTTCCTTATCCTGAAAAGGAGAAAGCAACACCAGCCCATCAAGGCTGCGTAGGCGAGAGAGCGCCACATAAGCCTGTCCAGAGGTAAAGACATCTTCCAAGTCTATTACTGCCTTATCAAAGGTAAGTCCTTGGCTCTTATGTACTGTAATAGCCCATGCCAATCGTAATGGATATTGGATGAAAGTACCCAGTACCTCCTGCTCTATCTCCTCCGATTCGGACTTGCTCTTATAGCGAACATTTTCCCATTCATAGGTACTTACTTCTATGACTGTATCCTCATCGGCTAATTTTACTCGTATCTCTTCCTCCGAGAGATAAACCACCTCTCCTATCTTCCCATTGTAATAGCGCTTAGGAACTTCCAAATCATTCTTGACAAACATCACCTGAGCACCTACCTTCAGTGAGAGTTGTACATCCAAAGGATAAAGATACTCTGGAAAATCTCCCTTCACCTGGGCTTGATAGTGGAATTCCTTTCCTTTTATGGAGGCAAAAGCGGCTGCATTTATTTGATCAGCCTTATAGTTATGAGTGGTAAGGGTGATATAGCCATCGTTGTGCTGAGGACGAAAAGAAGGGCGAATATAGGGCTGTAGCGCCTGCATATCTTCCTTACTTATCTCATTGTTGCGCAAGTGATTGAGTATTTTTACAAAATTTGTATCGGACTGCCTATATACCTTTTCCAGTTCCAAATACAAGGGAGGATTTTCCTCTATTACCTTAGAATGAAAGAAGAAGATGCCCTTATAGTAACGTTGCAAGAGTTCCCATTCTTGAGGCTTGACCACTGGAGGAAGCTGTAATAAGTCTCCTATAAAAAGTACCTGTACCCCCCCAAAAGGCGCCGAAGACCCACGAACCGACTTTAATACAGTGTTAATCATGTCCAAGGTATCGGCACGGAGCATACTGACCTCGTCTATAATCAACAGTTCCAATTTCTTAAGCGTTCTCCGCTTATAAGCATTCATCTTTTGCCGCTGCATAAGGGTTTTAGGGGTCACCACATTCATGTTCTCTGCAAGGGATATATCCACAGCTGTAGCAGGTACAAAAGTAGCTATTGGCAACTGAAAGAGGGAGTGCAGTGTCACCCCTTTGGCATTGAGCGCTGCAATTCCTGTAGGAGCAGCAACCATGACATTTTTATAGGTAGAGGCGATAATCTGGTGCAATAGGGTTGTTTTCCCTGTCCCTGCTTTCCCCGTTAGGAAAATAGAACGATGAGTCTGATTGACAAAATCCAATACATACTGGGCTATATCCATGAGTACTATTTTTAGCCTACAAAGGTACAAAATTTAGGTAAAAAGTAAAAGGTAAAATCTATTATTCTTTTTACCTTTTATAAGTAACCCACATAAAGGTACTTCCTCCTTTGCGGTCGTAATGCACCCCTACCTTTCCCCAATCAAAAGAAGGCACCTCACCTATCTGCGAAGTAAGCCATTGCTTGTAATACTTCTCTGTTTGTAGCTCATACGTCTCACTCCAATCCTCCCAAGAGGTTTGTCGCTCATCCATAGAGAACTCTATAGAAAATAAATGTTCTCCCTTAAAACACAACGCTACACTAAAAAGTCTCCCCTCAAAGAAACATTGATCAAAATAGATCCAATAGTAGCCTGTTCCGACCTCCCATATCTTATGAGTAGGAAACTGCTCTCGAAGACCTGAGTAGGTGGTATCTTGGGTAATCACCACTTCTTTTATTAGTAGGAAATCCCCAGTTATAGTATCTAAAAAAGTAGGTTTCTGTTCCATAATAAGTCTTCTTTCAGTGCACAAAGATACTCCTTTTTATACAGAAAAGGGTCTTTCCTATATTTTTTATCTCTTTTCATTATTCACTTTTCACTATTGACTTGTCACAAATCATTTGTCATTATTTTTTTGTATCTTTGCCCCAAATTTCTTTTACCCTTATGAAAAAACGTGTTGCCTTTTATACCTTGGGTTGCAAACTGAATTTTGCAGAGACGGCCACCATTGCCCGTAGTTTTGAGAACGAGGGCTATGACAAGGTAGATTTCGAGGAACCTGCTGATATTTATGTGATTAACACCTGCTCTGTTACCGAAAATGCGGACAAGCAGTTCAAGCAAATTGTACGTAAAGCGCTCAAGCACAACGAAAATGCTTTTATCGCGGCTATAGGCTGTTATGCCCAGCTCAAGCCTGAAGACCTCATCGCAGTCGATGGGGTGGATTTGGTATTGGGTGCCAAAGAGAAATTCAACATTACTCAGTATATAGATGACCTCACCAAGCTCAACAAGGGGCAGATTCACTCCTGTGATATCAATGAAGCTGATTTCTATGTAGGAAGCTACTCCATAGGCGACCGTACTCGTGCTTTTCTGAAGATTCAGGACGGTTGTGATTATAAATGTACCTACTGTACCATTCCGATGGCTCGGGGTATCTCCCGCAGTGATACCATTGAAAATATCCTAAGGAATGCCAAGAAGATATCCGAGAATAACATCAAAGAAATTGTCCTCACCGGAGTCAATATAGGAGATTATGGCAAGGGAGAGTTTGGTAACAAAAAGCACGAACATACTTTCTTGGAACTGATCCAAGCCTTAGATACAGTGGAGGGGATAGAGCGCTTGCGCATCTCTTCCATTGAGCCAAACTTACTCAAGGACGAGACCATTGCTTTTGTAGCACAAAGTCGTACTTTTGTTCCCCACTTCCATATTCCTTTGCAGAGCGGTAGCAATGATATCCTCAAGAAGATGAAGCGCCGCTACCTAAGGGAACTCTACCAGAATCGCGTAGCCAAAATCCGTGAGCTGATGCCCGATGCCTGCATAGGGGTCGATGTGATAGTAGGATTCCCAGGGGAGACAGACGAACATTTTTTGGAGACTTACCACTTCCTTAACGAGCTGGACATCTCCTACCTACACGTATTTACCTACTCTGAGCGCGCCAATACCGAAGCGGTGGAAATGGATGGCGTGGTACCCAGTGAAGTACGTGCCAAGCGTAGCCGTATGCTCCGAGGGCTTTCGGCAAAGAAGCGCCATCACTTCTATGAAAAACAACTTGGTACCACCCGAGAGGTACTCTTCGAGAGTGATAACAAGGACGGATTTATGCACGGATTTACAGAGAATTATGTAAAAGTAAAAACCTCCTTCGACCCTGATCTTATTAACACCTTACAGCCTGTAGTACTCAAGAAAATAGATACAGATGGAATCGTTACGGTAGATCTCATAAACTCTTAGTGATATGAGCATTTTGGAAACTCCTATTGAATACCTAAAGGGAGTAGGCCCCCAGCGGGCTACCCTACTCAAGAATGAGCTTCAAGTAGCTAATTTTCAGGATTTGCTACACCTGTTTCCTATACGCTATATCGATAGAACACAATACTATAAAATACGTGAACTTCAGGGTACCACAGCAGAGGTACAAGTCATCGGACGTATTATCAATCTAAGAACCGTCGAAGGAAAAAACAAAGCACAACAGCGACTTGTCGCTACCTTTGTGGATGATACGGGAAGTATGGAGCTGGTTTGGTTCCGCCCTACCCAGTGGCTAAGAGACCACCTGCTGATCAATGTGCCTTATGTCATCTTCGGCAAGTGTGCCCTTTTTGCAGGAGCTTTTTCCATGGCTCATCCCGATATGGAAACCCTTGAGGAACATCAACATTCCCTACAAGGAAATATACAAGCGGTATACCCCTCCACTGAAAAACTCTCTAAGAAGGGGATCAGCCAACGAGTAATGCGCAAGTTTGTAGAGACTTTATTTGTTGAGGTTGGTAAGCACTTTGAGGAAACCTTACCCAATGAAATGATGGCACCTTTGCGACTCCTCACCAAGGGGGAGGCACTCTTCCAAATCCATTTCCCTCAGTCTCAAGAACTCTTAGCCAAGGCACAATTCAGACTAAAATTAGAAGAACTTTTCTATATACAATTACAGCTTGTACAGAAAAATCATCTGAATAAAAAACTTAAAGGATACCAATTTCCTAAGGTCGGTGATTATTTCAATACTTTTTATCACAAATATCTTCCCTTTCCCTTGACTAACGCCCAAAAGCGAGTTATCAAAGAAATTCGTAGTGATGTAGCCACAGGAGCTCAAATGAATCGCCTCCTACAGGGAGACGTAGGGGCAGGAAAGACTATTGTTGCCCTCTTTACGATGTTACTTGCTCTCGACAATGAGTTCCAGGCCTGCCTTATGGCTCCTACCGAGATTTTAGCACAGCAACACTACCAAAGCATAGCCTCCCTACTCTCTCCTATGGATGTACGTATTGCCTTACTTACAGGGAGTACCAAGACCAAGGAGCGAAGAGAGATACATGAGGGCTTAGAAAGTGGTCAATTACAGATTGTTATAGGTACTCATGCTTTGCTGGAAGACAAAGTAAAATTCCACAACTTAGGGCTTTCCATCATAGACGAACAGCATCGTTTCGGAGTAGAGCAACGCTCGAAACTCTGGCATAAGAATGACTTGCCCCCTCATGTTCTGATTATGTCAGCCACTCCTATTCCTCGTACCTTGGCCATGAGCCTTTATGGAGACTTAGATGTTTCTGTAATTGACGAACTTCCCCCAGGAAGAAAACCTATCAAAACCCTTCATCAATATGAACCCCATAGAGCAAAAGTCTATCAGTTCCTTCATGATGAAATCGCCAAGGGAAGGCAGGTCTATGTCGTCTATCCACTGATAGAAGAGTCCGAAGCCTTAGCCTTCAAAAACCTTACCGAGGGGTACAACCTACTTTATACTACTTTTCCTCCCCCTAAATACACCATCGCTATGGTACATGGTCAGATGAAAGCAGAAGAGAAGGAAGCTCAGATGCAACTTTTTGTAGAGGGAAAGGCTCAAATCATGGTAGCTACTACTGTAATAGAAGTGGGGGTCAATGTACCTAATGCATCCGTTATGCTCATAGAGAGTGCAGAGCGTTTTGGTCTTTCTCAACTACACCAACTACGTGGCCGTGTAGGCCGTGGTGCCGAGCAAAGCTACTGTATCCTGATGACTGATATCAAACTTAGCAGTGACTCCCGTACCCGCATGGAAACGATGGTCTCCACCTGTGATGGTTTCCAAATCGCAGAGGTAGACCTAAAACTACGAGGCCCTGGAGACCTGATGGGTAAGCAACAAAGCGGGGTACTTGCCCTGAAGATAGCTGACCTTGTTAAAGATGGACAGATCCTAAAAATAGCTCGTGATTATGCTATTGATCTTATCCGTATCGACCCCGAACTGACTGATCCTAAGCATCAGAATATAGCTCATACACTGAATATGCTTAGAAGAAATAAAGGGATATGGAACTTTATTAGCTAAAGATTTCTATATATCAACAACAGATCTGTTGCTATCGGTTGGATAGCCTGCAAATCGCTTTGCAACTGGGGTGCGCTAAGTCCTTCAGAGAATCGAGTATCCCCTACAAATATACGTGCTTCGTCCCACAAGCCTTCATCTATAAACTGTTGGAGTACTTGGGCGCCTCCCTCTACAATAAGGCTCTGTATCTGTCGCTCATAGAGATAATTACATACCTGCTTAGGCATAGAACAATTAGGAGATATGGTAAGAACAACGGCAGGATCACCCTGAAAGACCGCTAAGGTCTTAGGTAGCACATGATCATTGTCTATAACCAAGCGCAATGGATTATCTCCTACCCAATGGCGTGTCGTTAGGGAAGGATTATCCTTCTGCACAGTATGTTTGCCTACCAAAATAGCCCCTTCCTGAGCGCGCCATAAATGTGTAAGTTGTTGGGAGAAAGCGTTGGAGATCCATACAGGTTTCTGCTGTTCTTGCTGTAAGGGTGCTATAAATCCATCACGAGTTTGTGCCCACTTGAGGATAATATAAGGTCTCTGCTGGGCATGGAAGGTAAAAAAACGAGCATTCAGCGCCTGACATTCGGCCTCCAAAACTCCTACTATAACCTCTCGACCAGCTTGCCGTAGGTGTTCGATCCCCTTACCTGCTACTTTGGAATTGATATCTACACAGCCAATGACGATCTTAGGGATTTCTTTTTCAATAATCAGGTCTGCACAAGGGGGCGTTTTCCCAAAGTGCGCACAGGGCTCCAAATTTACATAAAGAGTACTTTCCTTAAGCAGGTCTTTATCCTTAACCGAGGCAATGGCATTGACCTCGGCATGGGGTTCTCCTGCCTTGGCATGCCAACCCTCCCCTATGATTTTTCCTTCATGAATAATCACACTGCCTACCAATGGATTAGGATAAGTATAACCTATAGCCTTACGAGCTAAGGATAGGCAACGCTGCATGTATCGCTCATCTGTAGTCATCATGATAGACATTGGAATTTGGCTGATACCCAGCGATTTCGCTCTATATGGCTTATATAATGTAAGCCTACTGCTTCTGCACACTCTTGGATAGCTGGTAAGTCTTCTATATAAAATCCACTAACCAAGAGCAATCCCTCAGGAAGTAAAGCCTGAGCATAAGCAGGTATATCAGAAAGTAAGATATTTCGGTTGATATTGGCTAAGATAAGGTTATACTGTTCTCCTGCAATTAGAAAAACATCTCCTTCTTTTATAATGATAAAGGAGCAATTATTCTGTTGGACATTCTCTGTAGCATTCTCTACACACCAAGGATCTATATCGATAGCAGTGATATCACGAGCACCGCGCAAAGCTGCCATGATAGCCAAAATACCCGTACCACAGCCCATATCCAAAACCTTAGCCCCCTCAAGAGAGAGAGACAGTAGTTGCTGAAGCATCATATAGGTAGTCTCGTGATGCCCCGTACCAAAGCTCATTTTGGGAGTAATGACAATATCATAACGTGTATTAGGCACAGGATGGAAGCTAGCGCGTACTGTACAAAGATCCTCCACTACAATAGGTGAAAAGTTCTTTTCCCACTCCTCATTCCAATTGACCTGTTCTATCTCCTTTATTTGGTAGGAAATGGTAAATTCCGGATTGCTTAGCAGATAAATATCCTGTAAAATTTGTTCATTCCAACTATCTTTAGGAATATATGCTTTTATTCCTGTGGGGGTATCCTCGAAACTATCAAAGCCAACTTCGGCAAGTTCAGCTATCAAAATTTCTGATCCCATCTCAAGAGGTGATACTGTAAAATCGTACTCTATATAATTCATTATCAATAATTAATTATTAATTGTTTAGGCCAATTCTAAAGCAGCAATTTCTACTTTTTCGCCTTCTTTTGTTTCACAGATGATAGAAATATAGTCAAATCCATTTCTTTTTACCTCCTCCCAAGAAAGACTTTCCCCATTGAACAGAGTTACCATATCATCTTCATCTATTTCATAATCTTCCTTTTCTTCCTCATAATCAATAGAATAACCAAAATCTATATGAATCTGACAAGGAGCAATATTATATTTCACCAAGATGCGTTTTTCTACTTCTTCTAGGTCAAACTCATCACAGAACATAGCATTATAACCATGTTGATAACCATCAAAAAGCAATATTTCTTCACATGTTTCTATATCTTTGGCTACTATTTTACAAGGAATTGGCATCTCATCCTCATAATTATCTACAATAAAAGGATACTTTCGATCCTTTATTCCCAATAATCCTCCATAATAATATACTTCAAAGAGGGTTTTTCCCTTTTTTGATTGTATATCTACCGAAAGATAATCACCCTCTTTTACATCTCGGACATTATCACTTAAGTAAGTAGGCACTCTATTCATGAATAAACCTTTGTTATTTAGTAGGTGCAAATATAGGAAGAATCACAATGACTGCCAAATATTTTTCTTGTTTTTATACTCCAAAAATCGTACATTTGTTAGCTCTTAACCGCTTCTCTTATCAGATGAAAAGATATACTACAGGTATCTCCTATTGGACTAAGCAACAGAAACGAGGTGTTTTTGGGCTTGTCTGTGCCTGTATATTACTACAAATAGCTTATATAGTGATAGATATCCCCTCTGCGAAACAGACTTTCTCTAAAGAGCAACTCATAGTTTTTCAACAACGAATTGATAGCCTAAAGGCACAAGAGAAGGCCAAACAATATACGATAAGCTCTTTTAATCCCAATTTTATCTCCGACTACAAGGCTTATGTTTTGGGGATTTCCGCCGAAGAACTCTCTCGCCTACAGTCCTTTAGAGAGACGGGAAAGTATGTCAATTCAGCTAAGGAATTTCAAGAGATAACAGGGGTCTCTGATTCGCTCTTGAGCACTATAGCCCCCTTTTTCAAATTCCCTGATTGGGTAAGCAAGAAAAAAGCAGGTTCTTTGGAGGCTTATGATAATAAATCCTCGGCAAAGATTATCAAGAAAGACCTCAATACTGTCACCACAGAGGACTTACTCCCTATACGAGGTATAGGAGAAAAACTCTCAGAGCGTATTCTAAAATATCGCGAGCGCTTAGGAGGTTTCTCTCATAAAAAACAACTAAGCGAGATATATGGTCTTTCTGATGAAGTGGTTACAGAAGTATGGAAGCACTTTGACTTACTAAGCCCCGCACATATCACCAAGATAGATGTGAATCTTGCCTCTAAAAAAGAACTATCCAAGGTTCCTTATCTAAGTTACAAAGAGGTAGAAACCCTCCTTATCTTTCGGTCAGAGCAGGGAAATATCCAATCATTAAATGAATTGCAAGCGATAGGTTTCTCTGCTGAAAAGATAGAACAACTTGGCTGGTATCTAAAGGTAGAAAAATAGTTCTTTTTCTTTGCTTAATTGATTAATATATTGTATTTTTGCGCGTCATTATTACAAATAAAGTGTATGAATAAGAACCATTATGCCATTATCATGGCAGGGGGTATTGGCTCTCGCTTTTGGCCGGTAAGTACTTGGGCTTTTCCTAAACAATTTCATGATATGTTGGGAACAGGACAGACCCTCTTGCAACGTACCTACGGGCGCTTAGCAAGCTTTATCCCTAAGGAAAATATTCTTATCTCTACCAATGAGATTTATAAAAACTTAGTAAAAACACAGCTATCTGGCATCTCTGATGAGAATTTGGTATTGGAACCTTCCATGCGCAATACGGCTCCATGTATTCTCTATGCTACCATGAAGATCCAAAAGCGCAATCCCAATGCTGTTTTTATTGTAGCGCCTTCTGACCACTGGATAGAACAAGAAGACGAATTTCAAGATAATGTAAAAAACTGCTTCGCGCTATGTGAGACTCAGGATATTCTGATGACCTTGGGTATCAAACCTACCTTTCCCAATACTGGTTATGGCTATATACAGTATGACAAGGCCGATAACAAGCCCAGCAAAAAGGTACTGCAATTCACTGAAAAACCAGACTATGAAAGAGCCAAACAGTTTCTTTCGGAAGGAAACTATCTATGGAATGCCGGAATTTTTATTTGGCGTACAGAGAGTGTATTAAAGGCCTTTGAGAGATACCAACCTCAGATGTTTGCCCTCTTCAAGGAAGGAGAAGTGGCTTATAATACTTCTGAAGAATGGCTATTTATTAAAGATAACTATGGAAAAGCAGAAAATACATCGGTAGACTATGCCATTATGGAACCTTCTGATAATATCTACGTATATCCTGTAGGTTTTGACTGGAATGACTTAGGTACTTGGGGCTCCTTACATGAGAAATTGGCTAAGGATTCTAATAACAATGCGGTAGTCAATGCACTTACTCTCTTTAAAAACGCCTCTGACAACATCATTCGTACTGATACCAATAAAGTGGTAATTGTAGATGGGATCGAACACTATATCATCGTAGATACCGCTTCAGTTCTGATGATCTATCCTAAAGAAAAAGAACAGAGTATCAAGGAACTCTTGGGAGAAGTCAAAGAAAAGTTTGGTAACAACCTCTCTTAACTCATTTAAGAAATCACCTTTTGATATACCTTCAACAGATTTTCACAGACGTTTTCGTCTGTGAATTTTTGTACATAGCTGTAGCCTTCCTCCCTCATCTGTTGCATACGTTCGGGAGCGGCAAGAAGTTGCTCTATCATACTTCTAATCTCCTGAGCCGTATTTTCAGTAGAGTTTATATAGACACTACCACTCCCTCCCGCTTCTTCAAAGCAACTTCCTTTGGAGGTAATGACAGGAGTTTTAGAAAAGAGGGCTTCTATAATAGGAATACCAAAACCTTCAAAAACAGAGGGATAGCAAAAAATAGTAGCCATTTGGTATATCATAGCGAGCTCCTGCATGGATACCCCAGAGAGTACCCTTACCTGTGATTGCATATCATTTTCTTTGCAATAAGCCTCTATCTTCTCATAATAGGCTGTTTTTTTTCCTACCATAATCAGCGGCAAGTCTGTCCCCTTGAGGGCTTTTACAATCTCCAAAGCGTTCTTTCGCTGCTCTATAGCCCCTACATTGAGAACAAATCGGTCGGGTAGAGCATATTTTTCTCTTACTTTGGCTTTTTCTTCCTCCGTATAAATTTGCTTAAAAGCGGCATGACATCCCTGATATACTACCGATATTTTATTAGGATCTATATGGAAATAATCTACTATATCCCGCTTGGTTTGTTCGCTGATGGCAATAATGTGCTGCGCCTTTTGAGCAGCATAGCGAAACTTGAGAGTATGTATTTTTCTATCAAAAGTACTGTACCACTGGGGAAAACGCAGGAAAATAAGGTCATGTATGGTTACTACTGTAGGAACATATTTGTATATACCCACCGAAATCTCCCCAGAAAGACCATGATAAATATCTAATTGCTGCTCTCTGGCAAGTGCTGTGATATGGAAGAGCCTCCAAAGACTTTTTAGTTTTCTCCAAAAAAAGCCTTTAGGATTGAGCTCGATAGTCCTTGGGGTGAGCTTTACCCCTAAGAATTTCCTTTTTTTTGGGTTAAAAAGTACTAATTCCGCTTCTGTTCTCTCTTGCAAGATACGAATCAGGTCGCGGCTGTAGTTACCCAAACCGCGAAAGTTATGAAAAGCCCGCTTGGCATCAAATCCTATTTTCATTTCATTGTCTTTAAAACCTCTTTCAAAAACTTGGCTGTGTAGCTCTTCTTACTCTTAGCTACTTCCTCTGGAGTCCCCATGGCAACTACTTGCCCTCCTCCTTTGCCTCCCTCAGGGCCTATATCTATGAGGTAGTCCATCATCTTAATCACATCAAGGTTATGTTCTATAATAAGTACGGTATTGCCTTTTTCAGTGAGTTTGTTAAGCACCTCCATAAGGATCTTTATATCTTCGAAGTGAAGTCCCGTAGTAGGTTCATCCAAGATATAGAAAGTATTACCCGTATCACGCTTGGAAAGTTCGGTAGCCAGCTTGATACGCTGTGCCTCCCCCCCTGAAAGGGTCGTAGAGGGTTGCCCTAAGGTGATATAACCCAAGCCTACTTCCTGTATGGTCTTGAGCTTTCGATAGATTTTAGGTATAGGTTCAAAGAAAGCCACTGCCTCGTCTATAGTCATAGCCAGTACATCGGCTATGGATTTTCCTTTGTAGCGAATCTCAAGAGTTTCTCGGTTAAAGCGCTTGCCATGGCAGGTCTCACACTCAACCATAACATCGGGGAGGAAATTCATTTCGATCACCTTCATTCCTCCTCCTTCGCAGGTCTCACAGCGGCCACCTTTGACATTAAAGCTAAAACGTCCCGGCTTATAGCCCCGAATCATCGCCTCCGGAGTATGGGTAAAGAGGTCTCGTATTTCAGCAAAAACACCTGTATAAGTAGCAGGATTGGAGCGCGGAATACGCCCAATGGGAGATTGATCTATGTCAATTACCTTATCGATATGTTCCAAACCAAGAATCTGCTTATAAGGCATCGGTTTTTTCAGTGCATGATAGAAATGAGTATTGAGGATAGGGTAAAGTGTCTCGTTAATTAAGGTAGATTTGCCAGAACCTGATACACCTGTTATCCCTATCATCATTCCTAAAGGGAATTTGACCGATACATTTTTGAGATTATTCCCCGTACAACCTATCAGTTCTAAAAAATGTCCATTACCCTCACGTCGTTTCAGAGGCACCTCTATAGCGCGTTCTCCATTGAGATAAGAGGCCGTCAGGGTATGTGCCTTGAGCATCTGCTTGGGAGTACCGGAAAAGATCACCTCTCCCCCCCCCTTACCAGCCTTGGGGCCTATATCAATCACATAATCGGCATGTAGCATCATATCGGCATCATGTTCTACTACTACTACCGAATTGCCTATATCACGAAGCGATTTAAGTGAATTGATCAATCGCTCATTATCCCGCTGATGTAATCCAATACTAGGTTCGTCCAAGGTGTAGAGTACGTTGGTGAGCTTTGAGCCTATTTGAGTTGCCAATCGGATCCGTTGTGCCTCTCCCCCTGAAAGTGTCTTAGAGCTTCTTCCTAAGGAAAGATAATCCAATCCCACATCTAAGAGAAAACGCAGCCGTTCACTGATTTCTTTAAGAATCTCATAAGCTATTTTTTGCTGGCGGTCGGATAATTTTTCAGGCAAGGTATCAAACCACTGCATCAGCTCGGCTATATCCATGGCAGAAAGCTCGGCTATATTCTTATCTGCAATACGGAAGTACAAGGCTTCTTTGCGCAAGCGAGTTCCCTCGCACTCCGGACAAGGCTTTTCTTCCATAAAATCCTTCGCCCAACGCTGCGTGGAGGCGCTACTCTCTGTATCTTGGTATTGTTGTTCTATAAAATTGACAATTCCTTCAAAATCAATAGAGAAATCACGAGTTATCCCCATCACTTCGGATTTTTCTGAGAATTTCTCTTTTCCTCCAAAGAGAATCATATCTATAGCCTCCTTGGGGAGCTTCTCTACTGGATCGGAGAGTTTGTGACCAAACTTCCTTAGTATGGTTTCCAATTGCTGGAATATCCAAGTCTTCTTCTCAGCTCCTATTGCGGTGATCGCTCCTTGTTTGATAGAGAGCGACATATCGGGAATGAGTTTGCTCAGCGTAACCTCCTGTACTGTACCCAATCCATTACAGTGCGGACACATCCCCTTGGGAGAGTTGAAAGAGAAAGTATTAGGTTCAGGCAGAGGATAGGAAATCCCTGTGGTCGGACACATAAGGTTACGGCTGAAATAACGGGGTGTTGTGCTCTTATCGGCCAAAATCATCAGGATCCCATTGCCATGGCGCATGGCCGTTTGTATACTTTCGGAAAGGCGATGCTGGGTCGTATCGTTATGCTTGATTTCTAAGCGATCAATCACCACTTCTATATCATGGGTTTTGTAGCGATCGAGCTTCATTCCATACTCTATTTCTCGGATTTGGCCATCCACTCGGACTTTTAGGAATCCCTGCTTGGCAATTTGCTCAAAAAGCTCACGATAATGTCCTTTGCGAGACTGTATAATAGGAGCTAAGATATGAATTGTCTTTCCTTGATACTCTTGAAGGATCAATTCTTGTATTTGACTATCGGTATAGCTAACCATCTTTTCTCCTGTACGATAGCTATAAGCATCCGAAGCACGCGCATAGAGCAAGCGCAAGAAGTCATAAATCTCGGTAATCGTCCCCACGGTAGAGCGAGGCGACTTGGAAGTAGTTTTCTGTTCGATGGCAATCACAGGAGAAAGCCCATCTATCTTATCTACATCAGGACGTTCCAGTCCGCCTAAAAACTGACGAGCGTAGGCAGAGAAAGTCTCTATATAGCGGCGCTGTCCCTCTGCATAGATGGTGTCAAATACCAAAGATGACTTACCGCTACCCGATAAGCCCGTAACGACGACCAGTTCATAACGAGGAATCTGTACATCTATATCCTTGAGATTATGTACCCTTGCTCCTTGTACTATTATATTTTTATCTTTTTTCATGTATTGTAAAGCAAGCAAAATTAAAAGAAAGTACTTACTTTTGTTCCGCAAGCCTACCTATAGAGACTCGCTGCTACAAAAGTAAGTAACTCCTATTGAAAAACTAATATTTAAGAAAAAACTATGTTTAGTTAAGAAACTTAGGAAGTTCCCAATGGTGTTTTATTGAAAGCATACGTACGGCAATCACCACACAGATGGTGATGAAAACAACCCAATTGTGATAGTTAGCCATAATACCATTGAACAAGAAATAAACCGTACCTCCTGCTACACAGGCTGTAGCATAGATTTCTTTTTGGAAAATAGCAGGCATTCTGTTGGCTAAAACATCACGAATGACCCCTCCGAAACTTCCGGTCATGGTACCCAGTACAATGGCAATAGTAGGAGACAAATCAAAGCGAAGTGCTTTCTCCAACCCAATAATGGTGAACACCCCTAACCCTATCGCATCGAAGAGGAGCAACCAATAGTTCCAATGAGCGGCAAACTTGCTTTTGAAGAGGATGGTAAAGGCTACACTCAGGGCTATCATGAAGATATACATCAGGTTCTTCATCCAAAAAACCGGAATACTACCGATCATAATATCACGGAGTGTTCCTCCTCCTACTCCTGTTACAAAGGCTAAAATAAACATGCCAAAGACATCCATACGTCGTTCTAAACCGAGTAAGACTCCCGAAATTCCAAAGACAAAGGTACCGATAAGGTCCCATAGATAAATAGGGTCTGTAACGATCGCCGTCATCTCATGACTTAGGCTATCCCATAGTGTGAATTCGTCCATTTTTATGATTCTATAAAAGGTTTGAGTGCATTAATAAGACTATCGGTAGGTTGTAAGGCTTCGGTACGCCATACAAGCTCTCCCCTATGGAAGATCATATAAGTAGGTATCCCATTGATCTGCAATTGCTTGGTGAGTTCCTTATTCTTATCTATATCTATTTTGATCACACGTACCGCCTCACCTAAGGTATCAGCCACTTGCTGGATGGAAGTGTTCACATCATCGGTCAGATAATGCCAGCCCGCATAAAAAACGATAAGAACAGGCTTGCTAGTACTTATTATATCTCCAAATACTGACATATTTACTATAGTTTTATTTTACAAAAAATATCATTGGCTTGCTATTGCGCTGCAAATATAAGATTTTTTCCTGAATTAAGTTAAAAATGATAGCTTTAATTTTGAGGATTAGCAGGGGTGTTTTTATCCTTTTTTTTCAGTTCGATCACTGTAATTTCAGGAGGCATCCCCACGCGACCTGGAAAAGCCAAGTAGCCAAAGCCTCGATTCACATTGATATATTTACCTTTTTCTTTGTATATTCCTCCCCAATATTTGTAACGCCAACTAGCAGGACTCCACTTAATCACCCCTGGTATCTCTATACCAAACTGCATCCCATGAGTATGTCCACTTAGGGTCAGGTGAATAAACTTAGGATGATCCATCGCTTCATATTGCCAGTGTGTGGGATCATGTGAGAGTAGAATTTTGAAATCCTTCTTATCCACCTCTTGCAAGGCCTCTCGGAGATTTCCTTTTTTAATAAACCCCTGTCCCCAGTTTTCCACTCCTACCACCGCAATACGTTGCTGGCCACGGGATAGAAATACAGATTCATTATTGAGCAGACAAAAGCCCAATTGCTGGTGTATTGCCTTGAGATCTTCTAAGTTTTTAATCTTATCCTGCTCTGAATCCCACTGCACATAATCTCCATAATCATGATTCCCCAATACAGAGTATACCCCATCCTTGGCATGCAATTGCTTGAAATGAGAGATCCATGGAAGCATCTCCTCCGCTCTATTGTTGACCAAATCTCCCGTAAAGAAGATTACATCACCTTTTTGAGCATTGATCATATCTATTCCATATTGTACTTTTTCAACATCATCAAAACTTCCTGAATGAATGTCAGAGATATGCACAACTCTATAGCCATCAAAAGCATCAGGAAGGTCATCAAAATAAAGCGTATGCTTGATGACACGGAAGTTATACTTACCCCAGAGCATTCCATAAATCATCCCCGCAAAAGGAATAGCGGCCACTCCCATCCCTATAAGACTTACAAAACGCCTACGAGAGGGAATTACTTTTTCTTTTTTCATCCGGAAGGGCGCACAGAGCAAGCGGACTAAGGTTTCTGCTAAGAAAAATACACTTATAAGCGTAGCCAATAAGAGCCATGAAAGAAAAAGTCCAAAAGAAAACTGCCTATGGTGATCCCATACTCCTGAAAAAGATTCATTCCAATAGTAGAGGAAATAGAAAAAGAAAAAAGCCGATAGTAAATAATATAGGTAAGTAAAAACCTTATACTTCACGGCCTTACGTACACAAAAAGCACTCAAGAGTACCATCAGTACATAGAAGATACAAAAATAATTAATAAAATGATGCATTTCCTATCCTGTTAAACAGCCTGCAAAAGTACAACAAAAAGGGACAATACAGCACTATAATAAAGATATTTTTAACAAAAACAACTATTTGGGATAGGCAATCCGCAAGTGATAGATATTAAAGAGCTTTTCCTTGAGTACCTTCTTGATTTTCTCAATGTCTTTGAAGGTAATATCAGCATTGAGATATTGTTTTTCCTCTATTTGTTTTTTAATAATAGCCTCCACCAAGGCATCAATGGCCTCTGTAGTAGGATTGACCAAACTCTTGGAGGCCGCCTCTACCGAATCGGACATCATAAGGATAGCCGTCTCCTTGGAAAAAGGAATAGGCCCTGAGTAGCGAAAATCATCCTCATTGAAGGGTTCTCCCGAATCTAATTGCTTCTTATAGAAATAGTAAATGAGGCTATTACCATGATGTGTTCGGATAAAATCAATGATATGGTCAGGGATATTGTTGGCACGCGCCATCTCGATACCATCTATCACATGGCTCTTGATAATCTTAGCACTTTCTACCGCTGTAAGCTCGTCATGGGGATTGACTGAAGTCTTTTGGTTCTCTGTAAAGAAGAGCGGATTCTTCATCTTCCCTATATCATGATAGAGAGCACCTACACGTACTAGCATCGCATTGGCTCCAATGGCAAGAGCACTGGCCTCCGCCAAGTTCGAGACCTGCAGAGAGTGTTGGAAAGAGCCTGGTGCCTTTTCAGAGAGTTCCCTTAGGAGCTTATTATGGGTATCAGAGAGTTCCAAAAGGGATACATTGGATACCAAGCCGAATATCTTCTCATATATATAAGTGAGTGGTTGTAAGAATAGGGTCAAAAAGCCATTAAGGATAAAGAGCCCAATGGTAGGATAGTGAATTCCATGAAGGCTCCCTGTGGATATCATCAGCTGACACAGATAGGTTACAATATAAGCCAAAACAATGTAAGTAATGGTAAGAAATAGATTAATCCTATAGTGCATCCCTTTGGTATCGAACAAAAGTACGCCTGCTACAATAGCATTGGTATAGATGAATTGAAAACTATTGGGTACCACAAAGCCTATAAGCAGCAAGGTAATCAGGTATAAAAACATTCCCAAACGCAGGTCAAAGAAAGCCTTCATCACCAAAGGAAAGATACAGATAGGTAAGGCATAGATGTAGTCCGTATCCACCCTCGCTGTCCAGGATATTCCTGCGACAAAGAGCAATATCGTGGTAAAGATCAGCGTTACAATATTGTTGTTGTCAAATAATTCTTTCTTAAAATGATACAGATAGAGCAGTATCATACTCACTAACATAGAAATAATGAGTATATATCCCAAAAATGACAAGGTTGTGAGATGTTCTGCCCCATTAAGGGCGTATTCCTTCTGCAAAGAAGAAAGCATCGTAAGTCGCTCTCCGGAGACAAACTGTCCTTTTTCTATAATCAATTGTCCCTTTTTGACAATTCCATAAGAATGAACTATATTCTTAAGTTGTTCCTCTAAAGTTCGTTGCGTAAAATACTCATTGACAAAAATATCGGGCAACATCACCTCTGATAGAATTGCATAGTAAGTATCCATATAGGGCGCAAAGGGCTTTTCTGAAAAATAGGAAAGCACTGCATCTTTGGTTTGGTTCAGAAAGAAAAATTTGGTAGGTGCAAAAGTAAATACTTCATTTCCCTCTACTAAGAAAACCTTCTTATCTGTCAGCTCATCAGAGGCATAGAATACTCCATAGTGATAAGCTTTTTTAAGAAAATCCTCCCCTTTGTGCACAAGTTTTTCTTGAAGAACAGGCTCTTCAGAGGCGAAGTAAGTCCTTGCTTTCAGGTAATAATTCTTTTGAACAGAAGCCAAGACCGTTGTATCCCTAAAAAAATAAGTAGGTGATTGACTTTCTATATATTCCTTTTCCTTGGAAAGCTGCTCATTTGTTTTTTTCAAAGTAAAATCAAAAGGAGCATATAACGCAGGATATAACCATGGTTTCCCTGCCTGAAACTCATAGGAGAACTTGCTTCCTTTGGGCAAAAGAAAGCTCATAGCCACCACAAGTACTACTGCCAAGAAGAGCTTGTAGAGCAATCCTTGCTTAGCATATAGTTTGTACCAAAAATGTTTTATAGCCATAAGTATATGGATTAGAAACGATTAGTCTCTTAGTAAAGGCAAAGTAGAGCAACGCAAAAGCCCTTCCTGCTTGGCAATCTCGGCATAGGGGATCTCTTCTACTGTAAAGCCTTGTGCCCGAAGCCAATTATTCAGGCGCGTAAAACTACGTTCGGAAACTACCACCTCAGAGGAGATAGAGAATACATTGCTGAACATTTGGTACATCTCGTCTCTCTCTATGTGGAAAAGGTTGTCCTTGCCAAAGAGATTCACTAAGTATTGATATTCCGCCTCATTACGGAATCCCCCTTTGTAGATAATCCCCTTATTTGTTCCTACTGGCTGAAAACAACAATCCAAGTGAAGGGCGTTATCACGAGGTTCAGTATTGGACTTAACCAAATCAAAAGCCTTTACTATTTTGTTAGGAAAGAGAGCCTTAAGGAACTCTACCCCTTCCCTATTGGTACGTGCGGTCTTATAATTTGCATAATCTGCTCCATTGTAAGTACCTACAAAGATATGGTCATTCCAAGGCATCACATCCCCTCCCTCAATATGCACCTCTGCTGGAGGTACTATATATTGAGATACTGGAATCTGACGAATGATATATTCTATCGCTTGGAACTCCTCCTCTCGATCAGGAAGAATATTGGCCTTAATAAACTTGTCCTCAATGACAAAACCAATATCGCGGGTAAAAATCTGGTTGCAATTCTCTATTAGTTCAGGTCGATATACTTTTACCTCATATTTTTTAAGAACCTCGGCGAAAGCCTCCATTTCAGGAATCATATCTTCTTCTAAGGGATAAGTTCCTGCTAATATATGTTCTAAGGATTTAGGATCATAAGCCTCTTGGGCAGTAGGAGTAGCCCCATTGCTCTGAGCAGTTCCTAAAACTACAGCCCGTAGGCGATTGGTCTCATTGGTAACATGTATTTTCATTGGGATCATTTTTTTTTGCAAAGGTACAAAAATATATTATGTCATTGTGAATTATTTTGTTTTGCTCTGAAAGAAAAAAATTATACCTTTGCCTTGCCTAGTAAAAAGATACACTGATCTATGTATCTTTTTAAAAATCAATTAGTAAACAAAAAATCCTCTCAGAAACTCAACTTGAAATCATGAAGCAACATGAAGAAGTCATCAAAATTATAGAAAAGAATGGAGGGTGGGCAACCCTTGGTTTTCTTTATCATCATGTAGATACTTCTGGGTGGAAAACTAAAACACCCTTTGCCACTATAAGGAGAATTGTTCAGGATGAACGCTTCTTTTTCAAAATAAAAGCAGGACTATGGGCACTAAAAAGTCATAAAGAGCAGCTTTTAGAGAGATTCGAATTAGAAGTATCCACTAAGAAAGAGCAAGATTTTTCCCATTCCTACTTCCAAGGATTATTAGTTGAAATTGGAAACATCAAGGGATACCGCACTTATATTCCTCCACAGGATAAGAATAAACTATTCCTTGATAGAAAATTAGGAAGTGTATCTTCATTAGATCAAATCTTAGATTTTACCTATCCCAACGTGATCAAAAGAGCCAAGACGATTGATGTCATATGGTTCAATGAGCGAAAGTTCCCTCACGCTTTCTTTGAAGTAGAACATACTACTGATATACAAAATTCTCTACTCAAATTCAATGAGTTACAAGATTTCTACACTAAGTTCTACATTCTTAGTGCAGTAGAAAGAAAACGAGAATTTGAACAGAAAATAGCCTATACTTCCTTCAAAGATATAAGAAACAGGGTTTCTTTCATTGATTATGATTTTGTAGCGAACTTACATACTAAGAGTTTTGAACTACTGAAAATAGGACAATTATAAAATATAAATGAAGATTACAATAATCAAATCCATTTTAGTCACAACAGTTCTAAAAATAAAATATGGAGACATTTAAGATTATAGTTCAAGAATTATTATCAAGAACTATTAGCGTTCAAGCTCAGAATATGGAAGAAGCTATAGAAAAAGTAAGTCAGATGTATAGAAATACAGAAATTGTTTTGGATGCTGAAGATTTTATAGAAAACGAAATAATACCAGCAACCTTAAAAAATAAAAAAGAAGTTTTAATAAAAGAAATTATTGAATACTTATATGAGGATGAGAAGAAAAATTTTGAAGAGTCAGAAAAACCAAACAACCATATTTTTTGTAAAATAGAACGATTAAAAACTTTAATAAATTAACTCTTTCTATTCAATCTCTACCATAAAAATTACAAAAAACGATTAAATATTATCCCTTTATAACCCTTAAAACAACATGGAACCCATTGATTTTAACAAACCCATTAATGAATACGGAGAAGATAATATACAGACCCTTGAGTGGCAGGAGCATGTGCGTATGCGCCCTGGTATGTATATAGGAAAACTTGGTGATGGCTCCTCAGCTGATGATGGGATCTATATCCTACTGAAGGAGGTGATCGATAACTCCATAGACGAGTTCGTCATGGGGGCAGGTAAGCAGATAGAGGTACGTATAGAGGACAACAAAGTTACTATACGTGACTTTGGACGTGGTATCCCTTTGGGAAAAGTAGTAGATGTGGTTTCCAAAATGAATACAGGGGGGAAATACGACTCTCGTGCCTTCAAAAAATCTGTGGGGCTCAATGGGGTGGGTACCAAGGCGGTCAATGCACTTTCTTCCTACTTCTATGTGGCTTCCGTACGCGATGGACAGCGAAAGAGTGCTACCTTTTCTTTGGGGGTATTGCAAGAGGAATCACCCTTGGAAGCCTCCAACGAGAAACGAGGTACCTTGGTGACCTTTGTCCCTGATAGCACCATCTTCAAAAACTACAAGTTCCGTTCGGAATATGTGGTAAGGATGCTTAAGAACTATACCTACCTGAATCCTGGACTTACTATTGTATATAATGGAGAGAAATTTTTCTCTGAAAATGGTTTGGAAGACCTGCTCAAGGAAGACAACAACGAGGAGGATTTCGCCTATCCTATTATTCACCTAAGTGGAGAAGATATCGAGATTGCGCTCACCCATAGCAAAAGCCAGTACAGTGAGCAATATTATTCGTTTGTCAACGGACAGAATACCACCCAAGGGGGTACCCACCTGAATGCTTATCGAGAAGCTATTGTGGCTACCTTGCGCAATTATTACAACAAGTCTTATGATGCCTCGGATATTCGTAAGTCCATCATCGGGGCTATCTCTATCAAGGTGATGGAGCCTGTTTTTGAAAGCCAAACCAAGACCAAATTGGGGTCTACCGAGATGGGCGAAGGTATGCCTACTGTGCGTACCTATATTACCAATTTCGTACAAAAACACTTAGATGACTACCTACACAAGCAGCCTGAAGTTGCCGAAGAGATACAGAAGAAAATCCTTCAGGCAGAGCGCGAGCGCAAGGATCTATCCGATATTCGCAAATCTGCCCGCGACAGTGCTAAGAAAGTGAGCCTACACAACAAAAAACTACGCGACTGCCGTATTCACCTAACCGATAGTAAGCACGAGCAAGCCCTTGAGAGTACCCTCTTTATCACCGAAGGGAACTCTGCCTCTGGTTCTATCACCCACTCACGCGATGCCAATACACAAGCGGTATTCTCTCTACGAGGAAAGCCGCTAAACTCCTTTGGGAAAACCAAAAAAATTGTCTATGAGAATGAGGAGTTCAACCTCCTGCAGGCTGCTTTGGATATAGAGGACTCCATAGAAAACCTACGATATAACAATATTGTCCTTGCCACCGATGCCGATGTAGATGGAATGCACATTCGCCTATTGCTCATCACCTTTTTCTTACAGTTCTTCCCTGAACTGATCAAAGAAGGACATGTCTATATCCTACAGACCCCCCTATTCCGTGTGCGCAATAGCAAGGAAACCATCTATTGCTATACTGAGGAGGAGCGTGTCAATGCCATAGAGAAGCTCAAAAACCCAGAGATCACGCGATTCAAAGGATTGGGAGAGATCTCCCCCGATGAGTTCAAGCACTTTATAGGTCAGGATATGCGCCTTGACCCTGTAATGATGGACAAGGCCATGCATATAGAGAAATTATTAGACTTCTATATGGGGAATAATACCCCTGAACGACAAGATTTTATCATCAATAACCTCAAATACGAGGTATAACTAAAGCAAATCCCTACAAGCAACTCATATATACTTGTAGGGATCTTCTTTGTAATCTTTATTCTACTTATCAATATCAATACTATCTCTAATAGGAATAAATATTCTTTCCTTTGAAAATTCAGTCAAAGTCCAGAACCTAATGAAAAAGTAAAAAAGATAGAAAAATCTAACTCTCAATCCTTCCAATTACCCTAAAGTTACTGTCCCTCGTGTAATCCAAATCACCTATCGCAATGCTAATGTCATTCTTAAAGCTGTAGGATTGTCCTATTGATTTCTAAAAGTACCTCCCAAAATATTATCTTCTATGCTTTTGAAAGAAATTGAACTTTACTATAAAGTTTAATTTCTTTCTATATTGGTATATTCTTACCCCTAAAACAAATAAAAATAAGGGAATGATATTGAATAAAGAAAAAAAAGAAAACATCATACACCCTATAAGTAACAAAGGAGCATATAAAAGAAGCATTATTACATCTATTAATATAAAATAGGTTTTATCTTCTATATCATAATGATAAAAATAGGGTTTCCCTTTCTTTTCCTTATACAAAAAATAAGGAATAAGGATATATAACAATATAGAAATATAAAAATAGGTCTTGAATAGAAAAGGAATATCTATTCTGTCTTCAAAAAACAGAGATTGTGCCAATGAATATGGAATTGTTCTAAAAAAAGCAATTATATAATGTGGAGTAGAAATACTAAACCCTCCTGTACCAGGCATCGCAACAAAAGCTGTCATAGCCAATACACTATTATAACATAAAAATAGTAGGAGAACTATATAAATATTACATCTTATATTTATATTGAGATTTTTCATATTTTTAATTTTCAATTATGCAAAATCATTTTGAAGGATTTAAAACAATGATATCCAGCAAGATAACATCTTTAACATTGATACAACACATGAATAAGTTTATATTATATAGAGAAACTCTCAATCTAAAAGCCTCTATTATTTGAAATGCACAACAGGTTTCCTTGTAGCTCGATTCCTATCAATTAGGTTTTAAAAACGTTTGTATCGATAGTTCTACATAGTGATTTTGGAGTAATGCAATAACCTTAACAACACTGCTGATATTATAGATTGGTATAAATAGAATATCCTTCTTCTATGAAGTCCATACCTTTTAACTTATGCTTTAAGGATATTTTTTTGAATTCCTCACTGACAATAATAACAGATTCTTTCTCCTCTAATCTACAAATAGAACTATTGAGCATAAAATTCTCTGTTAAGAATAACTTTTGTATTTGTATCGTTCCAGAAGAGTCCTTTTTCACTATAGATTTTTCAAAATCAATCCCCTTAAATATTTTCAACAAGACCATCGCAAAGTAATTATCGTTGATTTCTCCGTTTTCAGCAATAATTTTTGCTCTCAAATAAGCTATTTGCCCCTCTTTTTCTAAATGTTCAAACACTTCTCTAAATCGCTTACTTACCAAAGGAGGTCCATCTGCTACAGGAAGATAGTCATACTTTTCTAAGTAAGTATCTATTTTATCTATTTCGTAAATAATAGGATCGTCAGATACAACCTGCTTTCCTTTAAAGAAATCAAATCTATCTTATTTTCTTCACTATAAAAGAAATATGCACTTCTCTTATATTTTTCATACAATTCGTAATATTTCATTCTATCTACATTTAATAGTTCTTTTTTGAGGCTTTATCCAAGCTTATTGATCGTACTCTCTATTAGACTAAAATACTTCTTGTTATGAGATAGTGTTTGAGTTTTTGAGATAAGGTACTAAACTTAGCAACACGGCTGAAATATTACCTAGTTTTCCAATATCCCATTTTCTATAACATATCCTGTAATTGCTTCTTTTTGTAATTCTTCTATAAGTGGTTGAGAAAGAAATAGTCCGTGCCTTGTATCTATCACATCATATTCCATCTTAATATTTAAAAAAATGGATACAGGATCTGCCATATGTCTATCATATTCAGCGTTTTCATAATCATCTACATTCTCAAACATAACTCTTGGACCTTTTTCATATCTGCAAAAAACAGATTTTTTAAAGTCATACATATTAGCCAAAAGAGTAGGAAAGCCTACTAAAAAATAGTCTTGCGAAAAAGTTGCTATTCTTGCAGGTATCTTGTTGTGAATGGGAAGCCTATATTTAGCAAGAATTTTATAAGCTCTCTCACTTATTAAAAATGGAATATTAAATAGTTGTTCACTATAATTCATAATATCCAATTCCTTGATACTTTTCGTTTTAGGAAAATAAGTAAGATCAAAATCCTGAGGAGGTTCATAAATAACATAACTTCCCCAACGAGTTCGCTCAATATTTTTTATATTGGCTATAAAAAATTCTTTAAAATTTTTCTCCACTCTTTTATCTGTGAAAGAATTTTTATTCTGTTCAACAGCGCATCCCCCATTTCTTCTTCCTGTTGTTTTAGAATCCCAATCTGTACGTATTCTATAATATTTCATAAACTAATTTTTACATTCTATTTTATGTAATCCTTTCTTAAAGTAATCGTTTAGGGTTATTCCCACTACCGCAAGCATTTTACTCATACCTCCTACAATTAGGCTTTATCTTTTCACATTATACTGTTTGGTAGGTTTTTGTAATTTTTACAACACAGCTGAAATATTACCACGTATTATATCCAACAATATATGATACCATTTCTTGTCATATGACCTCTTATACTGGGAGACATTTTATATTTCTCAATACCAAATTTCTTTAAATGTCGAATAGGTTTTATACTATCTATTTTCTCTATTGGATTTCCAAATAGCTCAAGTACTTTTAAATTGTGCATCTGTTCTAATCCCTCAAGACTCTCTATTTCACTTTCTTGCAAATCTAAATATTCAAGAGAATTTAATTTTACGAAAGGTAAAAAATTTGTAAAAGGCTCTCCATACAACTGTAAAAGTTTCAGTTTGGTACAAGCAGCAACTCCATCAAAACTTTGATTTTTTGTACAACTATACGCATAAAGATCTCGTAAATTCGGGGTATTTTTCAATGAATAGAGATCAAAATTTCCTGCAGTAATATATAATTCTTTTAATTTAGGAAAAGAAGTATCTATTGCTTTGATAGGATTACGTGTCATCGATAAATCTTTTAAGTTGGGAATGTTTACATTTGCTAAAGTTGTTACTGATGTTTCTGTAATACTTAAAGACTTAATTGAATTACTAAAAATATTAAAATGAGTTATTTCCCTTCCGTCAATTCCTAATCCTTTCAAATTTGGAAAATTAAGGAAATTTTCAAATATGCCCGTATTAGAAAAATGACAATTTCTAAATCCCAATCTTGTAAGTTGTTTAAAAAATTTTAAACTACTTAAGTCAGACAAATTACAATTACGAAAAGCTATTTTTTTTAATGTATCTGCAAAGGGCAACAAATCATCTAAAGTATCAATATCCTCTTTAAAAAATATCACCTCTACTACTTTATTTCGATATAGCCTTATATAGCTTTTTTCAGACTTAAGGTAGTTTGCAGAAACTTTGTCTAAGTGGTATTTTTCTTTCAAGTATGATAACATATTTATTTACAAATTGATGCTTATTATTAAATTTATCAAGATATGTTGTGTTGAGTTACCTTACTAAAGAAAAAGTAAGACAATTCAAATTCATTTTCTGCCATTCCTTTTTTATTGCTTCTGAAACAAAAATACTCTTTTCACTATCTACACATATACAATCCTTGCTAAGTGTAGCTATTTTCAAAGGATCATAAATGGCATCAAGAAAAACATAACTCTTCTTCGCTTCTCATAAGTATACCCTTTGGCAAGAGCTTTCATTAGTTTCTGTGGTGGGAATAACTTATCTACGGGGGACAAATATACAAAAAATTATACCAATATACAATAAAAAAATCCCTAACCATCGAGGTTAGAGATTTGTATTTTATATAGGTATTTTTTACAACACATCGATTATTTTGGAGAGGCGCTGGGTGATTTCCTCAATAGAACCTATACCATTGATAGGGTGATATTTGCCTTGCTTTTTGTAAAAGTCAATAAGAGGAGCTGTTTTTTGGTTGTATTCGACAAAGCGGTTACGAATTTTGCCTTCGTCTTGGTCATCAGAGCGCCCACTTACTTTACCACGCTCTACAAGTCTTTTGATAAGTTCTTCATCATCTGCATCAAGAGCTAAAGTCGCACTGATATTCATTTGCTTAGAGGCCAAGAAAGTATCCAGCGCTTCGGCTTGGGCTATGGTACGAGGGAAGCCGTCAAAGATAAATCCTGCTGCATTGGGGTTCTTTTCTATCTCCGCTTGGAGCATTTGGATCGTTACCTCATCGGGAACGAGAGCTCCCTTATCCATATAAGATTGGGCTAATACTCCGAGCTCTGTACCATTTTTCAAGTGATGACGGAACAAATCGCCTGTGGAGATATGCACCAAACCATATTTTTCTTTTAGGAAAGCTGCTTGTGTCCCCTTCCCTGCTCCTGGTTTGCCAAACAAAACCAAATTCTTCATATTTTCTATATTTAATTGATATATTTCTGGGAGATTTCGTCCTAACTCGTCATAGTCCAAGCCATATCCTACGATAAAGCGATTGGGAATAGAGAAACCTATGTGGTGTATGGGCAAGTCTTTCTTATAGGCTTCGGGCTTGAAAAAGAGTGTCATGATACGCAAGGAAGCCACCTGTTTGTCGGCAAAGAGGTTATAGATTTCCTCTAAGGTATTGCCTGTATCTACAATATCCTCGATTACGACCACCTCACGGCCTGCTATATCCTTAGGGAGACCAAGGAGTTGTTTTACTTGATGAGTGGTTTCCATTCCCTGATAGGAGGAAAAGCGTACAAAGGCAACCTCACACTCACCCTGATAAGCACGGATAAAATCTGAAGCAAACATGAAAGAACCATTGAGTATGGAAATGAAAAGGGGTCTCTTTCCTTGCATCTGCTGCTCCACCTCTTGGGCAAGCCTTTTTATCTCTTGAGCAAGCCTTTCACTTGAAATATAAGGGCGGAACTCTTTATCAAGTATTTTAATTAGCATAAACAGTGTTTTTAAAGCTACAAAGGTATGATTTTTTTATCATATAAAAGTACTTTTTTTCATATTTTTATTTTACTATCATCTTCGGCAACAAAAATAAACGTTTTTTCCTTTGGCTCAAAAGGTTAAAATTCCTACCTTTGCGCACCAAAAAAAGTAGATTTGTACGCCATTTTAGATATAGAAACCACAGGAGGCAAGATGGGTGAGGAAGCCATTACAGAGATTGCTATCTATCGTTTTGACGGTCGGGAAGTTACCGATCGCTTCATCTCACTTATCAATCCCGAGAAGAAGATAGACGATTTTGTGGTACGCCTCACCGGTATTTCCAACAAGATGGTTCGCCAAGCACCAAAGTTCTATGAGGTTGCCAAGCGGATTGTGGAAATCACTGAGGGGTGTATCTTGGTGGCTCACAATGCAGCCTTTGACTATCGCATCTTGTGTTTGGAGTTTCGCCGATTGGGGTTTGACTATCAGCGTCGTACCATCTGTACGGTGGAGATGTCTCAGCGCCTACTCCCCAATGAGCCTTCGTACAGCTTGGGTAAGCTCTGTCGTTCTTTAGGTATTCCACTTTCTGACCGACACCGCGCCAATGGAGATGCCATGGCCACGGTGCACCTCTTCAAGCTCCTCTTGGACAAAGACACCGAGAAGATCGCACTAAGTGAGTTTGTCAAGCAAAACCTCTCTACCCTACCCATTCAGCTACTTTCACTCTTGGATGGGCTCCCTAACCAATTGGGGGTGTATTATCTGTATGACAAGGCAGGAAAGCTACTGCTGCTCTCCAAGAGTAAGAACATCTATAAGCGGGTCAATGAACACTTTACTTCAAGTGGAAAGCGAGATCTTTTTCTAAGGAATCATGTCGGAAAGGTGATGTATGAGCTAACCGGCACGCTACTGATTGCCTCCCTTAAGGAGGCCGAAGAACTTCAGATGCAAGCCTCCTTGCGTAAGTATAAGAAAAAGAAAAGTTACCCTTTTGCTTTGGTCTGCCATAAGAATAAGAAGGGTTACCACTGCCTTTCGGTCATACCAAGAGCTGGAGCGAAGGAGCCCTTAGCTATTTTTGAAAGCCAAGAGGAAGGACTGAATATGCTCTTTGAGATGACTGAGCGCTATGGACTTTGTACCAAACTCAATGGTTTTTCCCAGGCTCATACCTATTGCTACAACCACTCTATCGGTAAGTGTGCAGGGGCTTGTATGGGTGACGAAGCTGTAGAGGACTATAACCGTCGGGTGGAGGAAGCCCTCGCTCACTATACACTTGTAGGCAGAACCTTTGCTATTATGGACAAGGGACGTACTGTACATGAGAAGAGTGTGATCTTTATCGAACAAGGTAGGCTCAGGGGCTATGCTTTCATCGCACTGAACTATCAGCTTTCCAGGCCTATCCTTGAGAAGCACCTTACCCCACTGACACATAACTCGGAGAAAGTACACCTGATAGAACACTACCTGCGTACCCATCCTTTGGCCAAACAAATAGCTATAAAAGATTAACATCTTAAAGATAAATCATATTTTTTATGTATCTTTGTCCCTTGAAAACACTATACTTACTATGAAAAAACGTACTGTACTGAATTTGTTATTCTTAGCGCTGATTATTTCATTTTTTACCACCAATTTAGGATATGAATCCAAGATACTTTTGCAGCGGATTTTCTCCTCTCAGGTGGAGATATTAGCACCAGAAAGGCAATATACGATTGACCCTGACTGGACACTGAAGGATCGGGACAATAAGCAATTCTCTTTCACCCAATCCGAAGGAGAAGTGAGGTTTGTCTATTTCTTTTCCTCATGGCGAGCCATGAGTATAGCTGACCTGATTGGAATAGAGAAGCTCTACCTTGATTATCACGACAAGGTTGCCTTCTATATCATCACCAATGAGCTACCTGAACCTGTAGAACAAAAGCAACGTGATAGAAAATTCACCTTTAAGGTTACCTATCTTATCCAAGGGGTAAAGATGCCCTTCGATCCTGAGAAAATTCCTTCAGGGTATATCATAGATAAGCAGGATAGGGTCGTAGCTCAAGGTTTTGGAAACACCCGCTGGAACAGTGATAAGGTACGAGAACTACTGGACAATCTTCTGAAATAAAAAATATATTAACAAACATTGTTTTATGAATATAAAAATGACACTATCCCAAATATTCCAAAATAAAAATATACGTTTTTGGGGATTACAAGTCTTCTTAGCGGTATCTCTTCTCTTAATTGGTATCTATGCTACTTTATTTTCCTTGGACAGCTTTACCCGACATGGGAAGTTTGTCGTAGTGCCTGATCTTACTCATGTCCCCCTTAGCAAAGCGCAAGTGCTTTTGGAAAAAAGCCATCTCCGTTATGAGATTGTGGACACCTTAGAGTATGATCCTAATTTTCCTGCCTATGCTGTGATGGAGCAAGACCCTG
The DNA here is from genome assembly GCF_000466425.1 of Capnocytophaga sp. oral taxon 863 str. F0517. Taxonomy (GTDB): domain Bacteria; phylum Bacteroidota; class Bacteroidia; order Flavobacteriales; family Flavobacteriaceae; genus Capnocytophaga. The sequence goes on from NZ_KE992117.1 coordinate 158,922, forward strand.
ATCCCAACGAAAAAGTAAAGAAAGACCGTAAGATCTATCTAAAAATCAATCCCGAGAACTATCAAGAGGTCACCATTATAAATATCAATGCACCCTTAGCTGAGGTTCGTCCCAATCTTGAAAGCTTAGGCCTTAAGGTAGATAACAATATCATCTATGTCAATGATATTGCTAAAGATATGGTGCTAAGAGCTTTCTATAAAGAAAAAGGAAAGCAAAAGGAAATAAAAAATGGAGATAAAGTACGCAAGCATTCCATAATAACTCTGGAATGTGGCAATGGAAACACACTGCCTATACTTGATAGTCTTTCTACAGGTGGAACCTCTGAAGAAGAACAATCCGGTAATGATGATTTTGATTTTTAGTTAAATTCTTTAGAATGCTTCTAAGTATTAAAAAATAAAATTGTATATTTACACCCAACTGAATAAACTTAAAAAAATGAAAAAAATATTACTTTCTATACTTTGCATAAGCTTATATGCTTGCCAAGAGAATTCAACTACCGATTCAGAAGTCTCTCAAGAAGAGCAAGAGCAGAAGATGGTCGAAGATCGCTTGGCGGAATTGGGAACTGAGGTGGATGAATATCCTTCCTTTAAGGAATGTGAGAGTATCACTACTAAGGATGAAAAACTTAAATGCTTCACTGGTAAGCTCTCCAAGCTCTATCAGGAAGCCCTCAATAGCCAAAAATTAGCCATAGGTGATGCGCTAAGCGATACGGTAAAGGTTACTATTGTCATCAATACGGAAGGGAACCTTAATGTAAAAAGTGTAGAGGCCTCAAGTGCTACTCAGGAGCTATTGCCCAACTTAGAAGAGCTGCTAAAGAGCAAGACGACTGAGTTCGAACCGGCTATCCCTGCTAAGAAAAACCAAGTAAATGTCACCACCGAGTATATACTTCCCTTGGTGATAGACGTAAAATAAAGTAAGCTATGCCCAAAATACTAATTGTTGAAGATGAGGCCTCTATACGGCGTGTACTGGGTAGTATCCTCAGTGAAGAGGACAAAAGTTATCAGGTAGAGGAAGCCACCAATGGGCAGGAGGCCATGGATATGATTCAAAAAACAGACTATGACTTGGTACTCTGTGATATCAAAATGCCCAAAAAGGATGGCTTAGAAGTACTCTTGGAAGCCAAAGCCCTGAAGCCCGCCTTGCGTATGGTCATGATTTCAGGACATGGTGACCTAGAGACCGCAGTGCAAGCGATGAAAATGGGCGCTTTCGACTATATAGCCAAGCCCCCCGACCTCAATCGCTTACTCACTACCGTCCGCAATGCGCTCACTACGCCTTCTGTAGAAGAAAAGCCTCAGAAAACAGAGGGTAAACCTTCTAAAAAAGACACTCCAACCACCACTATGATCGGTAAGAGTGCAGCCATACAGAAGATCAAGGACATGATAGAGAAGGTAGCTCCTACCGACGTGAGGGTACTTATCACAGGGCCTAATGGTTCGGGAAAAGAACTCGTTGCCCGTGCACTACACCAAGGCAGCGAACGTGTCTCACAACCTATGATAGAGGTCAATTGTGCTGCCATTCCCTCTGAATTGATTGAAAGTGAACTCTTTGGACATATCAAAGGCTCCTTTACCTCAGCCGTAAAAGACCGAGTGGGTAAGTTCGAGGCTGCGGATAAGGGTACCCTCTTTCTAGATGAGATTGGAGATATGAGCCTTTCGGCTCAGGCAAAGGTATTGCGTGCCCTACAAGAGAAGAAAATCACTAAGGTTGGTAGCGAAAAGGATATAGCGGTAGATGTACGTGTGATTGCCGCTACTAATAAAGATCTCAAGCAAGAGATCGCCCTTGGGCGATTCCGAGAGGACTTATACCACCGCTTGGCAGTCATTCTCTTGGAAGTACCCCCTCTGAACGACCGTAGAGATGATATTCCCCTGCTGGTAGCGCATTTTACCAAGAGTATCTGTCAGGAACAAGGTATCGACAAACAATTCCACCCCAAGGCGATAGAACAGCTCCAGCAATACGACTGGAGCGGAAATATACGAGAACTTAGAAATGTCGTAGAACGCTTACTAATTCTTTCCGATGAAGAAGTAACGCTTAAGGATGTTAAGACCTTTGGAGGAAAAGAATAATAAAATGGGAGGCTTTGGAAGGCCTCCCATTTTTCTTAAAATGAAAACAAACTAAATCAAAACCAACTCTTACAATTTCATAGAAAAACTCAAGAGTATATTATGTGTGGTATTTTTTACCATAGGAGTATCCGTAAGGACAGTTTCGTAGAGCTGAGGTTGGTAATAGCGCCTTGTAATATCATAGGAGAGATCGACACGTACACCACTGAAACTAACCCCTACACCTGCGGAGAGACTTTTGAGTCTGCTTATAGGCTTATAGTCTGTTTTATAAGGACTTTGCTCATAGCGTCCCCCTCCTCTTAGGAATAAGTGATTGGTTTTACTCATAGGCAAGCGGTATTCGGCTCCAAAGCGTAGCGCATTGGTATCTCCTAAAGAATTTTGGACAATAGCGTTCTCTGACAGCAAATCATCTGAGGTAAAACGCATATTTCCAAAGCCTCTGTACATATAGTCAGCACTAAGGATGAGCTGCTTGTTCCAGACCCAGCTAGCCCCTACCGTCCATGCCCCAGGTGTACGGAAGCTATATTTCTCATAAACAGCCACTACATTAGGATTGGCAAAGTAGGTGCCATTACTTAGCGTGGTGGCGGATAAGGATTGAGAAAGCTCATCCTGTAGCGTATACCAAGTAGGCGAAGTATAGGTAAGTCCAATACGTACCCCTGTGGCCACCTCCGCTATAGCTCCTAACTGGAGCGAGAAGCCACTTCCTACGGTTCTGAGCTCATTTTGGAAATAGGCCGAACGGATAGAGGATTCCGTATTGTCAGGATATTGCTCATAGTGCTTGGTTACCATATGATAATCTACACTATGGGAATTGAGGTTTAGCCCAAAGGAAAGAAAATCATAACGTGCTGCAAAGTTAAAGTTATATTTGTTAACCCCTCCTTCAGAATATTGCTCTATTTTTCGGAGTGTTGTTGTTCCGGATGTAATATTTTTCTTATACTGATTGGCTCTTAGTATAGCCTTTCCTGCTTCTTCTGTTGCTGTTTCTTCTATTTCTGAAGCGACTCCTGAAGGAGCTATAAGTCCTGCTGTATAGCCCAATATAGCATTGCGGTATCTAAAAGGATCAGGCGCATTTCCCATTCTACTATAGAGGGAGCCCAGACCTCCCTGAGATCTTGCTATCCATCGGTGTGCTCTTTGATTATATTCATAATTATTTAGAAAGAGGTTTTCCTGTCTGATACCATTAGCAAAATGAAGGAAATAATCTCCTAAGTTCGCTCCATTGGTTTGTTGGTTATATGTCAAATCATTTACCTCAAAATTATTGGCCTTTTGGTAGTTGAAGGCAAAAGCCACATTCTTCCAACCTTCCTCTGCTATGGCAATCGGGAAAGCTACCCCGAACTGGTTGAGTAGGAAATCTGAAGAAAGAGTAGCCTGTTTGCCTACTTCATTCTTTGCATTGGTTCCTTGCAGGCTAAGGGTCATTTCACTTCTGGTAAAGATAGAACTCCCTGCTGGATTCAGCGCTATGGCCGACATGTCTCCTCCTAAGGAGTTGAAGGCTCCACTCATGGCTCTAAAACGAGCCGTTCCTCCTATATCTTCCATAGAATAACGCAGACCATCGGTAAGATTTTGTGCGGAAAGCATACCGCTGAGCAAGCCAAAAGCTGTAATGTATACTGTCTTTTTCATTTTCGTTTTATTTAATTAATAATCTCTTCTAGTCCCTGTATATTCACTACTATTTCCTCTTCCATTGTTTGTATTACTCTCATGATAAGAGCGGGAAGTATTATCATAGGAACTGTTATTATAGGTATTATTACTACTTCCTGAGGAATAGTTATAACTACGTGTATTGCTCTCATGATAAGAACGAGAGGTATTATCATAAGAGTTATTATAATTCCCATAGGAACGATAAGAACCATTATTTTGGTAACCACTATTGTCATAACGGCTGCTATCCCCTCTTCTACCATTAGTTGGCGAATACCTACGTGAGGTATTTCCGTAAGGATCTTGGTAGTAATAGTAGTTATTTTCGCTATTATAGCGATAAGAAGGGTAGCTATAGTAGCCATATCCATAGTAAGGATAGTAGTAATTATACCCATAATAAGGGTAATAATAGTTATATCCGTAGTAAGGATAATAGTAGCTATAACTATAAGGATAGTAATAGCTGTCATAATAGCGCCAACTCCAGTAAGGATCATAAGTACCTACCGAGAAGCCTATGCTCCAGCGAGAACGTGGATAGTAGTAGGAAGAGGAATAATAGCCTCCCCAAGCACCTGATCCCCAATAGTAAGGCGTATTCCAGCCCCCATAGTTATTATAGACATTCACTGTGGAAGGTCGGGCATTTTCTCCCCAGCTGCCATAGGTATTGTAAGAAGTGCCCTGCTGTTGGCTATCTGTACGATAGCTATCTATTTGGGTCATAGGGGTATAGGAAGGAGCAGGGCGTTGCACTTGTTGTTCAAAGTCCTTGTAGCCTGCTATTTTCTGATTGAGCTGTTCACGATAGCTTCCATTCCCCACAGGACGTTCGTCATTTCTCTCATAGCGGGGCTCTTCTCTCTGATATATGGGGGCTTCATCCCCATAGATACCGTCATCATAGCTTCCTCCGATATAAGCACCACAGGAGCTAAGTCCTATCAGTGCGGTGAAAGCTGTAGTTGCATGGATTAGTGTTTTTTTCATCATGGTATTATTTAGTTTGTTGATTATCAGTCTTTTAGTTACCTTAGAAAAATAGCTCCTAAAAGAGGGTCTTTTTCCAAATAATTTTGTACTTTTGCACCTAAAGTACAATTTTTGTGCCAAAGATTTTAGTATGAGTAAAAATTTAACATCAAGAGCAGAAGATTATTCCAAGTGGTATAATGAACTCGTTGTAAAAGCTGGGCTTGCCGAGAGTTCCGGGGTACGTGGCTGTATGGTTATCAAGCCTTATGGTTATGCCATTTGGGAGCGTATGCGCGATATCTTGGACAAAATGTTCAAAGATACAGGCCACCAAAATGCCTATTTCCCTATATTTGTTCCCAAAAGCTATTTTGAAGCGGAAGAGAAGAATGCGGAAGGCTTTGCCAAAGAGTGTGCGGTGGTTACCCACTATCGCCTCAAAACAGACCCTACCCAAAAGGGTAAACTCATGGTAGATCCTGAAGCTAAGCTGGAGGAAGAGCTTATCGTACGCCCTACCAGTGAGGCCATTATTTGGAATACTTATAAAAACTGGATACAGTCCTATCGCGACCTGCCGATCCTTATCAACCAATGGGCGAATGTGGTACGCTGGGAGATGCGTACACGCCTATTCCTACGTACCGCGGAGTTCCTTTGGCAAGAGGGACACACTGCCCATGCTACCTGTGAGGAGGCTATAGAAGAAGCCCAAAAGATGAATGAGGTGTATGCCACTTTTGTAGAGCAATATATGGGCGTGCCTGTGGTAAGAGGTAGAAAGACCGAAACGGAACGCTTTGCTGGTGCCGATGACACCTATTGTATAGAAGCCCTTATGCAGGATGGCAAAGCCCTCCAAGCGGGTACCTCTCACTTCTTAGGACAGAACTTTGCCAAGGCTTTTGAGGTGAAATACGCGACCAAAGAGGGAGCCCTCGAATATGTATGGGCGAGCTCTTGGGGGGTATCTACCCGCCTTATGGGAGCGCTAATTATGAGCCATAGCGATGACAATGGCTTGGTATTGCCTCCACTGTTAGCCCCTATACAGGTAGTGATTGTGCCTATATACAAGGGAGAAGAGCAGCTACAGGCTATCCGTGAGCGAATAAACCCGCTTATACAAGCACTTAAGGAACGTGGGATCACTGTGAAGTTTGATGATGATGATACCCAAAAACCTGGGTTCAAGTTCCACGAATACGAGCTCAAGGGAGTTCCTGTACGCTTGGCTGTAGGGCAACGTGATTTGGAAAACAACACCTATGAGGTAGCACGCCGCGATACGCTGACCAAAGAAAGTGTATCAGGAGATCATATCATCACTCATATAGAACAGTTACTGAAGGATATCCAGGAGAACATATACCAAAAGGCCTTAGCCTACCGAAATAGCCATATCACCGAGGTCAATAGCTATGAGGAGTTCAAGGAAGTCTTGGAAAGCAAGGGAGGGTTCCTCTCTGCACACTGGGACGGCACCCCTGAAACAGAAGCCAAGATCAAGGAAGAGACCCAAGCAACTATTCGCTGTATCCCCTTAGACCAAAAAGAAGAAGCTGGCACCTGTATCTATTCAGGCAAGCCTTCCAAAGGAAGAGTACTATTCGCTAAGGCATATTAATAGTGACTAATGACTAGTGACTAGTAACTAACCACTAATCACTAACAACTAAAAAATTGTCTGATTCTCATGGCGATGACCCCAAAGATGGCCTCACGGATAATGGAAGCATTCATTTTGGATTTGCCCCGTACGCGGTCGGTGAAGATGATGGAGACCTCTGAAAGGCGGAATTTCTTTACATAGGCCTTGTATTTCATCTCGATTTGGAAGGCATAACCGACAAATTTGATCTTGTCAAAATCAATACTCTCTAAGACTTTTCGCTTATAGCAGACAAAGCCAGCCGTGGGGTCTTGTACCTTCATACCGGTGATGAGCCTCACGTAGAAGGAAGCCCCATAGGAGAGTAACACTCTCCTAAGCGGCCAATTGACCACATTGACCCCTTTGATATAGCGGGAACCAATAGCCATATCGGCATGTTGCTCTTTACATTCTCGGTAAAGGCGTATCAGATCCATCGGGTTGTGAGAGAAATCGGCATCCATTTCAAAGAAATAATAGTATTTTTTCTCACTCTTAAGCCCCCAGAGGAACCCATGAATGTAAGCGGTACCCAGCCCTGTCTTTTCCGCACGTTCAGCAAGAAAGAGTCTGTCAGGGAATTCTTGTTGTAATTGCTTGACTCTTTGCGCTGTACCATCAGGGGAGTTGTCATCCACAATCAGCACATCAAAATGAGGCGCCTGCATAAGGGTAACTCGTATGATGCTCTCTATATTCTCTATCTCATTATAGGTAGGGATAATCACTAAGCTATCGGAAAATGTCTCTACTAAAGCAGTATTCATTTTTTCTAAATAAGGGGGCAAAGGTACAACTAATTTATCAATTTGTCAATGAGACAATAAGCTAATTCATTTGCCCCACCAACAACCAAACACTATGTTATTACAAAAGAGCACACTTGCCTATGAGGCACCTGATTTCTCACAAATTAGAAGTGAGGACTTTGCCCCTGCCCTAAGGGAGGCTATGGCACAGCAACAAGGCTCCATCACTGCGATTGTGGAGGACTCCTCCCCTGTGAGTTTTGCCAATACAATCCTTGCTTTAGAAAAAAGCGGGCAAACACTTCTTAGCGTTTGCAACCTCTTTTTTGCCCTTGCTGGGGCGGATACCAATGAGGTGCTTCAGCAAACAGAGAAGGAGTTTCTTCCCTTACTGGCTGCCCAGGAAGATAGCATTTATCTCAATGACAGGCTCTTTGAGCGGGTACAGGCACTCTACCAAGTGCGTGCTACCCTTGGCTTAGATGCAGAGTCGCTCAAGCTCTTGGAGCACTATTATGACCTCTTCCTGCTTCGTGGGGCGAACCTCTCCGAAGAGGGAAAAGCCTCCCTCAAGCAGCTCAACAGCCGATTGGCTACTTTGGAAAACGATTTCAATTATCACACCCTACAAGCAAGAAAAGAAGCAGCCTTGGTCATCACCCAAGAAGAAGCGCTTGCAGGCCTTTCCCCTGAGGAAAAACAAGCCCTTAAGCAGCCCGATGGCAGCTGGAAGATCGCCCTTACCAACACTACCCAGCAGCCGCTACTCTCCCAATTGGAGAGCGAAGAGACCCGCCGCCTGCTCTTTGAGCAGTCTTGGCATAGAGCCACTCAGGGAGCACATGCTACTGAATCTATTATTCTGGAAATCATTGCTCTGCGACAACAGAAAGCCACTCTATTAGGCTATAAGAATTATGCCGAATGGTCACTGAAAAAAAGCATGGCTAAGACACCTGAAACGGTGATGGATTTCTTCGAGAAATGGATTCCTCCTACCTTGGAAAGGATACAACAAGAGCTTGCTGCCCTCAAAGCGATTGCCCAGCGAGAGGATATAGTGCCCTATAACTGGGATTACTATAGCGAAAAGCTACGCAAAAGCCAATACGACTTAGATGAAAATGAGCTCAAGCCTTATTTTGAACTCTTGAATGTCTTAGAAAAAGGGGTCTTCTATGCAGCTACTTGCCTCTATGGGATTACTTTCAAAAAACGTACCGACCTACCCGTATATCATCCCGATGTAGTAGTCTATGAACTCTTCGAGGCCGATGGTAGTCCCTTAGGGCTCTACTATGGAGACTTCTACACTCGTGAGAGCAAGCGTGGTGGTGCTTGGATGAGCGAGCTGGTGACCCCTTCCAAACTCTTTGGGCAGAAGCCTGTAATCTATAATGTGTGCAACTATACCCCTCCTACCCAGGGACTTCCCTGCCTGCTTACCTATAGCGAGGTAGAAACTCTCTTCCATGAGTTTGGCCATGCACTGCATGCTTTCTTTGCTGAGCAGCAATATGCCACTCTGGCGGGAACCGCCGTTGCGAGAGACTTCGTAGAATTCCCTTCCCAATTCAATGAATACTGGGCACTCCATGAGCAGATACTCCCCCACTACGCGCATCATTACCAAACCCAAGAGGTAATCAGTGATGCCCTTATCAAGAAGCTCAAGAACTCCAGAGACTTCAACCATGGCTACCGATTTGGGGAGGTTTTAGCCTCCGCTTATTTAGATATGCAATGGCATACCCTCTCTGCAGAACGCCACATCATAGCGGTTGCTCCCTTTGAGGCCACTGCTACCGAACGCTTCCCCAAGGAAGTACCTGTGCGCTATCGCTCCTTGTACTTCTCCCATATCTTCGGTGGAGGCTATGCCGCAGGCTATTACGCTTATCAGTACTCGGAGATCCTCGCCCAGGAGATCTATCACTGGTTCGAGACCCACGGAGGACTGACCCGCTCCAACGGAGACCGCCTTAGAAAGCTCGTTCTCTCCCAAGGAAACACCCAAGACTATCAAAAAATGATCAAATTAATGACTAATGATTAACCATTAATCATTAACCATTAATCATTAACCATTAACCATTAGAAAAGTGTCTTTAGAAACAGAAATACAAAAGCGCCGTACCTTCGGCATCATCTCGCACCCTGATGCGGGGAAAACAACCCTTACCGAGAAGCTACTTCTTTTCGGGGGGGCTATTCAGGAAGCAGGAGCTGTGAAATCCAATAAGATCAAAAAGGGAGCTACCTCCGACTTTATGGAGATAGAACGCCAGCGTGGTATCTCAGTGGCTACCTCTGTTTTGGCTTTCAATTACAAGGAACACAAGATCAATATCTTGGATACACCTGGCCACAAGGATTTTGCCGAGGATACCTTTCGCACCCTTACCGCTGTAGATAGCGTGATTGTGGTAATTGACGTAGCCAAGGGGGTGGAAGAACAGACCGAAAAACTGGTAGAGGTATGCCGTATGCGCAATATCCCCATGATTGTCTTTATCAATAAGCTCGACCGAGAAGGGAAAGATGCCTTTGACCTTCTGGACGAGGTAGAACAGAAATTAGGCTTACACGTCACTCCCTTGAGCTTTCCCATCGGTATGGGCTATGACTTCAAGGGTATCTACAACATATGGGAGAAGAACATCAACCTCTTCTCTGGAGACAGCCGTAAGAATATAGAGGAGACCATTTCCTTTGATGATATCAGCAGTCCCGAGTTGGAGCGACTAATTACTGAAAAATCAGCTACTACCCTGCGCAACGACTTGGAGCTGGTCTATGAAGTATATCCTGCCTTCGACCGAGAAGCCTACCTTAGTGGAGCCCAACAACCTGTCTTTTTTGGTTCAGCTCTAAACAACTTTGGAGTGAGGGAACTCTTGGACTGCTTTGTTGAGATTGCCCCCTCTCCCCTGCCTAAGGCTAGCGAAGAGCGCTTGGTACAGCCCAGTGAAAAGACCTTTACCGGCTTTGTCTTCAAGATACATGCCAATATGGATCCCAACCACCGAGACCGCTTGGCTTTTGTTAAAATCGTTTCGGGCAGCTTCGAGCGCAACAAACCTTATTTGCATACCCGCTTAGGCAAGAAACTCAAGTTCTCCAGCCCCAATGCCTTCTTTGCTGAAAAGAAAGAGGTCGTGGACATTTCCTATGCAGGAGATATTGTCGGCCTGCATGATACAGGCAACTTCAAGATAGGCGATACCCTGACCGAGGGGGAGGTACTCCATTTCAGAGGAATTCCGAGCTTCTCTCCAGAGCACTTCCGCTATATCAACAATGCCGATCCGCTCAAGTCCAAACAGTTGGAGAAAGGGATAGACCAACTCATGGACGAGGGAGTTGCGCAGCTCTTCACCTTGGACTTCAACGGACGAAAGGTTATCGGTACTGTGGGAGCACTCCAGTATGAGGTCATCCAATACCGATTGGAACACGAGTATGGAGCCAAGTGTAGTTATGAGAACTTCCCCATCTACAAAGCCTGCTGGGTGGAAGCTCCTGAAAACCCCAAGGATCCCGATTACTTGGATTTCCTACGTGTCAAACAAAAATTCTTAGCGCGCGATAAGCAAGGACAGTTGGTGTTTTTAGCCGACTCGGCTTTCTCTATAGAAATGGTCAAACAGAAATACCCACAACTGAAGCTGCATTTCACTTCTGAGTTTTTGGCATATTAATTGCTCCTTATATAGGGTCAGTTCGCGGCAGTATATTACATCAAACTGTTTATCAATGATTTATGATTTTCTACCTCTATTTTCTTTGAATATAGAAAATCAAGGAACTGACAAAATTACATACATTAGCGAATATATTTCATGAAAATAGGAAATTTTGACAGTCTGTTAGAAGACCATCTTGAAGATGCAAAAATCATAGCCATTCCTCACCACCAAGAGGAAGAAGACCTAGAGGAGGGGCGCGAGGAGCTCCCCCTTCCGGAGATACTTCCCATACTCCCTTTGAAGAATACAGTACTCTTCCCTGGGGTGATTATGCCTATTTCAGTTAAGCGTGAAGCCTCTTTGGAACTTATCAATGATGCCAAGAAAGACCGCTTGATTGGCGTAGTGAGCCAGCGGAATGATAACGATACCCCCAGCCGGGAAGACTTCTATGATATAGGAGTGGTAGCCCGTATCATCAAGATACTCAAAATTCCTGATGGAAGCATTAGTGTCTTAGTACAAGGAACCCACCGCTTCCAAATCACTGAATTTGTAGAGGAACAGCCTTACTTCAAGGCTAAAGTTACAGAAGCCCCAGAGCTGCTCCCCGACGAGCAAGACGAGGAGTTCACCGCTACTATGGAAGTGGTAAGAGATATTTCCTTAAAATTAGCTAAGGAGACAAACACTGGAGGCTTCGAAGTGCCTTTTGTTCTGCAAAATATTGAGAATGATTTCTTCCTTGTCAATTATGTAGCCTCCACTTCCCCTCTCGCAGTGAATGAAAAACAGGATATCCTAGAGCAAGATAGCCTCATCACTCGTGCTTGGGCTATTATCAAGTACTTTGGCGTAGAACTTCAGAAAGCGACCTTAAGGAAAGAGATACAGAACAAAGTCCATATGGATTTTGACAAGCAACAGAGGGACTATTTCTTACACCAGCAAATACAAACCATCCAAAAGGAACTGGGTAATGAGTCCTTCGAAGCTGATATAGAAAAATTCAAAGAGCAAGCCAAGGGAAAGAAGTGGAATGAAAAAATACAAAAACACTTTGATAAGGAACTGGCTAAGCTCCAAAGGCTTAATCCGCAAATGCCTGATTATGCCATACAGCGCAACTATATAGACCTGCTCTTAGAACTTCCTTGGGAGATATATTCCAAGGATAAGTTTGACCTCAAGCGTGCCCAAAAGATTTTGGACAAAGACCATTATGGACTGGAGGATGTCAAGCGACGTATCATAGAATACTTAGCCGTGCTCAAGTTGCGCAATGATATGAAGTCTCCTATTCTATGCCTCTATGGCCCTCCTGGGGTAGGTAAAACCTCCTTAGGACGCTCCATCGCCAAGGCCTTGGGGCGTGAATACGTTCGTATGGCACTGGGAGGCCTTCGCGATGAGGCAGAAATACGCGGACACCGCAAGACCTACATTGGTGCTATGCCTGGGCGTATCCTACAGCTAATCAAAAAAGCAGGTACTTCCAATCCTGTTTTCGTCTTGGACGAATTGGACAAACTCAGTCAAGGCTACGGAGGAGACCCTTCTTCGGCTATGCTGGAAGTGCTTGACCCCGAGCAGAACAACGAGTTCTATGACAATTTCTTGGAGATAGGCTATGACCTCTCCAAGGTAATGTTCATCGCCACTGCCAATGACTTAAGTACCATACAGCCAGCCCTAAAGGATAGGATGGAAATCATCAATATCTCTGGCTATACCATCGAAGAAAAAGTAGAGATTGCCCGCCACTTCCTCCTTCCTAAGGTACTCAAGGAACATGGTATGGAGGACAAGCAAATCCAATTGGGCAAAAAAGAAATAGAACGTATCATCGAAGGCTATACACGCGAATCGGGCGTTCGTAATTTGGAAAAACAAATTGCTAAAATTGTTCGTTATATAGCTCGTGCCATTGCCATGGAGGAAGAATATAATCCAAAAATCTCTTTGGATGACATCCGAAAGATATTGGGTATTCCCACCGAGCGAGATAAGTATGAGAACAATGAAGTAGCAGGTGTGGTAACCGGACTGGCTTGGACAAGTGTGGGGGGTGATATCCTCTTTATAGAGTCCGCCTTTTCCAAAGGCAGTGGAGGGCTCTCCATCACAGGAAATATAGGTACAGTAATGAAAGAGTCGGCTACCATCGCCTTAGAATATATCAAGGCTCATGCCGAACAATTTGGCTTGGATACTCGTATCTTTGAACAATATAAAATCCATATCCACATTCCCGAAGGTGCCACCCCTAAGGATGGCCCCAGCGCTGGGATTGCCCTGCTCACGTCTCTCTTCTCTTTACTCACCCAAAGAAGAGTAAAGAAAAACTTGGCCATGACCGGAGAGATTACCCTCCGTGGAAAGGTGCTTCCTGTAGGGGGCATCAAGGAAAAGATACTCGCAGCCAAGCGTGCAGGTATCAAGGAGATTATCCTATGCAAAGACAATGAAAAAGACATTGACGAGATCAAGCAGGAATACCTCCAAGGTCTTACCTTCCACTATGTTACCGAAATGGAAGAAGTCCTTAAGCTCGCCGTAACTCAAGAAGTAGTGAAAAATCCCAAACCCTTCACTTTCGAAGAGAAAGCCACAGGGACTAATGGCCACTAATCTTTATAAAGAGACAATTAACAATTGGCCGTTGACAATTAACAATTAAAATTTGTATTTTTGCCCCGTTTAATATTTTAAATATTTAGATTATGGACAAAGAACAGTTCCTAAAGGAAGCACAAGACAAGATCAGTGCCTTGACTGAAAAAATCAGCACCCTTACAGAATCATTAGGTCTTCAAACAGGTGATCTCAAAGAAAAAGCACAGGAAGAGATTAACAAACTCTTGGCTGACAAGTCTTCTCTTACCGAAAAATTAGAAGCCCTCAAGAATCTATCAGGTGACAAATGGGAAGAAGCTAAAGATGCTTTTAACGAAATTTCTTCCGGAAATATCTCTGATGGTATCCAAAAAGGAATTAACTCCTTGAAGAATTTATTCTAATTCAGTAATTAGTGGTTAGTTTTTGACAACTAACCACTAACCGCTAATAACTAACAACTAATAACATGTTTGATAATTTAAGTGATAAGTTAGAGAAGGCCTTACATGTACTCAAAGGACATGGTCAGATTACTGAAATCAATGTGGCTGAAACAGTAAAAGAAGTACGCCGAGCCCTTTTGGATGCGGACGTAAACTATACTATTGCCAAAGACTTCACTGCCAAAGTAAAGACCAAAGCCTTGGGTGCCAATGTACTTACTACCCTACAACCAGGTCAGCTCATGGTCAAGATTGTTCGTGATGAGCTTACCGAACTCATGGGAGGGGATGCCACAGGGATTAATCTCAGTGGGAATCCTTCGGTAATACTTATGTCCGGTCTGCAAGGTTCTGGTAAAACGACCTTCTCCGGAAAATTGGCCAACTTCCTTAAAACTAAGAAGAATAAAAAGCCGCTCTTAGTAGCCTGTGACGTATACCGTCCTGCTGCGATTGACCAGCTACATATTGTAGGAGATCAGATAGGAGTGCCTGTATTTTCTGAAAAAGAAAATAACAATCCTGTGGATATTGCCCAAAAAGGTATTGCTTATGCCAAGGCGAATGGGCTAAATGTAGTGATTATAGATACAGCTGGGCGCTTGGCTGTGGATGAGCAGATGATGGAGGAAATCGCCAATATTCACAAGGCCATTACCCCACAGGAGACCCTCTTTGTCGTGGATGCTATGACCGGACAAGATGCTGTAAATACGGCCAAAGCCTTCAACGATGTACTGAATTTTGATGGGGTAATCCTTACCAAATTGGATGGGGATACCCGTGGGGGGGCTGCCATTTCCATCAAGTCGGTAGTCAATAAGCCTATCAAGTTTGTCGGTACTGGAGAGAAGATGGATGCCATAGATGTCTTCTATCCTGCTCGTATGGCCGACCGTATTTTGGGAATGGGGGACGTGGTTTCCCTCGTGGAACGCGCCCAAGAACAATTCGATGAGGAACAAGCCCGCAAGCTACAGAAAAAAATTGCTAAAAACCAATTTGGCTTTGACGACTTCCTCTCCCAGATACAGCAGATTAAGAAAATGGGAAGCATGAAAGACCTCTTAGGCATGATCCCTGGAGTAGGAAAGGCTGTGAAAGACTTAGATATCAGCGATGATGCTTTCAAATATATCGAAGCTATCATCTATTCTATGACCCCAGCCGAGCGTAGTAACCCCGCTATCATCAATACCTCCCGTAAAAATCGCATTGCCAAGGGAAGCGGTCGCAACATCGCGGAGGTCAATCAACTACTCAAACAGTTCGACCAAATGAGTAAAATGATGAAAATGATGCAAAGCGGTGGAGCCAAACAGATGATGCGCATGATGCAATCCATGCCAAGAATGTAAAATAAAGTTTTTAGTTTTGAATTTTTAAGTATATTCAAGCTCAAAACTAAAAACTCAATACTCAATATTAAAAAAATGCAACAAGAATTATTGGATAGCTACTACCATTTTATCAGGGAAGTAGTCACCACCCAAACTGTTTATTGCCTTAGAGATGTACAAAGCGAATATGTGGCCGCTTGTACCTCCAATGATTTTGTCTCTCAAGACCAAGAGGAAGAAGTAGGTGTTTTTGTCTTCTGGTCAGAAAAAGAAGCCGCCGAGGCTTGCCAAAAAGAAGAATGGGAAGAATACAAAGTCGATGAAATCCCCTTATCTGAGTTCATGGAAGAGTGGTGCTTAGATATGTATCAGGACGATATCGTAGCCGGAATCAACTTTTCTTCTGACTTATATGGCTATGAAGAATCAGCCTTAGAGCTACTCAAAACTCTTATAGACGAAGTAGAAGTGCAAAGAGTATCCCTTTCCTTCAATAGCTTCACCTCTCTTGACGATCTGAAGGAATACGTCAAAGAAAACGAGATTGAATAAACATTTTTTTTCATTCATTTTCAAAACAACTGTCCGTAATTTTTTACGGGCAGTTTCTTATCTTTCTACCTAACAGCTACTTACCAAGACCTCATAGTACTTCCATAATTCTTAAGCTTTAATAACTGATAATTATTAGTTAAAATAGTTTTTTTGATTTGTTTTCCCATTATAAATCATTAACTTAGCGCACTAATAATAACCATCATTCATATTTTATGAAGTTATTCTTTTCCTTAGTGAGTATGCTCCTATGTATAGGAACACTCCATGCACAGAATGCGCAAAGAGCAACAGCCGAAAGGCTTATTGAAGCCATTAGAAATACTCCAGAGGAGGATTTTCCTATCCTATATCCCATGTTAAAGATCACCCAAGTGATTCCTCAAGAACAAGGAGGAATGGAGCGATTAAGGCAGGTTTTTATTTTTATAAAAAGCCAAATACAAGATCAAGGGCCTATCTTATATACTTCTAAAGAAGCCAAAGAACTGATTAATTCAGGACAGACCAAGCAACAAGTTAGCGAAATTCTTACCTCTGATAAGGGAACTGTATTCTATCTCTATTTGCCCTATCATGACAAATTCTTAGTGCGTTCCCCCATAGTGGTTAATAGCAAAAATGAAATTATAGCTATTAATATAGACTATTGCAAAGATAATACCATCTCCTTGTGCTTGCAATATTTGTAATTTCATGGACTTCAAAGCAAATTATGTTAAAACAACAATTACAACTCAAGCTCACCCAAAAGCTTTCTCCACAGCAGATTCAACTAATGAAGTTGGTACAGCTTCCTACGCTCGCCTTCGAACAACGTGTAAAAGAGGAGTTGGAAGAAAACCCCGCCTTGGAGTCCTCTGACTCTCAAGATTGGGAAGAGCAAGACAATACAGAAGATAACTACGATACAGCCCAGGACGAATATGAGGATAACCAAATCATAGAGGCCGATGCGATCAATGTAGATGAATACCTAAGTGATGATGAGATCCCTGACTATCGCCTCTATACCAATAACTATCAAGAAGAGGATGATTTTGGGCTCCCTTATCGCGAAGAGATTTCTTTCCATCAGTATTTGATAGAACAGCTCAACACTTTCCGCTTAGGAGAAAAAGAAAGAGAAATTGCCGAATTTTTGGTCGGTAGTATCAATGATAATGGATATATCCGCCGCAGCATGAGGGACATTGCCGATGACTTGGCCTTTACCCAAAATATATACACCGATGAGAAAGAAGTAGAGCATATCCTCAAGACTGTTATCTTTCAGTTAGAACCTGCTGGAATCGGAGCTCGTGACCTACAGGAAAGCCTTATCATTCAGCTCAAGCACAAACCGCAAACGGCTATCACTGAGCTGGCTATCACTATCCTGACCCAAAATTTCGATATCTTCAGCAAAAAACACTACGACAAACTCACTCAAAAGTATAATATCTCCGAAGAAACCCTCAAAGAGGTTATTCAGGAAGTAGAGAAGCTCAACCCCAAGCCTGGTAGTTCCTATGCCGAAGGAAGTAAATTTACCGAGCAGATAGTTCCCGATTTTACCATTACTATCAATGATGGAGAGCTGGAACTCTCTCTCAATGGGCGTAATGCTCCCGAACTACATGTCTCTCAGGAATATACCGAAATGTTCAAAACCTATCGAGACTCTACAGAAAAAGACAGGCAAAAACAAAAAGAGGCAGTGGAGTTCATCAAACAGAAATTGGACGCTGCCAAGTGGTTCATCGATGCGATCAAGCAACGCCAAAATACCCTCTTTGTCACCATGAACGCTATTATGCTTCATCAAAAAGAATATTTCCTTACCGGAGATGAAGCCAAGATAAAACCTCTTATTCTCAAGGATATAGCCGAGAGTATTGGCATGGATATCTCTACGGTCTCTCGGGTGGCCAATAGCAAGTTTGTCAGTACCCCTTATGGCACCAAACCCGTAAAGGCCTTCTTCTCGGAAGCTATCAAAAATGATGACGGAGAGGATATCTCTACCTATGAGGTTAAGAAAATCCTTCAAACCATCATAGAGGGTGAAGATAAGCGCAAGCCTTATACTGATGATAAGCTCATGGAGCTGCTCAAGGACAAAGGCTATCCCATCGCCCGCCGTACTATTGCCAAGTATCGGGAACAATTGGACATCCCTGTGGCACGCCTAAGAAAAGAATTATAGTAGAATGAAACACTTAACTCACGTAAACAAATATTTTTATAAATACCGCAAACAACTCTTTTGGGGCGTACTCATCACTATCATAGCACGACTTTTTTCCCTTGTCATGCCCAAGGGAGTACAATATGCTATCAAAACCATCGAAAACTATATAGCGCTCCCCGACCCTGAACAATCCTTAGGAAGGGCACTATTACCATGTGCCTTAATCATGATAGGTTCGGCCTTACTCTCTGGCTTTTTTACCTTTTGGATGCGACAACTCATCATCAATGTCTCTCGCTATATAGAGTATGACATGAAGAATGAGATCTATCAGAAATATCAGTCCCTCTCTCAGCGTTTCTATAAGCAAAACCGCACGGGCGACCTTATGAACCGTATCAGTGAAGATGTAGGAAAGGTGCGTATGTACACAGGCCCCGCCCTGATGTATAGTGTACAGACCGCTACGCTCTTTCTCTGTAGTATCCCCTTGATGTTCTACACCTCCCCCACCTTGGCCACTTACGCCCTTTTGCCGCTACCTATATTGGCCTTGCTCATCTATTTTATATCGCGCAAGATCAATAAGAAAACGCTTGAGGTACAGCAATTCCTATCGGAAATATCCTCCTTCTCTCAGGAAATATTCTCAGGTATTCATACCATCAAGGCTTATGCTTTAGAGAAAGAAGCGCAAAGAAATGTAGAAGCACTCAGTGAGGAAGGACGTAAGAAAAATCTTTCTTTGTTGCGTATTCAGGCGTGTTTCTTCCCTATTATGCTACTGCTGATCGGTATTAGTATCATCTTTGTTATCTTTATTGGTGGGCGATTGTATATCAAGGGAGAGATAGACTCCATCGGGGTGATTACCGAATTTAGTATCTACGTTATGATGCTCACCTGGCCTGTGGCTACCGTGGGCTGGGTCAGCAATATTGTACAACAAGCCGAGGCCTCCCAAGGACATATCAACGAATTCCTACACGAAAAACCTGATATTGAAAATACGAACCCCTACCCTACACCTATAGAAGGTGATATTCGTTTTGAAAAGGTTACCTTTACCTATCCTGACACTCAGGTCACCGCCCTTAAGGAGGTCTCCTTCCATATCCCAAAAGGAAAAAATATCGCTATCATAGGACGTACCGGTTCGGGTAAGTCTACCATTCTTGACCTCATTACCCGTATGTACGATGTAGAAAAAGGACAAGTACTTATTGATGGAAAAAATATCAAATCACTCAACCTAAATGACTTACGAAAAGCCATATCGGTGATCCCTCAGGACTCTTTCCTTTTCTCCGATACTATTGAGAACAACATCAAGTTTGGCAAGCCTGAAGCCTCTGACCTGGAAATTATCAATGTAGCCAAGCTCGCTCAAGTACATGACAACATCATGGACTTCAAGGATAAGTATAATACTATGCTGGGAGAGCGCGGCATATCCCTTAGTGGCGGGCAGCGGCAGCGCGTATCTATCGCCAGAGCCTTGCTCAAGCAGGCTCAGATATACCTTTTTGACGACTGCCTATCCGCTGTAGATACCGATACTGAAGAGAAGATCCTACATAACCTTTCTCAAACGGCGCAACACACCACTCGTATTATCGTAAGCCATCGTGTATCCGTAGCCCGAAATGCAGACTATATTCTATTTTTAGACCAAGGTCGCCTCATAGCTGAGGGTACCCATACCGACCTATATAACCAAAACGAAGCTTATCGTAACTATTATGATACCCAGATAATTAAGTAAAAACAAAGTATAGTAAAAACAAATCGTAGAATTCAAAACTAATAAATGATGTTCAAATACTCTTTTACCCTTCTAATAGCCCTTCTTAGCCTTGTGTCTTGCTCCGATGGAAAACTATCCCCCTCTCAAGCTCATGACTTGGTAGAGGCTGCCTTGCAGGATTCTCCTATGTATGAGACCGCTCACTTTACTTTGGGTGAGGTAAAATATCGTACCAAAAAAGATGGAGATAAAATAAAACAAATTAAGCAGCTCGAAAGCGATAATTATCTCTCTGTAGAAGAACTGAAAGTAAAGAAAAAATGGCTTTCCAACGATAGTGTATGGGTGGTCAATATCAAATGTACCGAAAAGGCGCTCCCTTACGTCACTGAATTAAAGGAAACACGTGCCAAGGTAAAGACCCTCGAGTATGTACTTTCTAATGAGGTTACTGTAGAACAAAAAAATGAAAAAAATGCCACTATCACCGCTACCTTTCAGAAAAAGGAAACTCCCTTTAGCTTCCTAAACAAAAAGGCTGGCGGACAGGACTTTATCCAAAAGAAGTACAAAGCCAAATACCGAGAAAAAGAAGGCTGGATACTCTCTAAATAAAGTAAAACCTATCACCTAAGACCAATGAAAAAAAGTACCTCCCTATTACTCTTTCAAGCCCTCCTTGCTGTAGTTTCAGGAATCCTCATTACCCAAATGTCTTTCCTCGGGCGTGTAGGTATCCATACTATGTATAGGCAATTCCTAATCTTTCGCTCATGGTGGAAGACTGCCTTGCTGCTTTTCTTCGTACAATGCCTTATCATAGGACTACTTTGGACTATCCAAAAAATGACAACCCTTTCTATAGCCAAAAAAGCAGCATGGGTACTCCTTATAATAGGTATAATAGGCTTTGGAGCCACCTATTGGGACTTCTCCACTACCATGCACAAAGTGATGAAGGCCAAGTTCCACTTCGGCTTTTACCTCTTTTGGATCGGTTGGTGGGTAAGTTGCTTGTATTTTATCTCCATTAAGAATGAAGACAAAATAGCAACTTATAAAGAATTAGAAGAGAAGAATGATTACTCATAAACTCAGCATTTAAAACTCAGAGCTCAAAAAGTTTTGAGTTTTTCCTTTTTTATGTCCTATTTTTTTCGTATCTTGCACCACAATAATCAAACATAATTATCTGATGAAACCATTAATCATAGCCCTATCCATGGCTATTTTCCCCAGTATTTTCACTCCTGTTAGGGCGCAGGAACAGACCTCTCCAGATGGGAAAATAAGCCTCTCCTTCTCCCTTACCAAAGAGGGGACTCCTTCCTATAAGGTAAGCTACCAGAACAAACCAGTAATCAAGGAAAGTACCTTAGGCTTCTTGCTCAAGAAAGCAGAACCCCTTACCAAGCAATTCAAGGTAATTGATACTAAAAAATCTACCTTAAAGGAAACTTGGCAACCTGTATGGGGAGAAGAAAATGAAATTCTCAACCACTACAATGAACTTTTTGTCGCTTTGGAACAGACCTCTACCCATAGAAAGATGAACCTTCGCTTCAGGGTGTATAACGAAGGGGTTGGCTTCCGCTATGAGTTCCCAGAGCAAAAAGAACTTACTTACTTTGTAATAGAAGAAGAATTGAGCCAATTCGCTATGGCTGGAGACCATACCGCTTGGTGGATTCCAGGAGATTACGATACTCAAGAATATGACTACACCGAGTGTAAGCTCTCCCAAATCCGCGCACTCATGCCAAAGGCTGTGATTAAAAATGTATGCCAAACGCCTTTCTCTCCTACAGGAGTACAGACTTCACTGATGATGAAAAGTCAAGATGGCTTATACATCAACCTACATGAGGCTGCCCTTGTCAACTACGCTTGTATGCACCTTAACTTAGACGACAAGACTCTTATCTTCCAATCACACCTCACCCCCGATGCCAAAGGCGATAAGGGACATATATACTCCCCATGCCATACTCCTTGGCGTACTATTATGGTCAGCGACGATGCCCGTAATATCTTAGCTTCCCGCCTGGTCCTCAACCTCAATGAGCCTTGTGCCTTCTCCGATACCTCTTGGATAAAACCTGTAAAATACATAGGGGTATGGTGGGAAATGATTACTGGAAAGTCCTCTTGGGCTTATACCAACGATCTTCCTACCGTAGATCTTGATAAGGTGGACTACTCCAAAACACGCCCCAATGGTACCCATGCCGCTAACAACCAAAAAGTTCGCCGTTACATCGACTTCGCTGCTCAGCATGGTTTTGACCAAGTCCTCGTAGAAGGTTGGAATATCGGCTGGGAAGACTGGTTCGACAATTCCAAAGATTATGTCTTTGACTTTGTAACCCCCTATCCCGATTTTGACCTCAAGGGTCTCAATGACTATGCTCACCAAAAAGGGATAAAACTGATGATGCATCACGAAACTTCTGCCTCTTTGCGCAACTACGAACGCCATATGGAAAAGGCTTACCAGCTGATGAATGACTATGGTTATAACTCTGTAAAAAGTGGTTATGTAGGGAGCATCATCCCTCGTGGCGAACATCACTATGGCCAATGGGCTGTGAACCATTACCTCTATGCACTTAAGCAAGCTGCCAAACACAAGATCATGGTCAATGGACATGAGGCCGTACGCCCTACCGGACTATGCCGAACCTATCCGAACCTTATCGGTAATGAATCGGCTCGTGGTACCGAATACGAAGCTCTTGAGACTGTGAAACCCTTCAACACGACTATCTTACCTTTCACCCGTTTACAAGGAGGGCCCATGGACTATACACCTGGTATCTTCGAAACGAATATGGTAAATATCAATCCTGAGAACCATCACAAGCTAAGCAGTACCATTGCTAAGCAATTAGGCCTGTATGTAACCATGTATAGTCCTCTACAAATGGCCGCTGACCTTCCTGAAAACTATGAAAAATTCTTAGACGCTTTCGATTTTATCAAAAAAGTACCTGTAGACTGGCAAAAAAGTGTATATTTAGAAGCAGAACCCGGACAGTATATCACTATTGCTCGTAAGGACAAGCATAGTGATAACTGGTATATAGGTAATACAAGCAACGAAAACGGACATACTTCCGTGCTTTCTCTTGATTTCTTAGACAAAGGAAAAGATTACGAGGCTACCATCTATGCTGATGCGCCTAATGCAGACTATCAGTCCAACGCCCAAGCCTATACTATTAAGAAGCAAAAGGTAAATGCCAAAACCAAACTTACCCTAAAGGCTGCTCGTGGAGGTGGATATGCCATTGAGATAAAAAGAAAATAAGAATGATTGATTGTTAATTTTTTAAACGAATTAATGCTCTTTCCTTTATATTAGAGAAAGAGCATTAATTATTTGTAACTAATCTTTTACCACTATCGTAAGGTTATCATAGGCTAAAAACACATGTGGGGGAAGTTCTTTTTGGACTTTAGCATGAAGCCCCATTGTCTGACTTATATGAGTGAAGAAAGTCTGCCGTGGTTTTACTTCCTTGACGATGGCTAAGGCTTCTTCTATATTCAAGTGAGTGGGGTGTGGTGCCTTACGCAAGGCATTGAGCACCAAGGTATCTACCTTATGGAGCTTGGAGAGTTCTGTATCGGTGATGTACTTGGCATCGGTGATATAGGCTAAGTTCCCAATCCGATAGCCCAAGATAGGTAACGTGCCATGCTCCACCGCTATGGGAACTACCTCCTTCCCAAAAAGAGTAAAAGGAGTATGAGCCTCTACCTCTGTCGCCATCACCGAGGGGGCACCTGCATAGCGATTTTCAGTGGCAAAAATATAGGCAAAGCGTATGCGTAGCTGCGCTATAACCCTGGGCAATCCATAGATAGGCATATCCCCTTGCTTGAGTACGAAAGGACGGATATCATCCATGCCTGCCGTATGGTCAGCATGCTCATGGGTGAAGAGAATAGCCTCCAAGTGCTGTACCCTATGGCGAAGCATCTGTTGGCGAAAATCGGGCGAACAGTCGATATTTACATTCACTCCTCCCCATGAGAGCAAGGCCGAAGTTCGCAATCGCTTATCTCGCTTGTCCCGACTGCGTGCCACAGGTGTATCCATCCCTATCACAGGCACCCCTTGAGAGGTACCTGTCCCTAAAAAGGTGAGTTTCATGAGCCTTATTTTTAATGAATTAGCTTTTCCTCTTAGGAAAAAATTATACTTGTGCAAAAATACAATTTTTTCTTGACAATAGCTTTTAAAACTACTAAAAAAAATGTACCTTTGCACCTTAAAAAACACTAACTGATGAAAATTGCGATTGGAAACGACCACGCTGGTACTGAATACAAAAAAGTAATTATGCAGTACTTGCTATCTGAGAATTATCAGGTTACCAATGTAGGTACGGATACTCCTGAAAGTGTGGATTATCCAGATTTTGCACATCCTATAGGAGAGATGATTGACAAGGGAGAAGCTGACTGGGGAATCGTCATCTGTGGGAGCGGTAACGGAGTGGCTATGACTGTGAACAAACATGCCAAAGTGCGCTGTGCCCTATGCTGGAATAAAGAGATTGCAGCCCTGGCTCGCGAGCATAACAATGCCAACATACTGGCCATCCCTGCACGCTTTACCGCAGTAGAACAAGCCCTTGAAATGGTCAAGACCTTCCTCGCCACCCCTTTTGAGGGAGGACGACATGCCCGACGTGTAGAAAAAATTTAACCACAATAATATTGTTATCCTTATGATCGATAAAATCAAAGCTCATATCGCCAAAGTAGAGGCTTTTGCTACTGAAAAAAAAGAAGAATTAGAACAATTCCGCTTGGAGTATCTCGGGAAAAAGGGATTGCTCAATGACCTTTTTGCCAAATTCAAGGAAGTTCCCAAGGAAGAAAAGAAAGATTTTGGCCAAATAATCAATGAACTTAAAAACAAGGCGGAAGCTAAGATCAACGAGCTCAAAGAAAAACTCAATAGCCAAGCTGCTGCTACCCCCACTTATAATGACCTAACTCGTCCTGCCTTTCCTATCGAAATCGGCAGCCGACACCCTGTGTCCCTTATCAAGAATAAAATCATTGAAATTTTTGCCAATATTGGTTTTAGCATCGCCGAAGGGCCTGAAATAGAAGATGATTGGCACAACTTCACTGCACTGAACCTCCCTGAATATCACCCTGCGAGGGATATGCAGGATACTTTCTTTATCCAAACCAATCCCGACATCCTCCTTCACACCCATACCAGCTCGGTAGAGGCGCGCTATATGGAACAAAACCAACCCCCTATCCGTATCATAGCCCCAGGGCGTGTATATCGCAATGAGGATATATCAGCGCGCTCTCACTGTTTATTCCACCAAATAGAAGGCTTGTATATTGATACAAATGTGTCTTTTGCCGACCTCAAGCAAACGCTCTTATATTTTACCAAAGAGATGTTTGGCAAATCCAAAATACGCCTCCGCCCCTCTTACTTCCCTTTCACTGAACCCAGTGCCGAAATGGATATCTATTGGGGATTGAACAACGAAATTGACTACCGTATCACCAAGGGAACCGGATGGCTCGAAATCATGGGATGTGGTATGACCGACCCCAATGTACTGAAAAATTGTAATATAGACCCTGAGAAATATTCCGGTTTCGCCTTCGGTATAGGCTTGGAGCGTGTGGCTATGCTCCTCTATCAGATAGGTGATATCCGCGCTTTCTACGAAAATGATGTGCGATTCTTAGAGCAATTCAAAAGCTCTATATAAGCCCTTTACCCTGTGAAAAACAAACCATCATGTTCAGACATCAAGGAAAAAAGCGTTCTGCCAAGAATAACCTACAAATAGCGGTCGTACTCTCCTTCGTGGCGGGTATGGTCAATGTAGTGGGATTTCTTTTCCTAAGCAGGCTCACGACCAATGTCACCGGGCACTTCGCTTTTTTTATCCATGATATGTCCATCGCTGAGTTTTGGAAGGGTACCATCTATCTATGCTATATCATTTCTTTTCTTTGCGGTTCTTTTACCTCCGGATGGCTAATTGAGGATGCCAACTACCACAAAAGGCAAAATAAGTATTTCAGACCTACCCTTTTGGAATGTTTGACCCTGGGGGTAGTAATCCTATGCAATAGCCTATGGGAGCAATTCCCTCATGAACTCACTACCTTCATGCTCCTCTATGCCATGGGCTTACAGAACTCTTTTGTGACCAAAATCTCCAACGCTACCGTCCGTACCACCCACCTCACTGGGCTATTTACGGACTTAGGGATTGAGCTCTCTCAGCTGTTCTATATCCGTCGGAACAATTATCTACAACAGGAGAAGAACATAAAAAATAGTATCAGGCTAAGACTTTTTATTGTCGTTTTTTTCTTCCTTGGTGGCTTCTTTGCAGGCTTTTCTTATGTAGAATTAGCCTTGGGTATCAAGACACTTTTCTTTGCCATTGCCATCCTATTGGCTGGCTTGTATTATGATGATGTGCGATTCAGATACCTCACCGAAAAACGAAAACACCGACACCATCACCATTAGTATATGCCATTTTGTCACTTTTTAATCTTTGGCAATACTTTTGCTAACAATAGAAATTAGTAATACAAAATAATACACCCATGAATACAGGACACACTCACAACGAAGGCGATCTCTACGCAGATGACATTCATGACGCCGAATTCCAAGATGCGGAAATCATAGATGAGGAAATACACGAACATGCCCCTACTGCTCCACAGCAGGAAACTGCTGCGGTACAGGAGGAGCCACAAGTGGTAGAACCTCAAGCTCAAGAAAATATAGATATTCAGTTCAACGATAACCCTGCCGAATTTGCCCAACGACAAGCCCAAGCCGAAAGACAAGCCAGCGATGCCGAACAGGCCGATGAGGCTATCTCTATCCTCGAGGGGGAACTCCACAAAGAAAAGGACAAATACATGCGTCTGTTTGCTGAATTTGAAAACTACAAACGACGTACTGCCAAAGAAAGACAGGACTTACTCAAATCTG
Organism: Capnocytophaga sp. oral taxon 863 str. F0517; assembly: GCF_000466425.1. Taxonomy (GTDB): domain Bacteria; phylum Bacteroidota; class Bacteroidia; order Flavobacteriales; family Flavobacteriaceae; genus Capnocytophaga. The sequence goes on from NZ_KE992117.1 coordinate 185,696, forward strand.
CCGGACAAGATGTCATAAAGGCCATGCTCCCTGTCTTGGACGATTTCGATCGTGCCTTAGTGGAGATATCCAAATCCGAAGACGAAAATCTCCTCCGCGGGGTTGAGCTCATACATAGCAAATTCTTCAATACCCTCAAGTCAAAGGGATTGGAAGAAATACCTGTGGCCGCCTCCGATGCTTTCGATAGTGATATCCATGAGGCACTCACTCAAACTACTGCCCCTACCCCCGAACTAAAAGGAAAGATAATTGACGTAATAGAAAAAGGATACCGTTTGGGAGAAAAAATTATCCGATACCCTAAAGTGGTCGTTGGACAATAAGGCTTCTTAGTAATTCAATAAATGAAAAAAGATTATTATGAAATTTTAGGCGTTAGCAAAAATGCTACTGCCGCTGAAATAAAAAAAGCATACCGAAAAAAAGCATTAGAATACCATCCCGATAAAAACCCCGGAGATAAGGAGGCTGAAGAGAAATTCAAAGAGGCGGCTCAGGCTTATGAAGTCCTGGGTGACGAACAAAAACGCGCACAATATGACCAATACGGACACGCTGCCTTCGAAGGTGGTGGTGGAGGTTTTAGCTCCATGGAAGATATCTTCCGTAATTTTGGTGATATATTTGGCGGACACTTTAGTGGCTTCGGCGGATTTGGAGGCTTCGGCGGAGGCAACTCTCGTTCCTACAGAATTAAAGGAGGAGACTTGCGCATCCGTGTAAAACTTACCTTGGCCGACATCGTTTCTGGTACTGAGAAAAAAGTAAAGGTTCTCCGCAAGGTCAAGGCCGAAGGAGCTACCTACAAGACTTGTAGTACTTGCCATGGAAATGGTAGTATCGTACGGGAAGTCAATACCATGCTTGGTCGTATGCAGTCCTCTACCCCCTGCCATACTTGTGGGGGAAGTGGAGAGGTTATTGACAAAAAACCTGAAGGTGCCGACTCTCAAGGGCTTAAAACTATTGAGGAAACCGTTTCTATCAAAATCCCTGCCGGAGTAGTAGAAGGTATGCAGATGAAGGTGCCTAACAAAGGAAATGAAGCACCTGGTAACAATAGTATCCCTGGTGACTTATTGGTACTTATCGAGGAAGTAGAACACGAAACGCTCAAGCGTGAAGGAGAAAACCTCCATTTAGACCTCTACATAAGTATGCCTGAAGCTATTTTAGGTACCTCTAAGGATATAGAAACGGCTAATGGTAAGGTACGCATCAAGCTCGAAGAGGGAATCCAATCCGGAAAAATCCTACGTCTCAAAGGAAAGGGACTACCCAGCCTCAACGGATATGGAACAGGAGACTTGCTTGTACATGTGAATGTATGGACTCCTAAGACTTTGACCAAAGAACAGAAAAACTTCTTCCAAAAAATGTTGGACGATGATAACTTCACGCCTCAGCCTGATAAATCGGAAAAAAGTTTCTTCGAGAAGGTCAAAGATATGTTTTCCTGACTGACAAATTGGTTTTTCTCTAAGTTCATTAAGAAAAATTTCTAATTCTATATAACATGAGAAAAATTTTACTAATCCTTGTACTGATCATGACCTATAGTACACAAGCACAACAGCCCCTGACCCCCGAGAAGCTTTGGGAACTACACCGTGTAAGCGGTATTGGCCTTACGCCTGACAAAAAACAGGTATTACTAAGTGTAACCACTCCCAATATCGCTGAGAACTCTTTCAAAAAAGAGTATTATAAGCTGGATGTAAAGGGAGGAAAGCTAATCCCTATCACCAAAGAACAGTTGGACAACCTTACTGTAAAATATAATACCGACAAGACCCTCAAGCTCATTCACAAGGAAGTTAAGCTAACTCCTGTCTTGGGTAAGGATTTCTACAAAGAATTGGACAAATCCACTGGAAAAGTATATGAGGGGTTAGACCATCGCCATTGGGATAAGTGGAACGAAGGAACTTACAACCATGTCTTTATCGAAAATATAGCCACTGGTACACAAACAGACCTCTTGCAGGGACTCCCCTACTATTGTCCTCAGGAACCCTCCGGTGGTGATGAAGACTATGTTTGGAGTAATGATGGCAAGAAAGTACTCTATGTAACCAAAGCCAAAGTAGGTACCGACTATGTGGTAAGTACCAATACGGACATCTATCAGTATGATATCGAGACCAAGACGACCACCAATCTTACCGAAGGTATGATGGGCTACGATACCCATCCTTCTTTCAGCAAGGAGGGAGTATTGGCATGGTTAAGTATGAAAGAGGATGGCAATGAGGCAGATAAGAATGACCTATATATCCTCCACGAAGGTAATAGAATCAATCTTACAGCTGGGTGGGATAATACCGTCTTTAGCTATATTTGGAGCAATGATGGAAAGAAAATCTATTTTACTGCCGCAACTGGGGGTACCCAACAGCTCTTTGAAATAGAGCCTTTTGCTAAAAATCCTACCCCTAAGCAGCTCACCCGAGGCGTATTTGATATAAGCAGTATCATAGGCCAATCCGCAGACCTCTTAGTGGTTTCTCGAAATGATATGAATAGGGCTGCTGAAATATATACCGTTAGTCTTAAAGGTAAAGCGGATGTAAAACAGCTCTCTCATGTCAATGATGAGCTCTATAAGAATATCGCCCGATGTCCTGTAAAAGAGCGTATTATAAAAACCACTGACGGCAAGGATATGTTCGCTTGGGTGATCTATCCTCCTGGATTCAGTCCTAAGAAGAAATACCCTACCCTACTCTATTGTGAGGGAGGACCACAGTCTGCCCTCACACAGTTCTATAGCTTCCGCTGGAATCTCCAGCTGATGGCCTCTCAGGGCTATATCGTCATCGCTCCCAATCGCCGTGGAATGCCCGGACATGGAGTGGCTTGGAATGCCCAAATCAGCGGTGATTGGGGTGGCCAGGTGATGCAAGACTACTTAGCGGCTATCGACGATATTTCGAAAGAACCTTATGTGGATACTTCCCGATTGGGAGCCGTTGGGGCTAGCTATGGAGGGTATTCTGTATATTACTTAGCGGGTATCCATAACAAGCGTTTCAAGACCTTTATTGCCCATTGTGGTGTATTCAATACCAAAAGTATGTATGGTACCACCGAAGAGATTTTCTTCAACCATCATGAGTTCGGCGGGCACTACTGGGAAAAAGACAATGCTACAGCTCAAAAGGCAGTTACCGAATTCAACCCTATAGAGAAAGTAGGGGCTTGGGATACCCCTATTCTCATCATCCACGGAGGCAAGGACTACCGCGTTCCTGAAGAACAAGGCTTCCAAGCTTTTACCGCTGCCCAGCTTAGAGGCATCAAGAGCAAACTCCTCTACTTCCCTGATGAAAATCACTGGGTGTTACAGCCACAGAACGCACTCCTTTGGCAACGTACCTTCTTTGGTTGGCTCAAGGAAACCCTCAAGTAATAAGTTTGTAGTTTGCATAGTGTTTAATAAAAGAAGCCAAAATCCTCGGATTTTGGCTTCTTTTTTCCTTTTAAAACAGCACTAATACTGCTCAAGCAGATACTTAATAAGGTCGGTAGTGGTAAGCATACCTACCAAATTTCCATTCTCTGTAACAGGTAAGGCGTGGAAAGTTTGCTTTGCAAGTATCTCCGCTGCTTCCTTGATAGTCGTATCCGGAGAGATAGAAAGCGGAACCTTGGCCATTACTTGTGGAATGGTGAACATATCATACACCACACTATCCACATGTTTTTCGTCATCGGAGAGGTCAGCAAAACTGATACGCAACAAGTCTGTAAGGCTCAATACACCTACTAATTTGTGCCCTTCCACTACAGGAATATGACGAATATGGTGCTTTTTGAACAATGCCTCTGCTTCATACAAAGTATTAGTAGGGTCTATCGTTACGATGTCCTTGGACATAATTTGGGAAACGGGAACTCTCTGTTTCATATCTTTATTATTTTATGTGTTTCTTTTTTGCACTACAAAGTTAATAAAAATATTTGAAATATTACTGAAAATTCCATTTTTATTTTCCGTTTTTTTTTCGTATATTTGCGTTTTATGGGGTATCCCTAACTCCTGATTTTTCCTTGTACATTCTCCAGCATAGGCACAAAACCGAAGGTGCCATATTCCTCCTTATGGAACTCATAAGGAGAAAGTCGGGTGAAGATGGTCATAATCTGCTGGCCTCGCCCTATGGGTATCACCAATCGCCCTCCTACCTTGAGCTGTGAGAGCAGTTCCGAAGGCACCTCAGGGGCGCCTGCCGTTACCAAAATACGATCATAAGGAGCTTGTTCTGCATAGCCCTTATAGCCATCTCCAAAAATCATTTTCTTGGGGGTATAACCCATTCGCTCCAATAGAAGCTTGGTCTTTTTAAATAGCTCTTGTTGCCTTTCTATGGTGTAGAGTTCTACTTTCAAAAAGACTAATACGGCCGATTGGTAACCGCTTCCGGTACCTATCTCAAGGACTTTCTGCCCTGGTGCTACTTGTAGCAATTCTGTCTGAAATGCTACCGTATGAGGGCGAGAAATCGTCTGATCCGCACCAATAGGAAAGGCTATATCCTGATAGGCTTTTTCTTCAAAAATACTATCTAAAAACAAATGTCGGGGAATAGCTCTAATGGCTTGCAATACTTTCTCATCGGAAATAGGATAATCTTTACGCTCCATAAGCTGTCTTGCCAAAAGATTCCGCATCCCCTGATGTCTGGCTGTATCCTTCATTTCTAATGATTAATGCCAATAATGATGAATGATTAATGCCAATAATGATCAATGATTAATAGCCATTAAATCACTGACTATTAATCATTAATCATTGAACATTAATCATTAATTATTAATATTATTCTTTCTTTTTAAACAGTCCATCCAAGAGGTTGTTCACCGCTTTTTTGGCTTGGTCTTTAGGGGTTTGTTGTTGGGTCTTGGTGGAGTCCGCAGGGGTGGTCTTGCCTCCGCCTATGAGTTTGCCTAAGGCATCGGTGGCTTTGTTCATAGCCTCTCCGCCTATTTTTTCAGTAATCTTATTCGTTACCTCATTGGTTACTTTGTCCATCACCTTATCTGTAAGCTGGTTGGCCTGTGCTTTGGCTATTTGAAGCCCCAGATTGGCTACCACTTGCTTCATATCGGTGGATACTTGGGGCTTAGCAAAGTTACCTCCCATATTCACATTCACCGGAATATCGCCCAACTTCTGTTGTTCGGTAGCGGTAAGCTTCGCCAGCAGTGCCGAAGCATCGGAGCCAAGCATCTTAGCCGGCACATTGAAGGTGAGCTTGTAGTCCATCGTTTGGTCAAAGCCGTGGGTTCCTGCTACATTGATGGTACTATTGTTCCACTTAATGGTAAAAGGCTTTACAATCACACGGCCATTCTCAAAGGTTACATTAGCCTTGAGGTCTTTGAGATTCATCTTGGAAAGGTTCAGCTGGGTAAACTGTGAATCTAAGGCAGACACCAAAGGAGAACTACTCTTCACATGTCCATCCAATATAGAGGCCGAAAGGCTACCAGAGAGTGAGTTCATATCAGGCGTAAGCTCTGGAGTGAGCTTTCCTGTTACGGAAATCTTAGAGCTAAAGAATCCTTCCACGGCCTTGGCTATAGGCATGATATGCTTGAGCATCTCTATCTGAGTGAATGATTCTACGATATTGAGCTTGCTCATATCCAAATCCACTGCGAAGGTCGAGGTTTCTCCTTTGGTAGAGACATCCCCTGTGATAGCGGTCTTTCCTCCGAAAATATCGGTTTGTAGGTTCTGTAGGCTTACTTTTTCATCTTTGATAATGAGCTTACCCGATACATTGTTGAGTGACAATTTGTCATAGACTACCGTTTTCGCCTTGGCATCGAGGGTACAATCCAAGAAAGCAGGAATTTTGATAGATGTACTGGCTGTATTCGCCGTAGTAGCAGGCTTGCTCTCAGCGGGTTTTTGTTCCTCTTGCTTAGGGGTTTGCGCTGGTGTATCTGTTTGCATGAAGTCTGCTACCTCTATGTGATTGGAAGCCAAGGAGAAATACCCCTTGAGTACCTCATTGCGAAGGGCAAAACCGTAGAAGTTCTGAAGGTCTCCCTTGATTTGGAAATCTGTTTTCCCGGTCTTAGCATCCAATTCGGTTAGCTCTATCTTAGCGTTATTGAAGGAAAGTCCTGCCTTATTGATATGGAAAGGCTGTAGGAAGCCTGCTCCTGAATAGACAAACTGTTCCAAAGAGGCATGTCCAGAGTTGCGAATACGCTCATAGGCTTGTTTCTCTACAGATTCCATATCCAAAGAAGTGCTTACATCAGCCTTGAGAATCCCCTTGAGGTCTAAATCCAAGTCTACAGGATAGGCTTTTTGGATATTCGCCAAATTGATAGTTCCCTTAAGGTCGGCATCTACGAGCATATTGCCGGTAAGGTTTCTTAGAAGGGCTTTGGCTGAGAAAGCATCCTGATCTATCGTAAAGGCAAATCGATTGATGTTCACATAGGTATCTTCCAATTTCTCTGTATCGTTACCTATCTTGATATCTATATTGATATTCTTAACCGACTTAGGCAAGGAAGGATACTTGAAGGAAGCATCTTGGGAGAGCATCCGTATATCCAACTTTGGAATGGTAGTAGGAGTGTATTTGCCGGCTACCTTTCCGTTGATGGTGAACTCCCCTGTCGTCTGTACCCCCTCTATACTCTTGGTATAGGCCGCAGGAACAAGATCCAAACAGTTCTTAAAGGTGGTCTTAGGGGTCTTAAAGCTAAGATCATAGAGCTGTCCATCGTCCAAGAGTTGTACAAATCCGTTAAAATTAAGCTCTAAGTTATTCAATTTCAGCGTGTTGTCCTTTAGGGTATATTTTTGCTGATTAAGGTCTATCCCTAAGATAGCATCAAGGGTCACCACATTGTTGCGCAAGAAGGCCGTACCATCAGAAGCAAAAGACAATTTAAGCGAAGTAGTTGTCTCTAAGTCAAGCACTTGGTTGGCAAAGTTCCCTTTTCCTTTGTGGTAGAGACTGTCCACTATTACACTCATCTTGGAGCTGTCGTCCTTGAAGGTAAAGCGCAGGTTCTCAATGCTATATTCATTCAGGTCAAGAGACACATTACTGGGTTCCTCTTCTGGAGTCTCCGAAGTACTTTTAGCAATGTCGAAGTTGCCCTTTCCTGCCTCATTCATACGGATATTCACCACCGCATCGGCTATGGAAAAGCCCAAGAGCTTATAAGGCTCATTGTCTTTCTTAAAGAGAATATCCTTGAGATTCACCTTTGCGGAAAAATTACCCACATAAGCCAAGGTATCTCCCTCGAATGGTGCGTTGTTGATCACCTTCAGTCCGCCCACTTCTACCGTCGCATCGGGGAAGTTCTTGAACAAACTCAGAGAGAAGTCTGTAAAACTGATTTGTGCATCTACACTTTCGTTTACTTTCTCCATGATTTTCTCCTTTATGGTATTCTTAAAGAGAAAAGGAATGGAAACAAGCAGCAGTATCAAGACCACAAAAATAATTCCAATAATTTTAAAAAACTTTTTCATCTATATAAGGTTATAGGGGTTTAGGGATTAGTCACTAGTAATTTGTCACTTATTAAGGAGTTTGTATTCCTCATAGCATTGGGTAAGGGCGTCCAAGAACTGTAGGTCATTGGAGTTTTTGATAAAGTCCTTCGAATAGTTACAATGGCGAAGCAAGTCCTCCAATTTGTCCTTGTCTATCCCTAAGATCTCACAGAGGGACTCTCGGTCATATTTGCCATTGAGCATGGTGCGAATCTCATCGTTTTGCTTCATCTTCTTAAGTTTCCTAAGGTCTTTCTCGCGGCCACTGAAGAGCTTATAGATAGTGCCCACCGGATTACCTATAGCACCCAACACTTTTCCGGCTGTAGAAGGGGAACCGGTACGTGGCTCATAGCCCAAGTCCAAACCAGAGATGCTGTATTGCTTATTGGTATTGATAGGCATATACTTGGCATCTATATCCAAATAACCCGTCAGGCGATAGGGGGAGATAACCACCTCCTCCAAGGCATAGGCCAATTCCGTCAGCCCAATTCGTGTCCCTGGAAAGCGAATCATATCCTGAGTAACCCTCACCTTTATAGACTTAAAACCCAGATAAGAAAAGTGTAAGGTATCATTCACCGCTGCCCGAATAGCAAAATCTCCTTTGGCATTGGTGATAGCTCCTTTTACTTGATTGATATTCAATATGTTTACATTATCCAAAGGCAAATTGGTCTTGGTATTGAAGACATTACCCCGCATGAGAGTCTCCTCCTGCGCCCAAGTGGCAAAGGACAAGAATAGTAGAAAAAAAAGAAAACTGTTTCTCATAAAACACTTGTTTTCAGTAAATTAAAAATATAACTACTCAACTTCAAAATCAGCCCCAAATATAAGAAAAAAAATAACAATTGTCAATAATTTCTCACTAGTCACTTGTCATTTGTCACTAGCTGCTATTTTCTCTTTTTTCGCTTCTTTGAAAAGGTATCGGAAGCATCTTTACGCTTAGGCGCTCCTTTTTTATCTCTTCTATCGGCTGGTTTGCGGTCTCTTTTTTCTTTTTTATCTTTCCTATCTTTCTTTCCTTTGTCCCCGGCTCCTTTTTGCTGGGAGATTTCTATATGAATGGAACGGTTGTCCATCTTGAAATCGGCAAAGGTGTCCAATACCAGCTGGGTCATCTCCGCCTCGGTATTGAAGAAGGAGAAAGTATCCTTTACATCTACCTTGAAGATATCGTTCTTGCCCAAGCCTATGTTCTCCCTCAGAAAATCCTTCAGTAGGCGCCAGTCATAACCATCGCGCTCCCCTATATTGATAAAGTAACGGGTCTCTCCCTCGGTAGAGAAAGACTTGCCTTCGGAGGTTTCTGCATTGAGATCTTTGGACTTGCTGTAGTAGTTGTAAAAACGGTTGAACTCCACCGCTACCATACGCTGAATCAGCTCTTCGCGGTTCAGGTCGCTCAGTACATCGTAGATCGCTGGCAGATACTCATTCACTGCCGGATTCACCTGGGTATCCTTAATCGTATTGGCCAAGTGGTAGAGCTGTATCTCACAGATTTCCATCCCATTGGGGATAGACTTGTACTCAAAAGTCTTTTGGATGATCTTCTCAATCATCTTGATACGCTTGGCCTCACTCTTGGTAAGGATCACCATCGATACACCCGACTTGCCCGCACGCCCGGTACGGCCACTGCGGTGGGTGTAGGTCTCCACCTCATCAGGGAGTTGGTAGTGGATCACATGGGTAATATCATCCACATCTATCCCACGGGCAGCCACATCGGTAGCCACCAGCATTTGGATTTGCTTGGCACGGAAGCCCTTCATCACCAGGTCGCGCTGGTTTTGACTAAGGTCGCCATGGAGAGCAGCCGCATTGTAGCCATCCTCTATCAGCTTTTCGGCTACCGCTTGGGTATCACGCTTGGTACGGCAGAAGACTACGGAGAAGATAGACGGATTGGCATCGGCCAAGCGCTTGAGGGCCTCATAGCGCTGACGACCATTGACGATATAGCACTCGTGGAGTACATTGTTGGAGGCTTGGTTCTTATGCCCTATGGTAATCTCCTTGGGCTTATACATGAACTCTTTAGCGATTTTAGCCACCTCGGCAGGCATGGTAGCCGAGAAGAGCCATGTATTTTTTTCATCAGGTGTTTCGGATAATATAGCGCGGATATCCTCATAGAAGCCCATATTGAGCATCTCATCGGCCTCATCGAGCACACAATAGCTAATATGAGCAATAGAAGCCAGTTCGCGGCGCATCATATCCTGCATACGGCCAGGGGTAGCCACGATAATATGCGCCCCTTTCTTGAGGCTACGGGCTTGTTCCTCTATACTTGCCCCCCCATAGATGGCCACAATATGCACCTGTGGCATATACTTGGCATACTGCTTGAGCTCGGAGGCAATTTGCAAGCAAAGCTCACGAGTAGGCGCCAAGATCAGTCCTTGCGTAATACGCTCGGTAGGGTCAATCAGTTGAAGAAGCGGAAAACCAAAAGCAGCGGTTTTCCCAGTACCTGTTTGTGCCAAAGCCACCATATCGGTAGGTGCTTCGAGCAAGACAGGAATAGCGGCTTGTTGTACCTCAGACGGACGCTCGAAGCCTAAGTCATCAATCGCTTCGAGTAGGGGTGCGCTTAGCCCCAATGTTTCAAATAAATTCATACTAATAGTAATAGGGTGCAAAGATAGAAATTAATTATCAATTACACCCTAATAATTTGGAAAATATATTTTTGCTATGCTTCTCTCAGGATTTGCTCTAACTGCTCCTTCCCCGTACGTCCTTGATATTGACTGATAGGTCTGTTCCACCAAGACGTATTGGGGTGCGGGATACTCCGCGCCTTGCTGAGCAAGCTACTTGCTTGCTGCTTTTGAGCGATCCGCAGAAAGGACTCATAGGCTTTCTTGCTGACAAAGACAATCAGGTCAGGGCGATACTGGCTCTCCAAAGCACGCAACTGCTCGAAAGAACGCAACTCCTCCGCCTCCCCTGCCACTACAATGCTCACCCCACTTACCTCCGCAGGACGTAGAAAGTAGTTACTAAAGGCTATATATTCAAGAGCTTGTGGGTAATCTCCCTTGTCAAACACCGCTCCATATACCCCACCTATATGCCTATAGATAGCATGAGAGGGATTTTTGTAACTGCTCTCTATCACATCATGCCGTATAATCGCCGCTGTATTGAGCCAAGCTAAAGCCTCCTTCGTAAAGCCATAGCTAGCGGTACTCCGCTCATACCACTCCTGCCCTACCTTATGGTTATAGTCCGCTGGCAGATAGTGGCTCTCTCCTTGAAAAAGTACTTTCAAAGGAGCTTTTGTATAATGCTTCCCTACAAAGGGAGCTAATTCAGGGTGTAGGTTATAGATCATTTTATCCTATTTTGTCTACTTTTAGCGCTGTCTTGAGGCTTGTAAAGATACGACTTACATCAATCCCATACACACGCTGGAAAGCTGCAATTACATCCTTTCCTCCGTTTACAAATACAGGGTTGGTAACTGATTGGGTTGGTACCTCCACCTGCATTCCTGATTCCAATCGCAAGCCATTGCTTACTACTGTTCTTGTTACTGTCACTCTATATAATGGCATTTTTCTAATGATTTAAAGGTTAATAATATTCTATTTTTCTCTCTACAATTTCCTCCTTTTCAGCAAGAGAAACAGAACCTTCTGTATAAAAAAATCTATAATCTAGTTTTTCAATCCAATTTCCTTTAGTGTCATACTTCCAACTTAAAAAACATCTCATAGAATAAGTAAATATATCGTCTTCATATTTACCATGCTGAAATATATCAACATCTCTACATAAATCTAAATAATCAAAAAATCGTACCCTGCTCCAATAACCTCCTTTTTTTCTCTCATATATGTCATTTGGAAAATTTTCATCAAATATTTCCACCTTTATACTTTTCTTATTATAGCACCTTTCTACTCTTACCCCTTCCCAATTACGAAAGATGCATTCTTGAGGCTCTTTTTTCCTACCTTTTTTCACCATATCAATATGGTTATCATCCTTTTCAAATAATACATTGAAATACACTCCCCATTGCAAATCAAACTGAGTACTGATTTCTTTTTTATCATCATAGCAAATTCGCTTGAATAGTACCCCTGCTTGGGTATAATCAATACTATTTTTATCATCTTTTTCAATGAAAATTGGAATTTTATTCTTATAAAGAGATTGAAAATCAGGATTTTTTATCTCCATACGGTACTCATCAAATATTTCCCAATAAGGTGTATACCAGCGTTCTTCAGTAATATTTCCTAAAAAATCATACTCATATTCATATATTTCAAAAAGAACACCATTCAAATAGAGAGCAATAAGATTATCATGATCATCATACACATATTTACGAGTAGAAGAATAGCTACCTTTATCTACTTTCTGTAGTAAGCGACCCTTATTATCATATAGAAATTCATGCCTTACCATATCTATTTGCTTACCATTTCTATAATAACGCTCTTCTATAAGATTTCCTAAGTGATCATAGGTATATTCTTGCCTACGATTATCCTTAGCAATATCTATAGCAACCAATCTCCCTTGTAGGTCATAATGCTTTTTTATAGTGTGTTGTGGTAAGTATATTTTTCCTCCATCATAATCACTACCATCATAAGTACGCTCTTCTGTTGACCTTATCATTTTTTAGATTTTTTATATTACTATATTCTACTCATACCACTCCTACCCCATCTTATGGTCATAAGCCTCTGGCAGATAGTGGCTCTCCCCTTGAAAGAGCACTTTCAAAGGAGCCTTTGCATAATGCTTCCCTACAAAGGGAGCTAATTCAGGGTGTAGGGTGTAGATCATTTTATCCAAGTCTTATTTTATGAATTAGGAGGCGTTTATATTGCCTCCTAATTCCCTTTTTCTGAAATTTATATCTATTACAGGAAAAACTTCTTCCATTCACTGTTTGAAACTTTCGAAAATTTCCATAGCTGTTTTTTCTCCTTCTTCTACCATTTCTTCACCTAAAGAAAAAACCATTTTAAATCCTATTCCTGCTGCTATTGCTTGCCCTACAAATGGAACCCATTTAGATAATGATTTAGTAGCCACTGATGTTCCAAACCTTTTTAGTAAAATCATGATAGCTTCTTTAGCTCCATATCTAGCCAAATATTGAGTTCCTTTCAACAGAGCTGTTTTCAACTTTACTTGATTGGGTAAATCTACAAGAGTTTTATAGTATTCTTGATCTTCTTTATTAAGTCCATATACTGCCGTAATATCATTAGACATTTTTAACACAAGTCCAAGATCAACAGAGATATCAAGTCCTGGTATTGGATTCAGACCATTTGCAGCCGCCAAAGCAGCATACCTTAGAACTAATTTCTCTGCTATTTTTCTTTTTTCCTTGATTACTTTTTCAGAAGTAATAGTAACATCAGCAATAAAACGTTCTTTTTTGATCTTTGATAAGTTTGAAGATATATCATTTAAGAGCTTATCCAAATCATATGCTGTGGGATAATCTGCTGATGTTAAGTAAATTCCTTTTACGGGAGCATCTTGTATATTGTCTCTAAGTTCTTCATAGATCTTTTTCAAAGTAGTTCCCTCATCCTCTCCTGTATCTTTCCTATTTCTTTCAACAGAATAATCTATCTTTGTCCTTACTGCATAAATAGCTATCAGTGGTTGTATTTTAGCTATCTCCTTAATTAAGAACAAATCGTCTTCATAAAAGCGATCTGAAGTTACTACTATTACACAATCAGAATCCTTGATTCCCATTTTTTCTATATAAGTTTCTCTTGGGAATTTCTCCGTCGAACAACCTGGTAAGTCATAGAAAAGAAGACCTCTATTTTCATAAGGTTTCCCTACTTCCATGGTTGTTTCCGTTACTCCTACTTCTGCAATTCTTTCACCTACAATCGCATTAATTAAGGAAGATTTTCCTGTACCACTTCTTCCTATTATACGGCATTTTACTTTGGTTTTTTTGAAATTTTCCAATTCTTCTTTGAATTTTTCTAAGTATTCTTTCATTTTTTATATATTTAAACAATTATTCCTAATCCTTCGATAAACAGCAATCTATCCACAAAAAAACACTTCAGGTATAAGCACAAAAAAGCGCAAACATTCCTTTTTTGCTTGTTATAGAAGCCCGACCAAAGGCTATGTTACGAAAGCAAAAGGAATGCCTACGCTATAGGTAGGCAATTCCACTTTTACTTTCCCCGTAACATTAAAAAATTGGTCGTTTTCTATAACAGGAAATTGTAAAGCGAAACGCTGTTTATATGTCTTTTAAAATTGTATTTTTAGTACGCTATAGTATCTATTTTAAACCTGCTACAAAAATACAAATTTATCTTTATTTTACACACTTTCATGTGTTAAATTTTATACACGTTGATAAATTCTTTAACGCGCTAAGATACAAGCATTTGAGCTGCCACCCTATTGCGGGTCGGTCTTCTTTTGGCTGCCCTATTCCTCCTCTCTGAAATACGCCGCTGGGTTATTAAGAAAAGTTTTTGTTACAACATAGTGCTCTACTTGTTCTAAGGGCGTGGCGTTCATACCTGTCTCTGTGATTTCGTAAATCAAGGCTCCTGGCATGGCCATCAATATAGGTGAATGGGTAGCGATGATAAACTGTGATTCCTCCCTCTTGAGGTGCTCCCTAATAAGATAGATCAGCGATAGCTGGTGTATAGGGGAAAGAGCGCTCTCTAGCTCGTCAAAGATATAAAGTCCCTGCTTCTTCGTCCGCTCAGTGATGATATGCAAAAAGGCCTCTCCATGGGAAAAGGACGAGAGTTTCTGTCCGTAATTCCACATCATATTCTTGTACTCTCTGGTATTGTTATTGACCGCCTCCAGCATACGAGAATGGGGCAATTCTTTAAAATACTCATAAGCCCATGACTTGGCATAATCATCTACTTTGGCTACATAATCGCCAAAGTCCTCCGCCCGAAAGAAAAAGCCTTTGACCTTTCCCTGATTGTATTGCTCCAATTGCAAGCACTCCGAAAGCCTTTCTATAGGCTCAAAGGACTCTTGCATATAGTCCAAATAGCTGTCTATACGGGGCAAACCCAATTTGTAGGCAATACTCTCTATCAGTGTGGATTTCCCTACGCCATTATCCCCTACGATAAAGGTTACCGCCTGCCCCATATCTATATGCTTGGCATAGCGTGCCGCCAAAGTGTTATAGGGAAAATTCTTAGTTCGCTCTGTTTCTATGTGTAGTGATCGTATATACATAATACTTCGTTTTTTTATCTGGGACAAAATTACAGACTAACTCGGCCAAACTGTGACCGAGTAAAAAATTTTTTATAGTTAAAGTTTTCAAAACAAAACAACCGTTTAGTATCATAAAATATTTTCCTCCCAAAACTTGTATATTTCATTGAAAATAAGTATCTTTGTAGCCAACTAAGCAAAAGTTCATTTCTTCAAAAAGTAACCTATCTTGTTACTTTTTGAAGAAATAAATTATCTGTAAGACATGGTAGAAAAAAGATTTCCTTATATTGATTTTATCAATCAGGTACTTTCTGTAGGAAGAATTTCATTTACCTTAGACGAAGTAATAGAGAAAAGTGGCTATAATAGAAAAATAGTACAAGTCTCTCTATCTCGCTTAATAAGTAAAGGAAAAATCCTTCTTATCAGAAGGGGATTTTATGTGATTATCACCCCCGAATTTTCCATACAAAGGAGTATTCCTTACATCATGTATATTGATGATCTTATGACGTATATGCAGCGAAATTATTATGTGTCTCTACTATCTGCGGCAGCTCTCCATGGTGCCGCCCATCAACAGCCTATGCAGTTTTTCGTTACCACTACCATGCCTTTTATCAGGGATATAAAGAAAGAAAAAATCCATATTTCTTTTACTATAAAAAATGGCTGGGATACCTCCTGTATTACACAACTTAAAACACGTACAGGATATGTAAATGTCGCTACAGCAGAGGCTACTATACTTGACCTGGTTGAGAACTTACAGAATTTTGGATTAGGCAGAGTGATTGGTATTATTGAAGAACTCTCTGAAGTGGTCAATAAAAATACTTTAAAGAAAATAGCTAACTTCTATCCTACTTCAGTAGTTCAGAGAACAGGTTATATACTTGATGATTTGCTTGGCAGAGAGGATATAGCTAAGTGTTTGTTCGTTGTCCTTTCAAAACGAAATATATACCCACAATACCTTTCTCTATCCACTCAAAAAAATGGCTCTTTAACTGATAAATGGAAGATTATTCCAAATGACAAAATAGAAATTGACATATGATACCACAACGATATATCCTAGAATGGAAATCTATAGCTCCTTGGACTAATGATGCTCAGGTTGAGCAAGATTTGGTCATTAGTCGTGCTCTTGTAGAAATGTTTTCCTCTCCATTGCTTAGTAAAACATTAGCCTTTCGTGGGGGGACTGCTTTACATAAGCTATATATACAACCACAGGCTCGCTATTCAGAAGATATTGATTTAGTACAAATAGAATCTGCTCCTATACATCCTATACTCAAAGAAATACGAGATCGCCTTTCTTTCCTAGGAACTAAGCGAACCGTCAAGCAACATATACACAATAACACTATCATCTACCGTTTTGAATCTGAGTTCCCTCCAGTGATTAATATGAGACTAAAAATAGAAATAAACACTCGTGAACATTTTAATATTTTAGGTCTCAAGCCAATCCCTTTTAGAGTTTCTAACACTTGGTATTCTGGAGAATGCAATCTCATTAGCTATGAATTAGAGGAATTGCTAGGAACAAAATTAAGGGCATTATACCAACGTAGAAAGGGACGAGATTTATTTGATCTTTATTGGGCGATACTGCGTAATGAAATAGACCCTTCTAAAGTGCTTGAATGTTATCACAAATATATGTCTTTTGTCGTAGAACAACCTCCTACCTACAAACAATTTCTTGCTAATATGGAAGAAAAAATGAAAGACCATGAATTTCTTTCTGATATGGTTGCGATTATACGCCCCAATATAGACTATAATGCAGCAGTTGCTTGGGAAAAGATTAAAACTACTCTTATAGAAAAGATCTAATTACACCCTTCTCTTCTCTATTTTTTATAATAGTTCATTTCTGCAAAAAGTAACAAAATAGGTTACTTTTTGAAGAAATAAACTATTATTCTTTTTGACATATATCAACAAACACAACCTATAATGCCCTTCTCCTAATCATAAAAAAGTGAAGACCACCATAGGTAATCTTCACTTTTTTAGAGTAAATTGTCACTCGTCATTAGTCACTCGTCATTAGTCATTATCAAAGGCTTACATAAGAGGCCTTCTTGAATTTCTTTACCAAATCCTTAGGAGCTCCTTTTTGATTGACTAAGATAGCTATTGTTTTGTAGCGTACATAGTCCTTGCTGGCATATAGGTAGCCTTGGTTATCGTTATCGGTACCCCAGGAGTTCTTTACGATATAGTATTCCTTACCTGTTTGGTCTTTGGCCAAGCCTACGATGTGCATGGCGTGATCGTCAAGGGTTTCGTAGTTATCAAAAGCCGCTTGGCGCATCTCAGGGGTAATGGTTTTTTCCTTCCAGTAGGTTTGGTAGTAGTTTTCCTGCTCGGCAGGGCTTAGGCTCTCAAAATCCTTTTCTGGGATGATAGCCAAGCCGTTTTGCCAGCTAAAGAATTTTTCAGAGACATCGGCTTCCCAACCTACGGTATAGCCCTTGCGCAAAGCATAGTCAATCGTACGGATGAAGTCCTCCATATTCACATTGAAGGCATAGTCATAGC
>NZ_KE992117.1:203136-217595 GCF_000466425.1 Capnocytophaga sp. oral taxon 863 str. F0517
TATTCACATTGAAGGCATAGTCATAGCTCCAGTTGTCTGGTACCGCCATAAGGGTATTTTGGTACTTGGGCTTATCCTCCACGGAGATCATCTCGATGTATTTCTCGTCTTCTAAGCCTACGTATTCTTTGGCAAAAGAGTGGGCATCGTATATCTTACCGTTATACATAAAGGTCTTAGGTACGGCTCCTAAGTAGGTATCCATTTTCTTTTCAAAGACTTCCTTCCAGTTGTCTGGGAGTCTTTTCATCTTGACAAGTTCCTCTAAGTAAGGGGTCAAGTCCTTTTGCATCTCGTCAAAATTATTATAGGTAGCCCCATTGATAAGTCCGCTATAGGCCGATTGAGGAAGGGCGCCATAGCGGCGATAGCTATTGATCACATCATGAGGTTCGCCCCCATCGCCCCAGTTAAGGGCGCCTTGCATGCGTACATAGTTGATCGCCTTATCTAGATAAATCTTACGAGCGGTGTAGATTTCGGCCAAGTCCACCGGTTTCTTTTTCTTCTTTAGGGCCTCTGATTCCAAGAAAGAAGAGACCGCATAGCTCCAACAAGTACCACTCCATCCTTGGTTTTTTACCTCAGTGGCATCCAAGGCCAATATAGGGGTGATTTGGTAGTACTTTTGAATATCTTTTCCTTTGTTGTTTGCCAAGGCATTGATCAAGTTTTCTTGTGCCAAGGCCTGTCCTACACTAAGAAGTGCTAAGACAGAAAGCATTTTTTTCATCATCATATAGTAATTTGGATACGAATTAGCTGATATAGCCTGCTTTTTTATATTTTTTCACCAAGTCTTTAGGAGTACCCTTAAGGTTTAGCATGATCGCCATGGTCTTGTAGCGTACATAGTTCTTGGATACATATAGGTAACCTTTGTTATCATTATTAGTTCCCCAAGAATTCTTTACGATATAGTACTCTCTTCCGTTTTGGTCTTTCGCAAGGCCTACGATGTGCATGGCATGGTCATCGGTAGTCTCGTAGTTATCAAAAGCTTTTTGGCGCATCTCAGGGGTGATGGTCTTCTCATTCCAGTATACATGGAAATAGTCTTTTTGCTCCTGAGCGGAGAGGTCATTGTAGTCTTTTTCTGGAACAACTGCCAAGCCGTTTTTCCAGCTGAAGTATTTTTCTGATACGTCGGCTGCCCAAGCTACGGTATAGCCTTTGCTAAGAGCATAATCAATGGTACGGATGATATCCTCCATATTCACATTGAAGGCATAGTCATAGCTCCAGTTATCTGGCACTGCCATAAGGGTGTTTTGGTACTTAGGCTTGTGTTCTACTGAAAGCATTTCTATGTATTTCTCATCCTGTAGGCCTACAACTTCTTTGGCAAAAGACTGCGGATCGTACATCTTGCCATTGTACATAAAGGTCTTAGGTACAGCTCCTAAGTAGGTATCCAATTTCTGTTCGAATACCTCCTTCCAGTTGGCTGGTACTTTTTCACTAGCTACAATATCCTTGAGGTAACCCTCTAAGTCCTTTTGCATTTCCTTGAAGTTGTTCTTAGTAGCCCCATTGATAAGTCCTGTATAGGCTATCTGAGGCACGGCTCCATATTTGCGATAGATATTGATTACATCATGCAATTCGCCCCCATCGCCCCAGGTAAGAGCTCCGTGCATACGCAAGTAATTGATAGCTTTTTCCAAATACACCTTACGAGCGGTATAGATTTCGGCCAAATCCACCGGTTGCTTTCCTTTCTTGATCATTTCAGATTCTAAGAAAGAGGCTCCGGTATAGCTCCAGCAGGTACCACTATGGCCTTGTTCTTTGACATCGGTAACTCCTATGGCAAAAACAGGCTTGATTTGGTAGTACTTCTGTACATCCTTTCCTTGGTTATTAGCCAAGGCGTTGATCAGGTTGTCCTGTGCAAAGAGCGAACCCGCTCCCATAAGCATCAGCAATGAAAGTAATTTCTTTGTCATAATTAATAATTTAGAATACTATTTATACTGTATTTTTTCAATTTTTCTCGTCCTTTCAAAAAGTCCAATTCCATCAGGAAGGTGCATTGTACAACCTCTCCCCCCAAGCGTTCTATAAGGCGTGTTGCGGCCTGGGCGGTACCGCCGGTTGCCAATACATCGTCATGTAGGAGTACGCGCTCCCCTGGGGTGATGGCATCGGTATGGATTTCTATATTGCTACTGCCATACTCCAGGTCATAGTGTTCGCTTAGGGTCTCAGCAGGGAGCTTGCCTGGCTTTCGGATAGGGACAAAGCCTACCTGAAGGGCATGAGCAAGCAGCATTCCAAAAAAGAAACCGCGGCTCTCTATTGCAGCCACCTTATCGATTCGCACTCCTTGGAGCGGCGCTAAGAGCTTTTGCAATACAGCCTCGGTTGCTTGGGCATCTGCCAGTAGTGGGGTAATATCCTTGAATACCACTCCCTTCTTAGGGAAATCGAGAATATCTCGTACGTAATCTTGTATTTGTATATTATTCATTTATCATTGTTTACCTTCTGCAAAGGTACGTTTTTTCAAGGAAAAAACCTATTTTTAAATAGTTAATTATTAATGCGAATCAATAGTTAAAATAATACACTTTATATAGTAATTCATTGATATTCAATATATTCTTTTCTACATCCCCCCTAGCCCCCCCTCAAGGGGGGAATTGTAGGATGCTGAACTATCATGCTAGTGTCCAGTATATTCAAGTGTGATTGTTCAACATTCTACTTGATACCACTCTATAATTCCCCCCTTGAGGGGGGCTAGGGGGATGTAATTAGAAATCGTTAATAATGAGTTACTTACAACTTTTTCCTGATGTCTATATTTCTAGTCCTTTAACTATTGATTCGCATTATTAATCATTAAACATTATTGTATAACTCCATCTACGATACGGATGACACGCTGTGTTTGGGCGGCGATATCCTCCTCATGGGTTACGATAATGATGGTAGTGCCCAGGGCATTGACCTCTTTGAATATCTGCATCACCTCGGCGGTGGTCTTGGAGTCCAATTGTCCTGTAGGCTCATCTGCCAAAATCAGGGGAGCATTGGCTATGAGGGCTCGGGCTATGGCTACACGCTGCTTTTGTCCGCCTGAAAGCTCATTGGGGTAGTGTTTCGCCCAAGAGGCAATCCCTAAGGGCTCGAGCTTTTCCATGGCACGTGCCTCCCGCTCCTTCTTGGAAACATGCTGGTAGAAAAGGGGGAGTGCTACATTCTCCACCACATTCTTATACGCAATCAAGTTGGCCGCCTGAAAGACAAAGCCTATGTTCTTACTGCGATAGGCCGAACGCTCTACACTATCCAAAAGGCTCATATCCTGCCCATCGAAATAATAAGTACCACTATCGTAGGTGTCCAAGAGGCCTATGATGTTCATCAAGGTCGATTTACCCGAACCTGAAGCCCCCATGATAGAAACCATTTCGCCTCGATTCACCGTCAGATTGATCCCTTTCAAGACTTGTAGCGTATCATATTCGGTATGGTAGGCCTTTTTTATATCATTGAGCTGAATCATTTTGTACTACTTTATCATTAGCCGTAAGTCCGTTGGTAATTTCGGTATATTTACCATCTGAAATTCCCAATTCTATATACTTTTTCTCTATGTTTTGTCCATTTTTGACCCATACATAGGTAGAATCGTTCTTATAGGTAATGTATTTCTCCTCTATAGAGGGTACATTCCTCTTGCTATCAAGCACAATCTCTGCCGTAGCAGAATATCCGGAACGAATTACTGGCATTTGTGCATGAACGGGAAACTCAGCCTCCAGGGTATATTTCATAATCCCATTCTCCAAGGTTCCTTTGGAGGATATTTTAGTAATTTTGGCCTTGCTCTTAAGATCTTTGTAGGCGTTAAAAGCCAAGGTGATACTATCGCCTAAGTGGATATGCTCCAAGTATTGCTCTGCCAGCTGAGTACGGAAGACGAACTGTCCCATCTTGGCCAAGATAGCCACCGTAATCCCCGAATTAAGCGTGTTGCGCTCTATCACCGAAGCCCCTTCCTGCAAAGGTAAGTCGATGACAGTACCCGCAATACTGGACTTTACGATGTTAGAGGTCTCACTCTTGCCAGTTATCTTACCTGTTTTTTGGATTGCCATTTGCTTCTGTGCCGATAGGAGTTGTTCCTTAGCCGAATTGTACTCTTTTTCGACAGCTTCCATATTGGCTTTGGAGATCGTCTGTGCCTCAAAGAGTTTCTTAGAGCGCTGATAGGAAAGCTTGGCCGCATCAAAGTTGATCTGTGCCATCTTGACGTTATTCTCCAAGCGCTCTAGCTCCAAGGTACTGGGCACCAAACTGATAGAAGCCACCGCAGCACCCTCCTGTACGACATCTCCTATTTTGACGAAGATTTTATCCAAGACCCCAGAGAGTTGGGACTTGAGTTCTATCTCCTTGACCGGATACACATTACCTGGAATATAGATCTCCTCGCGGATATCTCTGTTTTCCATACGAACAGCATGCTGCTGCTCTGGTGCTTTGGGAGAGGAAAGCCAATAATATCCTCCTATGGCTAAGACTATGAGAATTAAGAAGATAAAAATCTTTTTCTTTGTTTTCATTTCTAAAAGGTTATAGGGTTATAGAATGATCGCTTTTACAAGGTTTTAGCCTAATCTCCTTATCGCTCCATTGCCGAAATCACGCATCACTTTTCATTTTTTTGTTTTTCTCCAAAGAGATTGAGTTTCCGCACCCAAAAGGTCTTCTTATAGGAGATGAACACATCCAAGACTAATAAAAAGAGTGCTATCGCTAAAAACCACTGGAACTGATCTTTGTAATCGGAGAACACCTGGGATTCATACTCGTTTTTTTCGATATTCTCGAAGGCTTTTTGTATATTGTCAAGTACCTGACGGGTATTGGCTCCATCGAAATACTTTCCAGAGCCCCCCTGAGCCAGCTCCTCCAATAGGGGTTGGTTGAGCTTAGTGATGACTACCTCCCCATTGCTATCACGCTTGGGAAAGGTAGCTCCATTTTCAGTGATAGGAATGGTGGCTCCCTGTGCTGTTCCCAGCCCAATGGTGAATATGCGAATTCCCCTATCCTTAACCTCCTGAAGTACATCCTCCACGCCTTGCTCGTGGTCTTCTCCATCGGAGAGGATCATCAGAATCTTCGAGGCTTGACCGGAGTTTTGAAAGTAATCAATAGCTGTCTGTATCGCATCTCTTATAGCGGTTCCTTGGGAGGAAAGCATATTGGTATTGATTCCTTCGAGGAATATCTTAGCCGCTGAATAATCCGAGGTAAGGGGCAGCTGTGGATAGGCCTGAGCGGCATAGGGGACAAAAGCGATTCGATCCCCATGCAATTGGTCTATGATTTGGGAGATCAGATGCTTGGCCTTTTCTATACGATTGGGCTTGATATCCTCGGCCAACATACTTTTGGATACGTCAATGGCAAAGACAATATCTACCCCTTCTCGCTTGACTGTCTCAAGCTTGGTACCTACCTTCGGATTGACCAAAGCTATGATGATAAAGAAACTTATAAGGCAGAAAAAGACGAACTTCACCCAGGGTTTGAAATAGGAAGTCTCTGGGGCTAAGCGCGAAAAAGTAGCCTTCTCGGCAAATCGCCTCACCGCTCTTGCTTTCCAATATTGCACCCCTATATAGAATAGAACAAAGCAGGGAAGCAATAGTAATAGATAAAAATATATTTTTTCTTCAAGATGTATCATACAAAACTTCTAAAAACAGTGTGTCGTAAACCAAATTCTGCTACCAAAAAGACCAAAGCCAAGAGCGCCCATGGGCGGAAATTCTCCTGATGTTGGTAGTACTTGAGCTCTTCTATTTTTGATTTTTCTAACTTGTCTATCTCAGTGTAGATTTGGGCTAATTTCTTATTGTCTGTTGCTCTAAAATATTGGCCTCCCGTACTTTTAGCAATCTCACTAAGCAGCTTATCATCTATCTCCACCGGTACCATATCATATTGTAGGGAACCATCAGGGTTATAGGCCACCGGAGAGAGTGCTTTGCCATTGGTACCTATCCCAATGGTATAGACACGAATGCCGTATTCTTTGGCTAATTCTGCAGCACTAAGGGGGTCTATCACCCCAGTATTGTTCACCCCATCGGTCATCAGGATAATGACCTTACTCTTGGTTTTGCTGTCCTTCAGTCGGTTGATGGCCGTCCCCAGTCCCATACCTATGGCGGTACCATCCTCTATCTCACCCTGCTTAATATCTTTAAGTGCCTGAAGCACTACGGATTTGTCGGTAGTGGCAGGTACCTTCGTATAGCTCTCCCCCGAATAGACAACAATTCCTATACGGTCGGACGTACGTTGTTCTATAAACTGGGAGGCGACTCGCTTTAGCGCCTCTATTCTATTGGGCTTGAGATCCTTAGCCAGCATACTGGAGGACATATCGATAGAGAGGATAATATCAATCCCTTCTGTGGTTTTGGTCTTGGTAATCTCCGAAGAAGAACGAGGACGTGCCAAGGCTACAATAAGCGCTGCTAAGGCAAGGCCTCGAAGTACATACAACAAAGGCCTAAGCGTAGTGCGCCAAGTACGTACCGCAGAGAACTGTTGCAGAGAGGAAAAAGATACGGCAGGTACCTCCTTCTTACGCCTAAACCATTGCCAGGCTATCAGCAAAGGAAAAAGTAAGAAAAGCCAAAAAAATTCAGGGTTTGCAAAAGTAATAGCTTTCATTTTTAATCTTCAAAAACATACATGCTTTCAAGGCTCAAAGTTACTATTTTTTTCGGAAATTCCCTATAGAAAAGTTGTTTTTTTTTCTTGAAAAACATTTTATATGGAAAAGGCTACCCTATAGGGCAGCCTCTTTTTTTGTTTTTACAAAACTATTTCTAATTAGTTTATTGCATTAGAAAGCTCAGTTCCTGGTTTGAACTTTACTACCTTTTTAGCAGGGATACTGATCGTTTTCCCTGTTTGAGGATTTCTTCCTTCACGAGCAGCCTTTTCAGTTACTGACCAAGAACCAAATCCTACCAAGGAGATTTTATCTCCATTTTTCAAGGTTTTTTCTACAGTTGCTAGAAAAGCTTCTAAGGCCTTTTTTGCATCGGCTTTTGAAAGTCCAGCCTCTTGTGCAATAGCGTCGATGAGTTCTGTCTTGTTCATAAAATAAATACTTAATTCGTTAAATACAGCACAAAAGTAAGGTTTTTATTGAGACTACCAACAACTTCATTCGAAAAAACACTGAAAATGAGAAACTTTATCGTTTTATTAATTCTTACTTTATGTTTTTATGAGAAAATGACTCAAATAATCAAGCGAAAAAATCCCCTTCAGCAAAGTGAAATCCATTAAGAAACTCCCGAGCAGTCATGCGCTTTTTGGAGGGAAATTGCAGACTTTCGATACACAAAAAGCCTCCTTGTACGGCTACCTCTATCTGCTTATCTTGTACCCGAATGCTTCCTATCGGAAGGGTATGAGTAGCCTCCTTGGGGATGGCCTCATATAGCTTTACGGCATAGGTGGCTCCCTGATGGTGTAGCTCAGCCCAAGCAGTGGGATAGGGTGCCATACCGCGTACAAAACGGTCAATTTCTTCCAAGGATTTGTCCCAAGCAATACGAGAGGTTTCCTTGTGTATCTTAGGCGCCTGCTTCTCTACAGCTTGTTTTTCTTGGGGTTGGGCTACCACCTTGCCTGAGGCGATAAGAGCGAGTGTCTCCACCACCAAGTCTGCCCCTACAGCCATGAGCTTGTCATGGAGCGTACCGGCGGTCTCCCTCGGGGCGATGGCCACTTCCTTTCTAAGGAGCATAGCTCCTGTATCTATCTGTTCGTCAATGAGAAAGGTGGTAACCCCTGTGGTGGTCTCCCCATTGATAATCGCCCAGTTGATAGGGGCTGCCCCTCGGTAGTCAGGGAGCAAAGAGGCATGCAGGTTGAAGGTACCTTTCCTTGGCATCTGCCAAACGACCTTAGGAAGCATGCGGAAAGCTACCACGACCTGTACATCGGCTTGGAAGGCTTTTAGTTCAGCTAAAAAGCCCTCATCCCTAAGGGAGACAGGTTGCAATACAGGTATTTGCTGAGAAAGAGCATATTTCTTGACGGACGATTCTTGCAGCTTCTGTCCGCGTCCTGCAGGCTTATCGGCCACCGTTACCACGGCTACCACCTGCAAGCCCTCCTCTACCATGTGTTGGAGTACTCCTGTAGCAAAATCAGGGGTCCCCATAAATATAATTCGTAAATCTTTCATCTTCTTTTAGTGATTAGTGGTTAGTGGTTAGTCATTAGTCGTTAGTCATTATCAAAGTATTCCATTAAGTTTAGAATGCAGCTTAGTGGTCTGCGTATCGGTAAGGCTGGCTACATAGCAGGTAATGGACAATATCTGCTCATAGAGTCCCTCCTGTTCTTGCAAATAGCGAGGGGGAATGGTCTTGAGGATAATCTGGTCATAAGAGGAGGTTTGCCCATGCCATTTGTGATAGACTGCCGTAAAATACACCCTTAGCAGATGCTGAAGGATTGCATAGCCAGCCAATTCCTTCTCTACCACCTGTGGCGATTGGTAGATATTGCCTACACTAAGGTCAATAATATCCTTGATTTGGGGCTTATATCTACTCTTCTCCAAAAGGGACATGGTCAGCTCGCCACGGAGCAACTTTTCCTCATTCTCCTCAAAGAGAGCTACGGCCTCCCCTATGAGTGTCCCTATGGAAAGAGCCCTGAGGTAAGCGATTCTATCCTGCTTATGGGAGAGTTGATAGTATTTTTGAGTAATTGTCTCGGGCTTGATACGGCTACCTCGTATGAGCTGTATGAGATACTCCAAGGCATTATCTTCAGAGACCCAGCCCAAATTGATACCGTCCTCAAAATCAATCAATGTATAGCAAATATCATCGGCCGCCTCCACCAAAAAAGCCAAAGGATGGCGTACATAGCGTGCCTCATTCCCTTCGCCTATAGGCAAGAGTGAAAGCTCTTGAGCTACCTGATGGAAGAAAGCCTTGTCGGACTGGAAGATATTGTATTTCTTGTCATACACCGCCCCAGTAGGCCTCACCGGCAGGGACTCTTTAGGATATTTGATAAAAGTGCCCAAGGTAGCATAAGTAAGTCGCAAACCGCCCTGTACTCCTGCGCGACTTTCAGTAAGTATCTTAAAACCATTGGCATTCCCCTCAAAGCTACATAGGTCGGAATATTCCCGATCGGAAAGCTGCCCCTGAAGTACACTCCCTTCATGATAGCGAAAGAAATCGCCTATAGCCTTCTCACCACTGTGGCCAAATGGCGGATTGCCTATATCGTGCGCCAAAGCAGCCGAGGCTACTATGGTACCAAAATCATTCATCTGGTAGCCTAACGCTTGCAAGTGGGGATACTTCTGAAGGACTTTGGCTCCTATGGCACGCCCTAACGAACGCCCTACTACAGAGACCTCCATACTATGGGTCAAGCGCGTATGTACAAAGCCTGAGCCTGAGAGGGGAATTACTTGGGTCTTGTCCTGCAAGCTACGAAAAGCCCCAGAGAAGACAATACGGTCGTAATCCACATCATAGCTCAGCCGTGTAGGGTCTTCCTCCTTACGTGAGCGAGTTTTGGTATCTCCTTGTTTGCGCAAGGATAGTAGGTGTTGCCAGTCCATCATTTGAGTTTTGAGTTTTAAGTTTTTAATTTTGAGTTGTAGAGGTCAAGAGAGTACCTTGCCAAACGCCTCAGCGTATTTGGTAGGGGTAAATTCAATGATTTGATAGGCAGCTATTCGATGCTCGTAAAAAGGATCTTGGGTAATAATCGCCTCTACCTCTCCCCTATTGCTTGCCTTAGACAAAATCACCCCACCTGTGCGAGGTACTTGCGCTCCCGAAGCTATAAAATGACCCGAAGCATAGTGCTTATCTAAGTAAGCACGATGGGCTTCCAAGTGCTTTTCTACCTCTGAAAGGTCTTTTTGATAGGTCAGAATAATGATATACATAAGATAGTTTTTAGTTGTTAGTGGTTAGTAATTAGTTATCAATTAGTTAACCACTAATCACTATTCGCTAATCACTAATTGCTCCAAAAGGCAAAGATAAAAAATTTTTTTGACCCTATCAATTTTTTTTATAGCATAATAGTGTGTATATCAAAAAAAAATAATATTTTTGCACCAATTAAAAAACATTAGTATGTCTCAAACAAGAAAAGCAACTAGTTTGCACAACAAAGTAACAGAGTTACTTCAAGCACAGATAGCAATGGAAGCCCATGCAAGTGCTACTTATTTGGCCATGTCTTCTTGGTGTGATGATCGTGGTTACAAGAGAAGTGCCGCTTTCTTCCTTAATCATGCTGACGAAGAACGTGGTCATATGCTTAGAATATTCAACTTCTTGAACGAAAATGGCGTAAGAGCCTTCTCTCCTGAAGTGACCAACATCCAACAGGAATACAAGAGCCTTAAGGATGTATTTGAAAAAACGCTTGAGCACGAAATCGCTGTTACCGACTCTATCAACAACATCGTGAAAGTAGCCCGCCAAGAGAACGATTTCGCTAGCGAAAACTTCCTACAATGGTTCGTTAACGAGCAATTAGAAGAAGAACGCTTAGTTCATGATATACTTGATATGTTCGAGTTCGTTTCCGATGAGAAACCATTCGCTATCAAACTTCTTGACGAGCGCGTTCCTCTCGAAAGCTAATCAAGTACCTAACAGAATAAAAGACTGCCTGAAAAGGGCAGTCTTTTTTGTTATTAGATGATCAGTTTTTCTTGTAGAGATGTCCTCTTATTTCATCTGTAGAAATAAAAAAATGTCCAAAACCTTTTTCTGTCAGCCCCAAAATAAGTTCCTTGTCTCTTGACCAAATTCTATGCTTGTACTGAAAGTACATAGCGATAAAAGGATAATCATCTTCGTCAATATCTTCTACAATAGTATATTTTTTTCCTTAGCCAAACGGTGAGCTACATTTCTATTGGTTTCTTTAGAAAGTGCCATAATAAATTCATAATCTTCAGGGCTTTCTTCTTCAAAAGCAGGCTCTACAACGGCTGATTTTTCCTTTGTAGTAGTCTTTTTTGTCTTTGTTTTAGTCTCCTTAAAGGAAACAAAACTGAATGTTTTAAGAAGTTCCACAAGGGCAGAAGCTTGTGGATGGCTCTCATTAATGGTAAAGGTCATAGACATAAGATTCTTATTTTGTAAGGCAAAAGTACAAAAATTATTCCAAAATAGGGATTAGTGAGTCGTTTTTGCTTTAGTCAAAAAGCAGAAACATCCAGTAGCTTTAAAGTGAAGTAATAAAAGTTAAGAATCCTAAAACTACCCCTACCAAATTGGGAATAATGAGGATATAATCTGGCTTAGGCTCTTTTGTCCAGCCATACACCACCCAGATAAGACAAGACCCAGCTGCAAACAAAGGTTGCCATGGTTGTGCTTTGTGCCCCTCTAAATTGGCCATAATTTGAGGAATATAGGCTACAAATACCGCCACTCCTATAAAGGCTCCTATGGAACCTACAAACAAATTAATTTTTTGCTTGATATTTCTTTTTTCGTTCATAATAATATAATTTTCCGCAAAGGTAGTAATAATTTTCGTATTTTGCAAAGAAACCTCAAAAATAATTAAAAAAAATTTTATTTTACACTCTGCGTAACGAAGCCTGTAATCTGCGAATATGAGGGTCTTCCACTACATCAATAATAGCTAAAATATCAGCAGGAATACGGATATGATGAGTGAGTAATATTAGGCTTTTTATCAATTTCTAAATTTACTAATCAGCCTCGTCAACTCTTCTGACACTTTATATTTAAGGAGAAAAAACAGACTCATTGCCCCTACAAGCAAGGATTTCAAACCAATATTCACCAACGGGTGAAAGGGAAAGTCCCAAAAGAAGAAACCTCCTATGGCTACGATACCAAAGAGAGTAGTCTGTAATGTTTCCTTATAAAAGGGTTGTAAGCCATACTTGCGATATACAAAAACCGACTTGAGTAGGTTATATGAACTAAAGGCAATCAAGGTCGCTACGCCCGCCCCATTAATTCCATAAATAGGAATGAGCCATCTATTCATCAGAACGGCACCTATGACCAAGAAAACACCCAAAAATAGCACGGTGCGATAGTAGGGAGAATTGAGCAATACGGCATTACTAAACCCCACTAAGGCATCGGAGAGCTTTACTACGGATATGATGATAAGCACCCCAAGCCCTGTGCTGTAATCCTTATCGGGCAAGAGGGCATAACACTGCTGGGCATTCACTACAATAAGTACACAAATGACCATACTCACAAAGTAAGTATTTACCGTACTGCGCTTATAGAGGTCCGCAAGCTCTTGAGGCTTCTGTTGGTTCATAAACTGTGCCGTGAGGGGACTTACAATCTGATACATACTGCGGTAAGGAATGGCTATCACTGTAGCGGTAAAGATAGCTACATTATATACCGCAATCTCACTAATAGGCAGGTATTGATTGAGCATAAACTTATCTATGTCCATCAATACAGAAGCTACCGAACCTGATAAAATCACAAACAAACTGTATAAAAAGACTTCCTTTTTGCCCTGTGGCAATCCCCAAGCAAAGGTAGGTCGGCGTACATAAAAAGCGGAAACAAACATCAAGAGCATACGCGAGGCATACACCCAAAACACCCCCCACATTAGCTGATGAAAATCAATAACACCAAAGTAAATGGCTACTAATAGAAGCATCACCCCTACCCTATGGAATACCTCCTTGAGGAAATTGCCAAAGACCGTTTTGAGTTGTACCCGCATCCACGCGTAAGCTATCTCAAAATAGGCCATAGCCACCGCCGTAAGGAATATTAGCCACACATACGGGCGCACTTCTGTATTCTTTGCCGAAAGCCATTGAGCGATTTGTTCATATGCCATACTCCCCAAAAGAGTAGCAGGGAGAATCACCAGTAGCGGCAAAAGGCAAAGCATCAGATTGAGTTTGCCTTGTTCCAGCCTATCGGTATAAGCAGAGTAATAGCGTACCCAAGTGTTGGACACCCCAAAGGCTATCAGTGGAGAGAGAATCGTAGCGGTGGAAGTAACATAACTTACCAAACCATATTGTGCTTTGGAAAGGAAATAGGTAAATAAGAAAAGGGTATTCAGTGCCCCTATGGCAAACCCGAGATAGGTAGCCACTACATTCTTAAATGATTGTCGGAGTACGATGCCCATAATATTTTTCTTTTAGTAATACTTTACAAATTTCTTATCCTGCAAGGCGGTGAGTTGTTCTGCTATAAGGGTATTCATATAGTTTTGAAGCTCTTCCAAGGTCTTCTATCTTTTCTAAAAATAGGTTTAAACGCTTTTTAAAAAGCTCAAAATTAAAGGGTATTGCCATAATGCTATTTATTTTATGAAACTAATTGTTTGTTTCCTCCTTATCTTCAAGTCTTATTGTATTGACTTCACCTAATTTCTTGGATTTCCAAACCCTTTCGGCTTGGAATTTGTTCAACCCTACAAAAAGAGAAGCATATTGTAATATCTCTTCCTTAGAAAATGCCTGTTGACTGATAGCAAACCAATTATCCCCATTGATAAGGCTCAGCTTGAGGTGAAAAAGTTTTTCTTTTGCTACTTGTCCTTTTACTTTGTCTACAATACGAGCGGCTGGGATTATGGTAACTTGTACCTTATCTATGGTAGGCATTTCAGTTCTTGTCACAGCTTCATTGCCATTGTGAGCTAAGGTATCTGCTTGTTTTTCTTGGTAATCATCCTCTACAAATAATTGCCATAGGTCGCCATTTTCCGAAAAGTATTCTATCCATTTCATCTTTTTGTTATTCATTTTCTTACTTTTTTACCCCTCCAACTCCTTGGGGTTTATCCCCAATACCTTGTGCCACGCTTGGGCGTTCTCACAGGTAGGGTCTATACCTTTGCCTTTGGTATAAAAAGGCTCCCATTGCCAATCTTCACCTCCAGTACACCCCACAGCAGCATAGTTCATTAGGAATTCCTTAAAGTTATCGGCTATATAAAGCCCGTGGTTTTCACTACCATCGTGGCTGAGGTAGACAACCTTGCCATAATTCTCAGGTTCCAACTCAATAGCTATATAATCGCCGTTGAACACTTTTTGAAAACACATTTTATTATGCCAAACACGGTCGTATTCATCTTCATAATTAGGAAAAACATCTTTCTGCCAGCCTGCTCTGTATTCTTCATAAAGTAATAAAAGGTCTAAACCAAAACGTAATTTTCCCGCAAAAGCTAATTTAAAATGCAAAACTACAAAAAATAATGTAATTAACTCATACAAAGAGGATTATTTTTTTTGATAGGAAGATAAGAGAAGACAGAGTCTTAGATGATTTGGACAGGCTTTTTCAAAATTAGGTTTCTAAATCGTTACCTAATGACTTGAAAAAATATTTTCATTAGTAGGTTATATTTCAGTGTTTTACACCTTT
>NZ_KE992117.1:217695-218100 GCF_000466425.1 Capnocytophaga sp. oral taxon 863 str. F0517
TTGCTATTATGGGGCGTATTACCATTGACAATCAGGTAGCTCAGTTTAGTACCAAACTTGAAATTCTTCCACAGAAATGGGATTTGAAGTACGGAAGGGTAACAGGTAAAACAGAGGAAGCTACCCAACTCAACCGAAAGCTGGAAGAGATCCGCTCACGTATGGTTACTCATTATGAGGAACTGATGAAGTATGAGGGAGTGGTTACTGCTCAGAAGCTAAAAGCTACTTTCCTAGGTATAGGAGTAATGGAAGATTCCTTGCTAAAAGTCTATGAGAAGTTCAAAGAGGACTTTGCCTTGATGGTAGAAAAAGGTGTTAGAAGTTCGAGAACACTTAATAAATACGAAAATGTATATACTCATTTGAGTGAGTTTATCCAGTACAAATACCACAGAAGTGATA
>NZ_KE992118.1:0-425 GCF_000466425.1 Capnocytophaga sp. oral taxon 863 str. F0517
TAGCATCTGTGATTTAAGAACGGACGCTCGTTAAAATGCTTTTCGTACGAATGAGAGAGAAAACTCAGGTTCTCACCTTGCAGTTCAGGTTCGTATTGTTCCTTGATAAACCAGTCCTGTTTGTGGATAACGGTATACTGTGGCAATACTTTGATAGCCTTATGCCAAAGCGAGTGGAGTATCTCATAGTCCTCACCCGAAATGGTAAAGAGCTCTGGAAGCTGCACCTCGAAGCCGACGCTGATGTCGGCTTCTTTGGTGAGCAAACAGTCTTGTTCTATGGCAAGAATAGGGAACTTACTCTCTAAGGTGTTGATTTTAGAACTATTTCTCATTGAGGGTTGTTTTAGGTTTAGGGTAACGAATAAATTGGCGTGGCGATCTTTGGTGGCGTAGGTATTTGGGGTGGCGTTTGCTAGCTGCTT
>NZ_KE992118.1:525-749 GCF_000466425.1 Capnocytophaga sp. oral taxon 863 str. F0517
AAGGTGTTGATTTTAGAACTATTTCTCATTGAGGATTGTTTTAGGTTTGGGGTAACGAATAAATTGGCGTGGGGATCTTTGGTGACGTAGGTATTTGGGGTGGCGTTTGCGAGCTGCTTGTTTCATCAGGCCGTGTTCACCGTATTTCTGGTTTAGTGAAAAAGTCTGCCAAACCACAAGGCTGACCATACTAACGCCTACCCCCAAGCATACAAAAGAATTGA
>NZ_KE992118.1:849-2579 GCF_000466425.1 Capnocytophaga sp. oral taxon 863 str. F0517
AGTCCTTTGAACTCTACACTTCTGCCGATGCCTTTGTTGATAGAATAGCTGTTTTTTGTCTCCATAAGTTTATAAGAAGAACGAACGTAAGATAGTAGCCGCTACAATTAGGAAGATACAAGCCCCAAACCAACTGGCAGCCGTTTTGCTGGTATCGGGGTCGCCACTACTAAACTTGTTATACACCTTCACCCCACCGATGAGTCCCACCACAGCCCCTATGGCATAGATGAGCTTGGTAGCAGGGTCGAAATACGAGGTAACCATACGGGTAGCTTCGTTGATACCTCCTACACCATTGCCCTGAGCTAAGGCAAGGTGGCTAATACATAAAAATGCTGCTGAAAGCAGGCTTTTGCTGAGTGATTTCATAAAATGTATTTTTAAAATTCGGGGCAAAGGTAGGGGGATAAAGAGGTAAGGAGAAAAAGGGTGTAAGTTTTTGGCTTCATATGGCTGTATATGGAAAAGTTTTTGTAATTTTGTAGACAAATTAATACGTTAAAAAACTAAAATGGGAAATAAATTATTTATATATCTCACACCAGAAGAAACGGCAAGTAAAGATAGTTGTGAATTCAGTCATATAGGTTGGGAAGGAAAAGGACCTCTTGCATTTTGTCTGTTGGCGGATAATTACAAGAATGCAGCTGATATATTATTTGACAAAATGACTAAAGCTAATGGAAAATTTAGTATAGTTGATTCTCTTACCTATCCTCTATGTTTTTTGTATAGGCATTCATTAGAAATATTTCTAAAATATCTCTACTTAAAATACTCAGGATGTGATGAAGAAGGATTTAAGGCTTACTTGAATAAAGCACAACATAATCTATCGAAGTCGTGGTTAGAGGTGAAACCATTCTTATCAAAAGGGAAGAAAAAATTTGGTACAAAAGCCAATATAGGTTTAATTGAAGATTATGTCAAGGAAATGCAAGATTTTGATCAAGAATCAATGCGAATGCGCTATCCAATAAGTAAAAATTTAGAACCTCAGCATCCTACAGCTATAAGACTTGATATCTATAATTTTCATAATTGTATCGAAGAACTCTTTCATCATTTGAAACAGATAGATTATGATATAGATAAGGATAAAGAAGTAAGTTTTGAATATTCTGATGTAGAAATAAAGGAATATAGAAATAATTATGTTTCTGCAAAAAATAAAGTAGAGGAATATATTAGGTTGATAGAGCCTTTTGTAGAAAAGGAAAATGATATTATAATGCATAGTTTAGATGATTTTATAAATAAAAAACCCTTTCAAAAAGGAGAAAAAGGATATAAAGCTAGTCTTGATTATATGAATACCTTATCTCCAAATGAGATAATTATAATAGAAACTCTATATTATACAGGAAGACATCTTAATGAAGAGTTAATACATCTATCCATAAATAAAGATGAAGGAAAAAAAGAGTTTATCAAAATGTGCCTTTACCATATGAAACTTAATGGATTAAAGTTTGATAGTGAAATTGATGAAACAAAGATAAATGCTTTTGGAAAAGCATCTTATTCTATTGTTCAGAATTTAAATAAAGCAATAGAAATATTAGGTTAATGATCTGAACTACTTGATATAGATTATTTTATGAGGGTAATACATTAATAATCAACTTTATATATCTATCCTAATGGATTTTATCTACTAATTACTACACAAATTCCCTAATATCAAACTCCATTTTACTTTCTATAGTTTTAGGCAACGCCTTCTC
>NZ_KE992118.1:2679-6379 GCF_000466425.1 Capnocytophaga sp. oral taxon 863 str. F0517
AGATGAGCTTGGTAGCAGGGTCGAAATACGAGGTTACCATACGGGTAGCTTCGTTGATACCTCCTACGCCATTGCCCTGAGCAATGGAAAATTGTGTAACTCCTAGCATCGTGAGCAGAAGGAGTCGTTTTAGAATTGATTTTCGCTTCATTGATAATCTGTTATTTTAAAATTCGGGGCAAAGGTAGGGGGATAAAGAGGTAAGGAGAAAAAGGGTGTAAGTTTTTGGCTTCATATGGCTGTATATGGAAAAGTTTTTGTAATTTTGCAGGGTGGAATAATAGATTTAGAATAGTTATGTCAGTATATAAAGAAATACTTAATTGGTCTCTTGACAAGCCTATGTTTATAAGGGATGCTTTGAGAAGATTAATAGTTGCAAATCAAAAACTTACCGAGAAAGATATTGATGAACTCATCTTATTACTGAAAAAAGATTGTGGAGATCCATCAATAAAATTAGAGGCTATACCTTTTAATGAAGAACATCTTCCCAATGAAACAATAACAAGCAATAGCTATCCTAAATTGATTAGTTTAGCTAATCCAAAAAACATCTGTGCTCTATATGAGAATGGTGTTTTAGAATTTGCAGAGAAAGGACTAACAATTGTATATGGTAATAATGGATCTGGAAAATCAAGTTATGCTCGCATACTCAAGAAATTTTGTTGGAGTAGAAGTGCTAATACAGAATTAAAGAAAAATGTTTTTAATCTTTCTAATACACCTCAAGAAGTAAACTTTGTTTTAAAAAATGATGAACAAAAAATATCCTATATATGGTCAGAAAGGACAAATGAAGAAGCCCATACTTTTCTAAAATCAATTTTTGTATTTGATAATGATTGTAGTAATGTATACATTAACAAAGAAAATCCAATAGAATATAATCCTATTGGGATAGATTTACTGAAGAGATTAATTCAAACTTTTGATTTTATCACAACTAAGATACAAAATGAGATCAATAGTCTCATAGTCAAAAAGCCAATATTAAATGAAAAATTAATTGATTCAGATAGATCAAAATGGTATAATACCATAGAGCAATTAAAAAAAGAAGAAATAAATTCCAATATTCTATTTACAAAAGAAGAGGAAATAGAGAAAGATAATTTAACAAAATTACTTAAAGAAAAAGATCCGCAGAAAGAAATAACTTTTTTAAGTAATCAAAAAACAAGAATTAGTAATTTTCTTGGAGAAATAAAAGAAATTGAATCTTTTTTCGCAGAAAGTAGAAAAGATAATATAGAAAAACTTATAAATTCTTATGATGAAGTTTATCATGCATATGAAATTGCTAAATTAGAATTAAATGAAGTAACTATATTAGAAGGATTGGGGTCTAATCCTTGGCGTACTCTTTGGGAATCAGCAAAAAAATATGCAGATAGTATACATCTTACAAATACTGATAATTACCCTTCAGACAAATCATTAGAAAGGTGTGTATTGTGCCAACAAGAATTAGGAAATGAAGCAAAGAAAAGGTTGTTAACATTCAAAAAATTCATACATGATGATATTTCAGAGGAATTAGGAACACTTCAAAAAAAGATACAAGAAAAAGAAAAATTTTACAAAGATCTTAAGATTCCTGTAATAAGTCATTTTACAGAATTAGAGCAACTAATTCCTGAATTTAAAGAAATATATAATAAATTCACTTCTACTATAGAAATGAACAAGAAAGAGATAATCACTTTTTTAAATGAAGGAGGAGAGCTTAATTTAATCCTTTTTAACATATCTCAATATATTGAGAAAATAATTTCAGACATTGATGGTAAAATAGAAGAGAATAAATCATCTATAACAAATAGAGAAAAGTTAATCTCAAAAGCTAAAGAATTATATACTAAAGAGTTTTTATTTAAAGAAAAAGATAACATTCTTAGGTATTTTGATGAATATAATATTAAAAAAATATTAAAATTTTGTTTATCCAAACTTAATACAAGAAGTATTTCTATGATGATTGGTAATCTAATGGAAAATAAGGCTGTTAAATTACAACAAGATGAGTTTATATCACATTTAAAATCCATAAATCAAGAATTAGCTAATAAAGTTAGTATTTCAAAAGTACACACAAATCAAGGTGTAACCTATCAAAAATGTAAGTTTAATGAAATTCAGGAAGATATAAGTTCTGTACTAAGTGAAGGAGAACAAAAAGTAATAGCTATATCAAATTTCCTATCAGAATGCACAATAGATAATCGTTTAAATACGATAATTTTTGATGATCCTGTAACATCATTAGATGTAGATTTTAGAGAATCCATAGCAAAAAAAATAGTAGAATTATCAAAAAATAGGCAAGTTATTGTTTTAACCCACGATTTATATTTCTTACGTCTATTACTTGATAAAAGCAAGGAAATGGGATTATCTGATTGTAATATAACAGGAATTAATAAAGAAGAAGGGATAAGCGGTATTGTTTCCAATGAGATACCATATCTTGCAAAAAATGTACAAGAAAGGATAGATGATATAAAAGCAGATATATGCAACATAAATCGATTCGATACTAGAGATAGAGAATGCAGTTTGAACTCAATAAGAAAAAAATTTAGAATGCTCTTGGAACGAACTATTGAAGAAATCTTATCAGGGAAATCTTATGAACGTTTTTCTAAGAACATAAAAGTAAAAAGAGATAATTTATTAAGTTATGTAGTTGTAAACGAAGATGATATTAATTTTATTTTAGAGTTATTTGGAAAGTATTCAGTAACAGAACACGATGGAGGTATAGAGATAATACCATCACTACCCAATGCAGAAACAATTAAGAATGATATTGATATTTATCATAAATGGAAGGAAGAATTTAAAGCAAGAGTAAAAGATTTAAAGTAAAGTATCAGAAATATACTCTCACACAAACTCCCTAATATCAAACTCCGTTTTACTTTCTATAGTTTTAGGCAACGCCTTCTCCAAGAGCGCACTTACTTTAAGAGTCGCTTGGGGTAAGGCTTTTTCTATGGCTTCTAATAAGCTGGTGCCCTCTACTTTTTGCAGTAACTCTATGTTCTCGGTGGTAACCTCTTCTTTGTCCTCAGAGAGGAAAGTAGCTACCTTTTCCAAGTCCTCAAACGAAAGCCCTGTAGCAAAATCATTGTCCTCTTCCTCTGTTCGATAGCTGCGTAAATCCTCTTCTTCATCTTCAAGGTTTACGGTGGGGTCCTCTTCCCATTCTGTCAGAATATCCTGTTGCTCTTTTTCTGTTAAGGGGATAGCTGTAGTAGCTACCTTTGCAGGAGGCACAAACCTACTTTCCCCCATTACCGAAGTTGAAGGAGCTGTTTTGGGTATAGGGGTAGCCTTAGGTTGGGGAGCTCTCTTTTTAGAATGTGTTATAGGCATTTTGTCCGATAGCAACAACAAAATGACCACAATAAGTAGTAAAATGATAATCTTTTCCATTGTTAAAATATAGGTTTGTATTTCTGTTCAAAACTCTGTGTGATTTCCTCTTGGTACTGCTCAAAATGCGCTTTAAGCACATTATCCAAATAGTTGTACAGACTGATCTTGTCTTCTCCTATCACCTGTACAATACGGGCTATTCGCTGGTGAAACTCAGGGCGTATATACACCGATTTTCCTTCCCTTGCTGAAGTCTCTCCCTGCTCAAAAAAATAACTTTCATACTCATAGAGTTCTGCCTTTTTCTTTTTGG
>NZ_KE992119.1 GCF_000466425.1 Capnocytophaga sp. oral taxon 863 str. F0517
AAACAGCTTAAAATCATTGATAGCCTTTTTAAGAAGTGTAGTTCCATTATTGTAGCCACCGATGCAGGTCGTGAAGGAGAACTGATCTTCCGCTATATCTATGAATATTTGCAATGTCAAAAACCTTTTCAAAGGCTTTGGATTAGCTCCTTAACCGAAAAAGGTATCAAAACAGGACTTGCCAATCTGCAAGAAGGAAGTGCTTTTGATTTGCTGTATGCCTCTGCTCAAAAGCGTAGTGAGGCTGATTGGCTGGTGGGTATCAATGCTACCCAAGCCCTAAGTATAGCCGTAGGTGAAGGGATTTATTCCTTAGGTAGGGTGCAAACACCTACCTTAGCAATGGTTTGTAAAAGATTTTTAGAGCACACACATTTTCAAAAGAAACCTTTTTATCAATTACGACTCAAGCACCAAAAAAGCTATACTGATTTTTTCAGTATCTCAGCTAAAATTGAGGATAAAAAGGAAGCTGAAGCCTTACAAAAACAATTAGAAAAGTCTCCTATGGCCGAGGTGATTTCCACTGAAAAAGAAGTGGTAAAAGAACAACCTCCTTTGCTCTATGATCTAACAGGTCTTCAGAAAGAAGCTAATAAAAAATGGAACTTTTCAGCCGATGAGACCCTGCAAATCGCTCAAAGTCTCTACGAGCAAAAATACATTACTTACCCACGTACTGGTAGTAAGTACATCTCAGAGGATGTATGGGAAGAAATCCCACAGCTGATACGTTTGTTACAAGAAAGTGAAGCATACGCTAACGAAGCTAAACTTGTGAAAATTGGGGCGCTGAATAAGAAGATGGTTAATGATTTGAAAGTAACAGACCATCACGGACTTCTTATTACCGAGCGCTTTCCTACCAATCTTACGGCAAAAGAAAATACTATTTACAAAATGATTGCCACCCGACTTTTGGAAGCGGTATCTGAACCCTGTGTAAAAGAAGTGCAAAAGACTCTACTGGAGGCTCTGCACACTGACTTCTTGGTAAAAGGTGTTCAAGTGTTACAAGCGGGTTGGCGCGCTATCGGTGGTTTTTACTCTGATGAAACTGCCAAAGATAGTGAAAAAGACAATGAAGGTGATAGCAATCAAGTGCTGCCTGAACTTGTACAAGGAGAAAGCATAAAGATTAAAGCCGTTGAAATCCTTTCTAAAACCACCCAACCTCCTGCTTTATATACCGAATCAGGACTTTTGGGGGCTATGGAAACAGCAGGAAAGACCTTAGAAGATAAGGCACAACGTGAACTATTGCAAGGAGCAGGTATAGGTACTCCAGCCACACGTGCCGCTATTATCGAGACGCTTTTAAAGCGCAATTATATTGAACGCAAACAAAAGTCTCTTATTCCTACCGATAAAGGAATGCAGGTATATCAGTGGGTAAAATCACTTACTATAGCCGATGTAGCCCTTACAGGCGAATGGGAAAGTCAATTGCAAAAGATAGAACAAGGAGAGCTCTCTCCCGATAGTTTTTCTTCGGATATGGAAGCCTATACCCATAGTCTTACTGATAC
>NZ_KE992120.1 GCF_000466425.1 Capnocytophaga sp. oral taxon 863 str. F0517
AGTACCTGATACGGCTACTCCAGGCAGCTCTTATGAGGTGACTTATAAGATTTGTCAGGCTTCCACTGGAACTCCTTGTGATACGGCAAAGATAAAGATTACCATAGCAGGCACAGCTCGTGCTATTGAAGCTAAGAATGATAACTTTGGTAGTATTCCTAATACGGCCGACTATACCTCCACTCTTACGGTCTTCTCGGCCGGCGTAGATACCTTAGAAGGTGTATCAGGCGTGTTAGTGCCAGGCACTGATGTGAGCCTTCACCCAGGTACAGCCCCTCATGCTGACATCAGCATGGATCCTGCCACAGGTAAGATTTCCATCAAGGCAGGTACCCCAGAGGGAGACTATGAGTATCAGTATACTATCTGTGAAAAAGCAGAACCAACCAATTGTAGCAATACCGCTACGGTACGCTTTAAGGTAGTAAGCAAAACGATTGTTGCCAATAATGATGGCCTATGGAGAGTAGGTACCAAAGGTGGTCTTACCCCAAGTATCTTGAACAACGATATGCTCAATGGTAGAACCGGCCTCTCTGAAGCAGATGTAGTGATAGAAGCTACCCAAGGAGAGAACAATGATGTAGTTCACTTTAGAATGAATATCGACGGACGTATTAGTGTAATACCAGGTCTTCCTGTAGGAGAGTATACTTATCACTATACAATCAAAGAGAAAGGCAATGAGGGCAATATCGACAAGGCGCAGGTACGTATCAAAATAGTTTCTTTTGCTGCGGCTGATGATGAATTTACCGAGATCAATAATCAAGATCAGCCTAAGACAATCGAGCAGAGTGTCTTGAAGAATGATGAACTTGATGGCAGAACACCGCTGACCACTGCTGATGTAGATATTACCCCAAGGGTATTCAAAGATAATAATAACAATCCAGTGGATTACTTTACCTTTGATACCACCACCGGTAAGATCACTATCAAGCCACATACACC
>NZ_KE992121.1 GCF_000466425.1 Capnocytophaga sp. oral taxon 863 str. F0517
AAAAGAATTCTGTACAATAAGTCTTCGGGTGATTAGTATTACTCGGCTTTGATGTTACCACCTTTACACCTGTAACCTATCAACGTGGTCATCTCCCACGACCCTCAAAAGAAATCTCATCTTGTGGTGGGTTTCGTACTTATATGCTTTCAGCACTTATCCCTTCCTAACATAGCTACTGAGCTGTACCCTTAGGCAGAATAACTCATACACCAGCGGTTAGTCCAACTCGGTCCTCTCGTACTAGAGTCAGCTCCACGCAAATTTCTAACGCCCACAGTAGATAGAGACCGAACTGTCTCACGACGTTCTGAACCCAGCTCGCGTGCCACTTTAATGGGCGAACAGCCCAACCCTTGGAACCTTCTCCAGCCCCAGGATGTGACGAGCCGACATCGAGGTGCCAAACCCCCCCGTCGATGTGAGCTCTTGGGGGAGATCAGCCTGTTATCCCCGGCGTACCTTTTATCCTTTGAGCGATGGCCCTTCCATACGGAACCACCGGATCACTATGCTCTACTTTCGTACCTGATCGACTTGTAGGTCTCTCAGTCAAGCTCCCTTTTGCCATTGCACTCTACGCACGGTTACCAAGCGTGCTGAGGGAACCTTTAGAAGCCTCCGTTACGCTTTTGGAGGCGACCACCCCAGTCAAACTACCCTCCACGAATTGTCCTCTCCCATAAAGGAGAGTTAGGCCTCAGATAAGCAAAGGGTGGTATTTCAACAACGACTCATGAAGCACCGGAATGCCCCAATCAATGTCTCCCACCTATCCTACGCATCACTTATCCAAGGTCAATACGAAGATATAGTAAAGGTGCACAGGGTCTTTTCGTCCCACTGCGGGTAATCGGCATCTTCACCGATACTACAATTTCACCGAGCTCATGGCCGAGACAGTGTCCAAATCGTTACACCATTCGTGCAGGTCGGAACTTACCCGACAAGGAATTTCGCTACCTTAGGACCGTTATAGTTACGGCCGCCGTTTACTGGGGCTTCAATTCAGACCTTCGCTTGCGCTAAGCCCTCCTCTTAACCTTCCAGCACCGGGCAGGTGTCAGACCCTATACCTCATCTTTCGATTTTGCAGAGTCCTGTGTTTTTGATAAACAGTCGCTTGGACCTTTTCACTGCGGCCTATCTTACGATAGGCGACCTTTCTCCCGAAGTTACAGGTCTATTTTGCCTAGTTCCTTAGCCATGAATCTCTCGAGCGCCTTAGAATGCTCTTCCCGATCACCTGTGTCGGTTTACGGTACGGGTAGTATCTCTCGCTTTTCTTGGAAACGTTGTCTACGCTATCACCGTGGCCGTAGCCTAAGTGTACTATCAGTGCCATAACAACACCTTCAACGCAACTCCGTCTGTGCGCAGCGTATATCTCATTCCGTCGCTTTTATTGAAATACTAGTACTGGAATATTAACCAGTTGTACATCCACTTCCCCTGAAAGGGTACGCGTTAGTCCCCGACTAACCCTCAGCTGATTAGCATAGCTGAGGAAACCTTGATCTTTCGGCGGGCAGGTTTCTCGCCTGCCTTATCGTTACTTATGCCTACATTTTCTTTTCTATAACACTCCACTATGGCTCACGCCTTTAGCTTCAACGTATATAGAATGCTCCCCTACCGGTATTAATACCCCATAGCTTCGGTAATATGCTTATGCCCGTTTATTCTCCATGCCGAACCGCTCGACTAGTGAGCTGTTACGCACTCTTTAAATGTATGGCTGCTTCCAAGCCAACATCCTAGCTGTCAGTGCAGTTCAACCGCGTTTTTTCAACTTAGCATATATTTGGGGACCTTAGCTGATGGTCCGGGTTCTTTCCCTCTCGGACTTGGACCTTAGCACCCAAGCCCTCACTGCTGTGAAACATTTAATAGCATTCGGAGTTTGTCAGGAATTGGTAGGCGGTGAAACCCCCGCATCCAATCAGTAGCTCTACCTCTATTAAACTTTGTCACAACGCTGCACCTAAATGCATTTCGGGGAGTACGAGCTATTTCCCAGTTTGATTGGCCTTTCACCCCTACCCTCAGGTCATCCGAAGTCTTTTCAACGACAACCAGTTCGGTCCTCCACACTGTGTTACCAGTGCTTCAACCTGCCCAAGGGTAGATCACCAGGTTTCGCGTCTACTCCTACTGACTCCAGCGCCCTATTCAGACTCGCTTTCGCTACGAATGCGCACCTTAAGTGCTTATCCTTGCCAGTAACAGTAACTCGTAGGCTCATTATGCAAAAGGCACGCCGTCACGGCCAAAGGCCGCTCCGACCGCTTGTAAGCGTATGGTTTCAGGGTCTTTTTCACTCCGTTATTCACGGTGCTTTTCACCTTTCCCTCACGGTACTAGTCCACTATCGGTCTCTCAGGAGTATTTAGCCTTACCGGATGGTCCCGGCAGTTTCAGACAGGGTTCCACGTGCCCCGCCCTACTCAGGATACTGCTATCACTTATTTATATTGCCTATACGGGACTATCACCCTCTGTGGTCGCTCTTTCCAAAGCGTTCTAATTCTATAAACAGCAAATGTCGCAGTCCTACAACCCCAATGTTGCCGAAACAACATTGGTTTGGGCTCCTCCCATTTCGCTCGCCACTACTCTGGGAATCACTTTTGTTTTCTTCTCCTCCGCCTACTTAGATGTTTCAGTTCAGCGGGTTTGCTCATCTTACGATGTAGTATATCTTCAATATACTGGGTTGCCCCATTCGGATATTTGCGGATCACCTCGTATGTGCCAATCCCCGCAACTTTTCGCAGCTTATCACGTCCTTCTTCGCCTCTGAGAGCCTAGGCATCCCCCATACGCCCTTACATAACTTATTGTACTCGTATGTAGTAGTTTTGAGTTCTTAGTTCTTAGTTTTGAGTTATAACAACTCAAAATTTAAAACTCAAAATTCAAAACTTACCTATCTTTTTGTATTATCTACTTGTTTTAATTTTTGATATCTTATCCAATATGTCAATGAACTTTTTTTGTGGAGAATAAGGGATTCGAACCCTTGACCCCCTGCGTGCAAGGCAGGTGCTCTAGCCAGCTGAGCTAATTCCCCAAGTTAATTTTGAGTTTTAAGTCTTGAATTTTGAGTCCCTATATTGAGCTAGAAAAATCTAACTCAAAACTAAAAACCCAAAACTAAAAACTTCTTCAGCTTCTAGAATTTCCTTTCAGCTTTGTAGTCCCAGGCAGACTCGAACTGCCGACCTCTACATTATCAGTGTAGCGCTCTAACCAGCTGAGCTATGAGACTGCTTATTCTTATATCTTTAATAACACAACACAGATCTAAACTAAGCTGACCTTAAAA
Source organism: Capnocytophaga sp. oral taxon 863 str. F0517 (assembly GCF_000466425.1). Taxonomy (GTDB): domain Bacteria; phylum Bacteroidota; class Bacteroidia; order Flavobacteriales; family Flavobacteriaceae; genus Capnocytophaga. The sequence continues at coordinate 3,329 of NZ_KE992121.1, forward strand.
GTCGTTTCTCTAGAAAGGAGGTGTTCCAGCCACACCTTCCGGTACGGCTACCTTGTTACGACTTAGCCCCAGTCACTGGTTTTACCCTAGGCAGCTCCTTGCGGTCACCGACTTCAGGTACTCCCAGCTTCCATGGCTTGACGGGCGGTGTGTACAAGGCCCGGGAACGTATTCACCGGATCATGGCTGATATCCGATTACTAGCGATTCCAGCTTCACGGAGTCGAGTTGCAGACTCCGATCCGAACTGTGACCGTCTTTATAGATTCGCTCCTGCTCGCGCAGTGGCTGCTCTCTGTAACGACCATTGTAGCACGTGTGTAGCCCAAGATGTAAGGGCCGTGATGATTTGACGTCATCCCCACCTTCCTCGCGGTTTACACCGGCAGTCTTGCTAGAGTCCCCACCATTACGTGCTGGTAACTAACAATAGGGGTTGCGCTCGTTATAGGACTTAACCTGACACCTCACGGCACGAGCTGACGACAACCATGCAGCACCTTGAAAACTGTCCGAAGAAAAAGGTATCTCTACCCCTGTCAGTTCCCATTTAAACCTTGGTAAGGTTCCTCGCGTATCATCGAATTAAACCACATGCTCCACCGCTTGTGCGGGCCCCCGTCAATTCCTTTGAGTTTCACACTTGCGTGCGTACTCCCCAGGTGGGATACTTATCACTTTCGCTTAGCCACTCAGCTTACGCCAAACAGCTAGTATCCATCGTTTACAGCGTGGACTACCAGGGTATCTAATCCTGTTCGCTCCCCACGCTTTCGTCTCTCAGCGTCAATCATCTGTTAGTCCCCTGCCTCCGCAATCGGTGTTCTGTGTAATATCTAAGCATTTCACCGCTACACTACACATTCCAAGAACTTCACAGATATTCAAGACTACCAGTATCAAAGGCAATTTCTCAGTTAAGCTGAAACCTTTCACCCCTGACTTAATAGCCCGCCTACAGACCCTTTAAACCCAATGATTCCGAATAACGCTCGCATCCTCCGTATTACCGCGGCTGCTGGCACGGAGTTAGCCGATGCTTATTCATATGGTACCGTCATCAAAGTACTCGTACTCCTTATTCTTCCCATATAAAAGCAGTTTACAACCTCTAGGGCCGTCTGTCCTGCACGCGGCATGGCTGGTTCAGTCTTTCGACCATTGACCAATATTCCTCACTGCTGCCTCCCGTAGGAGTCTGGTCCCTGTCTCAGTACCAGTGTGGGGGATCTCCCTCTCAGGACCCCTACCTATCGTAGCCTTGGGGTGCCGTTACCACTCCAACTAGCTAATAGGACGCATGCCCATCTTTCACCATCGTAACTTTAATTATCAGATGATGCCATCCAACAATATTATGGGGTATTAATCCAAATTTCTTCGGGCTATCCCCCTGTGAAAGGTAGGTTGCATACGCGTTACGCACCCGTGCGCCGGTTTCCACCCCGAAGGGCTTATCCCTCGACTTGCATGTGTTAGGCCTGCCGCTAGCGTTCATCCTGAGCCAGGATCAAACTCTTCATCGTTAAATCTTTAAATCTCTTTTGACTCGTAAAAGCCCGCTTAGTCTAAATCTTTCTGTGCTGTATTATCAATATTTCTTAATGAACTTGTCGCTTTGTTTGCGGGTGCAAAGGTATAACCTTTTTTCGAAAC
>NZ_KE992122.1:0-917 GCF_000466425.1 Capnocytophaga sp. oral taxon 863 str. F0517
TATCGTCTTGAGAAGAGAATAATTCCCTTAGGGGTGTGTTTCCTTCTTTTAGCAGCGCCAACTGCTGGGGGCTGAGGTGAGGTACATAGAGGCTATCGTCATAAGTCTCATAATAAGCCTGATCCTCATAGATAAATAGGCTCTGATAATCCATATAGAAAAGGTTTTTCCCATACTCAGGCGGTTTGTATAGTGGAAAGGCAGCTTTTTAAACCAATGATACACCCCATTCTTGTCATACTGATAGTAATAATGCCCTGGAACAATCTCAAAAGTAGCCACATCATAGCCAGAGAGTGGCTCTTTCCCTCTGTAGATCTTGTTTCCATCGGTTACAAAACCCTCAAACAACTTTTTTATTTTGCTCAAATCTTCCTTAGCTATAGGCACCCTAAGGTCTTTGTCCTCTAACGGATAGCTACTTTCATCATAATAGAGGTGGTTTTTATCTATCAAATAGCGATCATTCAGCCTTTTTAAGGTAGGAATATCAAAATAATCAGGGAGTTCTACAAAATAATCCTCCGCCTTTTCCTCATCATCATATCCTCCATTGTAACGCAATACATGGGTAGTGGTTTTGTATATAAGATTCGATACCTGCTGTACCCGCTCTCCTTTGTAGATAAAGGGCTTCCCTCGGTAATAGGTATTGTCCTTGTCGGAGACAAATTTCCCCTCTGCCCGTTCCTTCTGAAGGGTAGCCACATCAGCCCCCTCTACCTTTTGGTCATAATAGTATAGATAGTTTTTGTCCTTGAAATAACAAGTGGAAACCGACTCAAAGGTCGCAGGGTCAGAGATGTTAATCTGCTTTGTTCCCCTAAAAGCCTTCTTATAAGTTCGCCAAATGGGTTCTTCCCTATAGTCAGACTGCTTATCCCTTATAACGTCCACTACTCTAAAGCCTGTGGTAT
>NZ_KE992122.1:1017-1298 GCF_000466425.1 Capnocytophaga sp. oral taxon 863 str. F0517
AATCCTGATTGATGATATAGCCCTCCACATAGGGGTGCTTATATTCCCAAATCCATAGGGAATGGGAATCTGTACGATGGATATCGGATACAAGTATGGTATCTTGTACCACAGCCTCCTTTTCATCCGTAGTAGGGAGTTGCTCTACAGGTTTTTGCTTGCAAGCAACGAGTAACAAAGTACAAAGTAATAGACGATTCATGATAGTTTTGAGTTTTGAGTTACTATTGTTGGTTTAATAATTTATTGGCTTGCTCATTGGTCAATGGACACATTGCCCC